>DASYFQ010000155.1:0-10154 GCA_036498345.1 Steroidobacteraceae bacterium
AGCGCCGCACCGCGATGCCGGCAGGTGTTGTGGAATCCTTGCAAGGCGCCCTGATCGTCGCGCACCAACAATATCCGTTGGTCGCCCAATTCAAACGTTCGGAACGCTCGAGCGTGTGCCACGTCGCTGGACCGGCCGACGTAGATCCAATTGCGATACCACAGGCGCTGCAGTTCCCGTTCATATTGACGCGGGTCGAAATAGGCATCCGCGGGCAGCCCTTCCGTGTGTTCGGTCAAGCCGTTGTAGCCCAAGTCCACCGGGGGTGTGCTCAGCATCGTAGGAATTCCCGCTCGTAGTTAGATAGTATCTAATTTATCAATAGGATAGACCACATAATTCATTTTAATTCGAGTAAGTTTCCGCGGGAACGCGGCCCAACCTCCATCGAGATCCCATAAGGCGTTCGCCCACAGTAAACAGATGCCGGCACGGGCGCAAACTCTCAATCGCGCATGCGCTTGCCGCTCGGATCAAACGTGGCCCCCGTCACCCGTTCGGCCTTATGGCGCTCCCCGATGATTTCGATCTCGAATCCCGCATCGGCGTTGGCCAAGGCGGCCGGCACATAGCCGAGCGCGAGCGACTGGTTGACGCGGTGTCCGAAAGCGCCGGAGGTGACCCAGCCCACGGGCTTGCCCTCGTGCCAGATCGGTTCATCGCCGATGGCGTCGGCGTCGGTCGCGTCGACCTTGAATGACACCAGGCGCAATGCGCCGCCGCCCTCCTTCTCTTCGGCGGCGGCCGAGCGGCCGATGAACTCGCTCTTCTTGAAGTCGACGAATCGGTCGAGGCCGGCTTCGAAGGGTCCATAAATGGGCCGGAACTCCCGGGCCCAGCTGCCGAAGCCCTTCTCGATACGCATGGCGTTGAGCGCCCGCCCGCCGAATAGTTTGAGTCCGTATTCGCGCCCTGCCTTGACCAGCAGATCATAGAGTGCACGTTGATAGTCGGTGGTCACCCAGATCTCGAACCCCATGTCGCCGGTGAAGGACACGCGCCCGACATAGCCCGGAACCATGCCGATTTCCATGCGCCTGAACGACATGAAAGGAAAGGCGGCGGTGGATAAATCATCGCGCACCAAACCCTGCAACAGCGCCCGAGAATTCGGTCCCGCAACCGACAGTCCGACGTACTCCATCGCGCAAGGCCGCACCGAGACGCCCGAGGCAGGCATGTGCCGCTCGAACCAGCGCATGTAGTAGGTCTCTGCGGCATAGGTGCCCACGAGGAAGACGTGGTCGGCGGCAACTCGGCACATGGTGAAATCGCCTATCAGCTTGCCGCGGTCGTTCAGCATCGGCGTGAGGGCGATGCGCCCGACTGCCGGAACGCGGTTCGCCATCATGTGCGACAGCCAGTCCGCGGTGCCGGGCCCGCGTATGTCGAATTTACCGTAGTTCGAAATCTCCAAAAGTCCCACGGACTTCTGCACGGCCTGACATTCCGCCGCGACGTGCGGGTGGGCATTGGAGCGGCGGAAGCTGATCACATCTTGGGCTTCGTGCGCCGACGGCGCGAACCATAACGGGTGTTCCAGGCCGCAATAGTCGCCGAATACCGCGTGCTCAGCCTGCAGCTTTTCGTAGATCGGCGTGGTGCGCAACGGCCGCGCGGCGGGCAGCTCCTCGTTTGGGAAGCGAATACTGAAGCGGCGTGAATAATTCTCCCGAACCTTGGCGTTGGTGTAGGCGAGCGTGGTCCAGTCGCCGTAGCGCGCCACGTCCATGCCCCAGATATCGGCGCCGGGATCGCCGTCGACCATCCATCGCGACAGCGCCAAGCCGACGCCGCCGCCCTGGCTGAACCCTGCCATCACGCCGCAGGCAACCCAAAAATTCTTCAAACCTCGTATCGGCCCGATCAGAGGATTGCCGTCGGGCGCGAAGGTGAACGGCCCGTTCACCACTTTCTTGATGCCGGCGGCGCCAAGCGACGGGAAGTGCGCGAATCCAACTTCGAGGCTCGGCGCGATGCGTTCCAGGTCGTTCGGCAACAAGTCCTGTCCGAAGTCCCAGGGGGTGGTCACTGCCGACCAGGGCACCCCGGCACGTTCATAAGTGCCCATGAGCATGCCGCCGCGCTCCTGGCGAATGTAGATTTCGCCTTCGAAATCGATGGCGTGCAACTGCTCCTTCTTACCGACCAATTCCGGCATATCCCCGGTGATGAGGTATTGATGCTCCATTGCCAGAATGGGCAGCTCGATACCCACCATGCGCCCCACTTCGCGTGCCCACAGCCCGGCCGCGTTCACCACGTGTTCGGCATGCACATTGCCGTGATCGGTGATCACGTCCCAAGAACCGTCGGCCCGGGCTTTGAGATCCGTGACCCGCGTATGACGGACGATGTCCGCGCCTCCGATTTGCGCGGACTTCGCATACGCATGGGTGACGCCATAGGGATCGACGTGTCCTTCGATGGGGTCGTACATCGCCCCCTTGAAATGCGATTTGTCCATCAGCGGAAACAGCTTCGCCGCTTCATCGACGGAAATGATTTCCAAGTCCATGCCGAGATAGCGGCCGCGCGCCTTGGCCATTTTCAGCCAGTCTAGCCGTTCGCGGGAGCCGGCCAGCATGATGCCGCCGGTGATGTGGACGCCGCAGGACTGCCCCGAGATCCGCTCGATTTCCTTGTAGAGCTCGATGGTGTACTGCTGCAGTTTCGCGACATTGGGATCGCCGTTGACGGTGTGCATGCCTCCCGCGGCATGCCACGTAGAACCCGACGTGAGTTCCGCGCGTTCGATCAGCAACACATCCTTCCAACCGGCCTTGGTCAGGTGATACAGCACGCTGGCGCCGACCACGCCGCCGCCGATGACCACAACTTTCGCGTGGCTCTTCATAAGATCTCCAAGTTCATGGTATCGATTTTAAAGCGGACGCGAACGGCGGCACGCCGCAGGGCGCGCAACCGCGCTTACTCATTCGAAACCGCTAGATGCAAGTTGGCTTGCGCGGCGCCCCCGCCGGTTCCGAAACGCTCGATCAGCCAGGAGCGGAACAACGCGATGGCGGTGTCGCTCAGGGCTTCCGGGTGAGTGATCAAATAATAGCCATACCCGTCGTCGAGGCTGTTGTCGAACGGCTTGACCAGCTGGCCCGTCCGAATGTAGTCGGCAAAGAGATAGTTGTCGACCAGCGCGATGCCCTCGCCGCTCAGCGCATATTGCACGGCGAGGACGGCGGTGTCGAACACCAGGCCGCGCTCGACGCTCAGCCCGTTCAAGTTCGACTGGCGCACGAATTGCGTCCAAAGATGATGGCGCGGCTGATCCGAAATGCGCACGTGTACCAGCTCGTTGGACTCGATGAATTCGCTGAGGCTCTTGCCCGCGTGCCGCGCGGCGATATTCGGGTGACATAACAGATTCAAGCGCACGGGCCAGAGCAGATCCGTCACCAAATCGGTCACGGTGGGCCTCGAATACACGACCGCCACGTCGACATCGCTCGGCGGCGGCCCCACCCCATAGGGGCTGACCAGATCGATCTCCACTTCGGCGGCCGCGCGGCGGAAGTCGCGCAATATCGGCACCGCGAGATGCACCGCGAAACTCGGCGGCATCTGCACGCGAAGAGTTCTCAGGGTGGTCGACCCGTCGTTGCGGATGTCATCGAGGGCATATTCCAATCGGTCGAAGGATTTCATGACCGCCGGCAAGAGATGCTGCCCTGCCTTCGTGAGCACCAGCGCGTGCGGCTTGCGCTCGAACAACTGGGTGCCGATCAGCTTCTCGAGCGCGATCACGTGGCGCGACAACGCGCTTTGCGAAATCAATAGTGCGTTGGCAGCGGCGGTGAAGCTCGAATGCTTGGCGACGCCCTCGAAGGCGCGCAATGCGTTCAGCGGCAGCCAGCGGCGATCGATGGTGGTTTTGCCCATAATCTCAAGGAGCCCAGCTCTTCGTGTAGCTGATGGCGCGTTTCTGATCGGCGATGATGGTCTTGGACGCCAGATACAGATGATACGCCGCCCAAAAGCCGGTGGGAGCCAGGATCAGCATTGCCATCCTCAAAGAGGCGGCGTCGACCCCACGACCGCCCGAAAACCAGACGCTCAATGCGCCTACCAACTTGGGAGCGACGATCAGATTGAACACGTTGGCGACCAGGAGGCATACCGCAATGAACATTGAGCGCATGTGACAGGGCGAAAGATTGTTGAGCAGCCCGAAACAAGGTCCGATGTAGAAGTAGATCGCCGGGATAAAAATCCAAAACATGATCTTTGCGACGAGGAGCGAGTGAGTCCAATACGCGATGATCGACGGAATCGTCGTCAGCGCTACCACCGCCGCGAGCAACCACACCACGCGGCGCGGGTCCGCCATGAAGGGCCTCGACAGCAACCAGGCCGTTCCGACCGTGGCCAAGGAGCCCCCGATCAAATGAATGTTGCCGGTCACCTCGCTGGCTTGAGCCACGTCTATCTGGTATGTGCGCATCAGAAATGCCGGTGTCCAGTACATCAAACCCCATCCCCAAAGCGCGCAGACGCCGCCTCCCATCACCACGTGGAATGCCGCTTTCTGCTTCCAAAAGAACCGCCACGTCTCTTTGACCGACGGTCTGATGTCATCCGCGATTTCATCCAAGCGGCCCCGGGCCGGTTCGCGAATGGTCAAATACACGATGACGCCGACCACCAAGCCCGGAACCCCGAGCGCGAGAAACGCGTGCCGCCAGTCGTATATGCGCGCGACCTCTCCCGCCACGTCGAGTGCAATCCACGCGCCGATCGGCGCGCCCAACGCGAGCACGGTCATCGCCATCGGCCGCCGGTCGGGTGGGAAACAATCGGAGACTATGGCCGTCGAGGGCGGTGTACCGCCCGCTTCGCCGATGCCTGCCCCGATCCGCGCGAGGGCGAACTGCACCCAGCCGCGCGAAAGACCGCAGAGCGCCGTGAAACCCGACCACACGATCAGCGAGATCGAGAGAATATTGCGTCGATTCGAGCGGTCGGCAAACCACGAGATCGGAATGCCGCAAGTGACGTAAAACAGGGCTAGCGGCCAGCTCGTCAGCATTCCCACGCTGTCGTCGTCCAGGTGCAGATCGAGCCGAATCGGCTCGAGCACGGTGGAGACGACGTAGCGATCCGCGATATTGACCGCATAGATCAGGCACATCAGGATGAGAACGTACCAGCGCTCGATCGACGACGGCGCCCGGCTTCGCGGTAGGTCAATTGCGGCGGTGCTCAAGCTATGCAACCTTGTCTTTGACTTCGCCCTTACCATACAGGGTTCGGCAGCATTACGCGACGGCGCCCAAGGGGTTCGAAAAATGACATGGGTAAATCGCTAAATGGCATAGCGAGATCGGAACGAAGGACTAAGCTCGCAGCGGTGGGGAACTTTGACTACATTATCATCGGCGCCGGCACGGCGGGCTGCGTCCTCGCCGATCGCCTGTCGGCCGGCGGGCGCGACCGGGTATTGGTTCTCGAAGCGGGCGGCACGGACAGGCGATTTTGGATCAAGACGCCGATCGGTTACGGACGAACATTCGCCGACGCTGCGGTCAATTGGAAATACCAGACGCTGCCGAATCCCGGCCTCAACGGGCGCAGCATCTATTGGCCGCGCGGCCGCGTGATCGGCGGATCGAGTTCCATCAACGCATTGGTCTATTGCCGCGGCATGCCGGCTGACTTCGATGATTGGCGGCGAATGGGTAATGTCGGCTGGGGCTGGGACGACGTGCGGCCCTACTTCGAGCGTTCGGAGCGCCGGGTCGATGCGGCGGGCCAGGCCCGCGGCGACGGGCCTTTGGACGTCCGGGACGTGACGCCCTTTCTGCATCCCATGCGGCGGAACTGGACGGAGGCGGCGGCGGAATTGAGCTTGCCCCTGACGGATGATTTCAACGGTCCTCACCCGGAAGGATTGGGATGCTATCAAGTGACCATTCGAAATGGCCTGCGGCGCTCGGCGGCCGATGCCTTCCTGCGGCCGGCGCTGCGCCGCGGCAACGTCCGCCTCGAGACCGGGGCCTGGGTGAGCAGCATACGTTTCGACCAGCGACGCGCCGTGGGAGTGGAATATGTTCACGGCGCCGAACGGCAATTCGCCGCGGCGAATCGCGAAGTCATTCTCTGCGGAGGGGCGGTCAATTCACCGCAGCTGCTCCAGCTCTCGGGAATCGGACCCGCATCGACTTTAGGCGCGGCGGGAATCACGCCGCTGCTCGATAATCCCGCCGTAGGTGCAAATCTCCAAGATCACCTGGCCGTGGTCTACTCCTTCAAGGCTACCCAGCCGACCTTGAACGATGAGTTGCACTCGACGGCTGCCAAGCTGCGCGCCGGTCTGCGCTATCTCTTGGCCCGCCGCGGTCCCTTGGCGTTGAGCGTGAATCAATTCGGCGGATTTGCGCGCGCCGATCCCCTGGGCTCGCGTCCCGATGTGCAGCTGTATTTCAACCCGGTGACCTACGGCGCCGGTGATGCCACGCGGACCCGGATCGACGTAGACCCATTTCCCGGCTTTTACCTGTGTTTCCAGCCGACGCGCCCGACCAGCGTCGGGCGCGTCGATATCGCGAGCGGGGACTTTCGTCGCCCGCCCGACATCGCGCCCAATTACTTGTCGACCGAGAAAGATGTAGCGGACGTGGTGCACGGCGGACGTTTGCTGCAGGCGATCGCACGCACGCGGGCGATGAAATCACTGATCCTCGAACCGGTTGCGCCCGATCTCGGTGCGATGGGTCCGGCCGACCTGATCGCCGATTTTCGCGCGCGCGCGAGCACGGTATATCACCCGGTGGGTACGTGCCGTATGGGCAACTCCGCCGGCGAGTCCGTCGTCGATGCGTCATTGAAGGTGCACGGCATCGAGCGCTTGCGCGTCGTCGATGCATCCGTGTTTCCGACGGTCACGTCGGCGAATACCAATGCGCCGACCGTCATGGTGGCGCAAAAAGCTGCTGATCTAATCTTGAAGGGATGATTCCTAGGAAGGGAAGAAACTATGAAACTCGACAGTGTCAAAGTATTCCTCGTGAGCAACCCGCCGCCGAGTTTCGGCGGCCGCTATTTCGTGTTCCTCAAATTGAGGACGGCCTGCGGAATCGAGGGGGTCGGCGAAGTGTATGCGGCGACCTTCGGTCCGAAGGTCATCGCCAAGATGATCGATGATCTGTTTGCGCGGCGCTTCGCCGGGCGCAGCCCCTTTCAGATCGAATCGCTGTGGCGCGAAAGCTATGGCTCCGGATTCACCCTGCGCCCGGACCTCTCGCTGATGAGCGTCATCAGCGGATTGGAAATGGCGTGCTGGGACATCATCGGCAAGGCGGTCGAGCAGCCGATCTACAACCTTCTCGGCGGCAAGGTGCACGAGCGCCTGCGCAGCTACACCTATCTTTACCCCGCCGCCGGTGAGGGCGATGAGTTCTACCATGACGCGGACCGGTCGGCCGCGCGCGCCGCCGAGTACGTCGCTCAAGGCTTCACCGGACTGAAATTCGACCCCACGGGCGGATTCTCGGCATACGATCCGCGGCAACCCACCCAGGAGGCCCTCGAACGCACTATACGGTTGGTGCGCCTGGTGCGCGAAGCGGTGGGACGTCGCGCGGACCTGCTCGTCGGTACGCACGGCCAGTTCACGACCTCAGGCGCCATTCGTTTGGCCAAGCAGCTCGAGCCCTTCGATCCCTTATGGTTCGAAGAGCCGGTTCCGCCCGAAATGCCGGAGCAGATGGCGATCGTGGCGCGCGGCACCGGCATTCCCATCGCGACCGGCGAACGCTTGACCACCAAGTACGAATTCGCTCGGGTGCTGGCGAGCGGAGCGGCGAACATCATCCAAATGAATCTGGGCCGAGTCGGGGGGCTGCTGGAGGCAAAAAAAGTAGCGGCGTTGGCGGAGGTGCACTACGCGCAAATCGCGCCGCATTTGTATTGCGGTCCGGTGGTCGGCGCCGCGAACATCCAGATCGCCGCTTGTTCGACCAATTTCTTGATTCTCGAAAGCATCCAGCAATGGGGCGGTATTCACGCCGAGCTTCTGCTCAAGCCGATTCGGTGGGAAGAGGGTTATGTGATTCCGCCCACTGCCCCTGGTCTGGGCGTTGAGCTCAACGAATCCGTGGCGCTCGCCCACGCCTATGTCGAGGACGGCCCCTTGCATTTGGAAATGATCGACCGCCCTTTGGGCTAGCCGATCGCCCCTTTTCGTTGGTAAACGAGGACCTGAATTTGCGTTACGGTTTCGTCGGTCTTGGGAATCTCGGTAAACACCTGGCCATCAATCTGGTCCGCGGCGGCTTCGATGTGGGAGTCTACGACTTGCATCGCAGCGCCGCCGACGCCGTGCTGGCGGCCGGTGCTCAGTGGGCGGACTCGATCCCTGAGCTCGCGAAGACCTGCGATGGCTTGATCACCTGCCTGCCGTCGCCCGCGGCGGCGACCGCAGTGTTGGAACTGGCCTTGCCGTCCATGCGCCGGGGCGCTAGCTGGATCGAAATGAGTACCAACGACTTCGCCGAAGTCGAACTCCATGCCGCCCGCGCCGCTGAACTCGGGATCGCCACCCTCGCCTGCCCGGTCACCGGCGGGGTGCATCGAGCGGAGGCCGGCGATATCACCGTCTTGGTGGGCGGTGCGCGACCCGTGTTTACCCTGCACGAGCCGGCGTTGAAGGCGATGGGCGGGCGCGTGATTCACTTGGGCGGCATCGAACAAGCCGCCGTCACCAAGGTGGTGACCAATATGCTGGCATTCATTCATCTGATCGCGGCCGGGGAAGCGCTCATGCTGTGTGCCAAAGCCGGCGTCGATCTGCGCTCCGCCTTCGAGGCCATCGCCGCGAGTTCGGGCAACAGCTTCGTTCACGAGACCGAGAGCCAGGTCATTCTCAATGGTAGCTATGACATTGGTTTTACTATGGATTTGGCGTGCAAGGACGCCGGGTTCGCGCTCGAGTTCGGCCGCCGATTCGGAGTACCGCTGCGGCTTGCGGGCGTCATGGAGCAGACCTTCATCGAGGGACGGGCGAAATATGGCGGCAGTGCCTGGTCGTCGATGATCGTCAAACTGCTGGAGGACGCGGTGGGCACCCCGCTGCGCGCGCCGGGATTTCCGGCTCGCCTGAGTCCCGATGACGCCTGAAAACCCCGACCCATGGTCCGCTCTGTACCCTAATCGCAACAAAACGAGCCAGGAGCGCCGAATGGGTCAGCCGGCCCCGCCCAGGATGTCGCAAATTGACATGGGGGCATCGCTAAATAGCATGGCAATAAAGAATCGATCGGCTAAGCTCGGACGCAAAGGGATGCAGTTTCGAGGGCTCGGGTGACGTGTCCGAGCAACAAAAGATTTCTTTCACCGGTTGCCGAACGTAAGTACAGTTGAATCCTCCCGTGCCGGACGGGCGGTGGCGAGTGGTGCAGGCGTGCAGAAGCTGTTGAGCAAGCGCGCGTTTCAAGATCTTCTAAATCTGATAAATACCGAAGGGATGGAAGCATGAATTCAAATCCGAAGTTATCCTATGCGATTGCCGCCATCTTGAGCGGATCCGCCGCAGGATTCGCCCATGCGGCAACGGCCACCGACACCGAAGCATCCGATGCGATCCAAGAGATCACGGTGACCGCGCAGCGCCGTACGGAAAACATGCAGGACGTGCCTATCTCGATCCAGGCACTCACCGGGGAAACATTGACGCAGTTGAACGTCACCACGTTCGACGACTTCATCAAATTCGTACCCAATGTGAGCACGGCCGGCTCGGGTCCCGGCCAGAACTCCATTTTCATGCGCGGCTTGAGCGTCGGCGTCACCGGTCAGCAAGGTACCGGAACCACCGGTCCCATTCCCAATGTCGCGGTGTATCTCGATGAAGTGTCGGGTGCTCTGCCCGGCCGCAATATGGACGTGTATGCCGCCGACATCGAGCGCATCGAAGTTCTCGAGGGTCCCCAGGGTACATTGTTCGGCTCAGGCGCCCAGGCGGGTGTGCTGCGCTACATTACGAACAAACCCAAGCTCGACAAGACCGAAGGGAATGTCAACGCCGGCTACAGCTATACGGCGGGCGGCGATCCCAACAGCAACGTCGATGCGACGCTGAACCTGCCGCTGATCCAGGACACCTTGGCGGTGCGCGCGGTCATCTACAATGACAGCCGCGG
>DASYFQ010000156.1:0-15217 GCA_036498345.1 Steroidobacteraceae bacterium
ACGGCAAGGTGGTGCTGCTCCTGTCCGATCGATACCTCGTCAAGGGCAAGGTGCCCGTGCACGCGCTGCTCGCCACCGGCGCCGTGCATCACCGCCTGGTGAGGACCGGCCTGCGCTGCAAGTGCAATATTCTGGTGGAGACCGGCACGGCCCGCGACGCGCATCATTTTGCTTGTCTGGTCGGCTACGGCGCCACCGCCGTGTATCCGTATCTTGCGTATCAGACCTTGTTCGATCTCATGCGCAAGGGTGCGCTGAAAATGGAAGCGGCCATGCGGCAGGAACTCGGCCGCAGTTACCGGCGCGGCATCCGCAAGGGATTGTTCAAGATCATGTCCAAGATGGGCATCTCCACCATTGCGAGCTACCGCAGCGCGCAGCTGTTCGAGATCGTCGGTTTGGGCGACGAAGTGGTCGGCATGTGTTTCGAGGGCTCCGACAGCCGTATCCAGGGTGCGGACTTTGCCGACCTCAAAGCCGATGCCGATTATCTGGCGAAGCGTGCGTGGGATAAGGCCGAGAATGTCGAGCAAGGCGGCTTGCTCAAATACATGCACAACGGCGAATACCACATGTACAACCCGGATGTCATTGCGACGCTGCAGTCAGCGGTGATGGCGGGCGACTATCAGCAGTATCTCGAGTTCGCCGCCTTGGTCAACGAGCGGCCGGTGTCGTGCATCCGCGATCTGCTGCGGCTCAATCCCCGCGCCGCCGCCATACCGATCGAGGAGGTCGAGCCGATCTCCGCCATTTTCACGCGCTTCGACAGCGCCGGAATGTCGCTGGGCGCGCTGTCTCCCGAGGCGCACGAAGCGCTCGCGACCGCCATGAACGCCCTCGGCGCGCGCTCGAATTCGGGCGAAGGCGGCGAAGACCCGGTGCGCTACGGCACGGAAAAGAATTCCAAGATCAAGCAGGTGGCCTCAGGCCGCTTTGGCGTGACGCCGGAATACTTGATCAATGCGGAGGTGCTGCAGATCAAGATCGCGCAGGGCGCAAAGCCGGGCGAAGGCGGGCAATTGCCCGGGCACAAGGTGAACGACATGATCGCGCGCCTCCGGTTCGCGCGTCCCGGCGTCGGCTTGATTTCACCGCCGCCGCATCATGACATCTATTCCATCGAGGATCTGGCGCAGCTGATCTTCGACTTGAAACAGGTCAATCCCAGCGCGCTGGTGTCGGTCAAGCTGGTGGCGGAGCCCGGCGTCGGCACGGTGGCGGCGGGCGTCGCGAAAGCCTATGCGGATTTGATCACCATCAGCGGCTACGACGGAGGTACCGGCGCGAGCCCCTTGTCGTCCATCAAGTACGCGGGCACGCCGTGGGAGCTCGGACTCGCCGAAACGCATCAAACCCTGCGCGCCAACGAGTTGCGGCATCGGGTGCGGTTGCAGACCGACGGCGGCCTCAAGACCGGCCTCGATGTGATCAAGGCGGCCCTCATCGGCGCTGAAAGCTTCGGCTTCGGCACCGCGCCCATGGTTGCGTTGGGTTGCAAGTATTTGCGCATCTGTCATCTCAACAACTGCGCGACGGGTGTGGCCACCCAGCACAATGTGCTGCGGAGCAAGTACTTCATCGGTCTGCCCGACATGGTGATCAACTATTTCAAGTTCGTGGCGCAGGAGTGCCGCGAAATCATGGCCTCCATGGGCGTGCGTACGTTGGCGGAATTGATCGGCCACACGGAGCTGCTCGAGATTCTGCCGGGCGAGACATCCAAGCAGCGCAAGCTCGACTTGTCGCCGGTGCTCGCCAATTCCGCGCTGGTGTCGAGCAAGCCCCAGTACTGCGTGGACCCTCATAACGAGCCGTTCGACAAGGGCGTGCTGGCAGAGAAGATGCTCGGGGACATGCAGGGCGCGATAGCCGCGAAATCCGGCGGCAAGTTCTCCTACGCCGTGAGCAATTTCCATCGGTCCATCGGTGCGCGAATTTCCGGTGAAATCGCCAAGCAGTGGGGAAATACCGGCATGAGTTCGGCCCCGCTCGTCGTCACCCTGAAAGGCTCGGCCGGACAGAGCTTCGGCGTGTGGAACGCCGGCGGACTGCATCTGCATCTCGAGGGCGAGGCCAATGACTACGTGGGCAAGGGAATGGCCGCGGGCAAAATCGTCTTGAAGCCGCACGCCCTCTCGAGCTTCGTCGCACGCGAGACGGTGATCATGGGCAATACCTGTCTCTACGGCGCAACGGGCGGCGAACTCTATGCCGCAGGCACCGCGGGAGAACGATTTGCCGTGCGCAATTCCGGCGCCCTGGCCGTGGTGGAAGGAGCGGGCGATCATTGCTGCGAGTACATGACCGGCGGCGTGGTGTGCGTGCTCGGACGCACCGGCGTGAATTTCGGCGCCGGATTCACCGGCGGCTTCGCCTATGTGCTCGACATGGAGCGCGACTTCGTCGACCGCTACAATCACGAATTGATCGACATTCACCGCGTCTCGCCCGAGGGCATGGGCATCCACGTACAGCATTTGCGCGGCTTGATCGAGCAGCATGTCGAGGCCACGGACAGCGTGTGGGGCGCGCAATTGCTCAATGATTTCCGGAGCTACATCGGCAAGTTCTGGGTGGTGAAGCCGAAAGCGGCAGCGATCGATTCTCTCTTGGAAAATCTGCGTCGCGCGGCTTGAGCCCGCGCCGCAGCTCAGGACACTCATGGCCGACAATCATCTGCAATTCTTGGATGTTCCGCGTAAAGATCCCGACAAGCTCGCCGTGGAGGTGCGCACCAAGGAATTTCGCGAAATCTATTCCCAATACAGCGCCGAGGCGGCCTCCTCCCAAGCCGGACGCTGCATTTCCTGCGGTAATCCTTTCTGCGAGTGGAAATGCCCGGTTCACAACTACATTCCGAATTGGCTGGCGCTGGTGAACGACGGCAAGTTGTTCGAGGCGGCGGAGCTGTCCCACCAAACCAATTCCCTGCCGGAAATGTGCGGCCGCATCTGTCCGCAGGATAGGCTGTGCGAGGGCGCGTGCACGCTGAATGACGGCATCGGCGCGGTGAGCATCGGCGCCATCGAAAAATACATTACGGACGAAGCGTTCAAGCAGGGCTGGAAGCCCGACATGTCCAATGTGGTGCGCACCGGCAAACGCGTGGCCGTGGTGGGTGCGGGTCCGGCGGGGCTCGCGTGCGCCGACGTTTTGGTGCGTAACGGCGTCACGCCGGTGGTGTTCGATCGCTACTCGAAAATCGGCGGCCTGCTGACTTTCGGCATTCCGCCGTTCAAGCTGGAGAAGGAGGTCGTCGAGAAACGCCGCGAGATCATGGAGTACATGGGCGTCGAATTCCGCCTGAATGTCGACGTCGGCCGCGACGTCTCCTTCGAGACGATCGCCCAAGAATTCGATGCGGTGTTTCTCGGCATGGGGACCTACACCTACGTCAAGGGCGGATTCACCGGCGAGGATCTACCCGGTGTGCACGAAGCGTTGCCGTACTTGATTTCCAACATCAACCGCGAATTAGGCATCGGCGATGAGTCGGGCGGCTTCATCGACATGCGCGGCAAGCGAGTGGTGGTGCTCGGCGGCGGCGACACCGGCATGGACTGCAATCGGACCGCGATCCGTCAAGGCGCGAGCAGCGTTACTTGCACCTACCGGCGGGACGAAGACAACATGCCGGGATCGCGGCGCGATTACAAGAACAGCAAGGAAGAGGGCGTCACTTTTCTGTTCAATAAGCAGCCCATTGAAATCGTCGGCTCCGACCGGGTGCAGGGCGTGAAACTGATCGAGACGCGGTTGGGGCCGCCGGGACCGCGAGGACGGCGCATCCCGGAAGTAGTACCGGGAACGGAAGAGACGATTGAGGCCGACGCCGTGATCATCGCGTTCGGATTTCTGCCGAGCCCTCCGGATTGGTTCGTCCAGCAGCAGATTGCGCTGCACGCCAATGGCCGCGTGCGCGTCTCGGCGGCGCCGCAGCAGCGCTTCCAAACCACGAATGCGAAGGTGTTCGCGGGCGGGGACATGGTGCGCGGCTCGGATCTCGTGGTGACCGCGGTGTTCGAGGGGCGCGAGGCGGCGCAGGGCATACTTCGGTACCTGGGATTGCGGGCGAACCCGGCTCACTAGCCCATTTCGCCCAAGACCTGAACGAGCCCTTCACTTCTAAGGCTTGAAAGGCCCCTTCACTTCGCCCCAACCCCACGTTGGCATGGGCGCCGTTGGATCGGCCGACGCGCCCGGCTGAGAATTGATGACGGCGATTCGCGAGCCCCACTCCAGATAACTGACGAATGCCGACCGGAATTCGGGATCGTCCGGGACAGCGATCTCATCCGCCGTGTCGAGCAGCAGCCATACCCATCGACGGCGTTGTTCCTGGGTCAGATGACGATTCAAATGCTGCGCTACCATGTGAGGGTGTCCGCCATGTTGCTCGGAGTATTCGGCCGGGCCGCCCATGATCTGCGCGAGAAACAGCGCGACATGATGCGGGTGATTGTCGGGCATGTGCTCGAACACCGGCGCCAGTATCTGATCTTGCGATACGCGTGCGTAGAAACGCGCCGTGAGGCGATCGAGCACGGGCATGCCGCCGATCCATTCGAACAGAGTGGGAGTCGTCACTCTCGCATCCAGTGAAGGCCGGTCGGCGCGTAGTGACGCATTTCCTCGATGCAAGGAATGTACGGCTTGATCAGAGGCAGGAATCGTCGAAACTCTTCGCTGCCGCGAAAGACTCCAAGATGAGCCGCGGTGGATTGCCAAACGATGCGCAGGATGAAGCAGTCCTGTTCTTCTTCACATTGGCAGAGTTCGTAGCCGAGACAAGCGGACGACGCACGGAGATGGTCGGCGGCCTGCGTGTAATCCGATAGAAACGCCGCGTGCTTTTCTTTTGGAATGCGATAACGGGTATATTCGTTGACCACGGCTCATCACCTCCGCGAAATGGGTTGACCGGCAAAGGACCGCTGCGATTAGTGTGAAGAAAATTCGCCGGGCCGTAAACGCACCTCGAGGTAACCCGTGAACATCAGAACGCAACAGCAATACCTTTGCCCAATCGACGTGACCTTGAGCGTCATGAGCGGCAAATGGAAGCCGCTCATTTTGTTCCATCTCAAGAATACCCCGCAACGATTCTCCGGGCTGCTGCACAAGATTCCCGGGATCTCGCATAAAGTGCTCGCGCAGCAGCTGCGTGCGCTCGAGTCGAATCGGCTGATCGGTCGTGCGCGCGTCCCGAACGGGCGAAACGAAGTCTACGAACTGACGGGGTTCGGGCGTACGTTGAAGCCGTCGCTGGCGGCACTCGCGAATTGGGGACAAAAGCATCATGCCGAGCTCGGGATCCGGCTCGTCTCGCGCACATAGCGCATACCGGGCCATGGACCCTGCGGTAGATTGACGCGGTGCAGCGCGACCTGCACGAGGCGCCCGCATCCATTCGGTGCTCCGTCGGCGGAACGTTCTCGCCCGGCGCGAATCATTTGTCATCTTCGAATGACACCATTGGATTTCGTTCAACGACTCACTCCATAGGCGGTACTGATGGCAAGCAAGCGATTGTCTCGTCCCAAGCGATCCGCTCGAACGGCTGCTCGCGCTCCCGATCGACAGCTCGATCGTCCCGTGTTTGCGCAGCCGGAACCCACGGCGGACCCGCTCACCTTCCGCGTGAATCATCCGTCCGATGCGCCCGCGTACAAAGAGATCGACCAACTGAATCGCGAGCACAAGATTGCACCGCTGCCATTTCCGCTGCCGCGCGGCGGCGTCGAGCCCAGACTCACGCTTCAGCAAGTTCTGGGGGACAACGCGGCTGCCATACAGACGATCACGAACAGCAAGCAGATGGTGTTTCATGCGACCGGCGATTGCGGCAGTACGCGGGGTCCGAAAACCCAAAGTGAAGTGGCGGACAAGATGGTGAGCGATTTCAACGAGGCAGACCCGAAAGAATTGCCGCAGTTCAATCTGCTGCTCGGCGACATCGTCTACAGCTTCGGCGAAGCGCAATATTATTTCGATCAATTCTATGAACCGTACCGGGATTATGCCGCACCCATTCTCGCGGCGGCGGGTAATCACGACGGGATGGTAGCGCCGCATATCCACGTCGCCAGCTTGGAAGCATTTCACCGGAACTTTTGCGCACCGGGATTCACGGTGACGCCGGAGGCGGGCGGGCTGTCGCGCACCGCGCAAATCCAGCCTGGCGTGTTCTTTACGTTCGATGCGCCCTTCGCGCGCATCATCGTGCTGTACAGCAATACGCTGGAGGATCCCGGCGTCATTGCGGACAAAAACATCGGCGATGCGCAGATCAAATTTCTTACCGCGGCGCTCGCGCGTGTGAAAGCGGAGCAATACAAGGGCGCGCTCATCTTTGCTCACCACCATCCGCCGTATACCGCGAGCCAATCGGGTTCGCGCCACGGATGGAGCGTGAAAATGCTGGCTGATATGGACGCTGTGTGCCAGAAAACGGGGGTTTGGCCCCACGCCGTCCTCGCCGGTCACGTGCACAATTATCAGCGCTTCACTCGGGCAAGACCCGACGGCACACAAATTCCCTATCTGTGCTGCGGCAACGGGGGGCACAATGTGCAGCGGTTGGCGAGCAAGGGGCAGGCGCCGCTGCGCGCGCCGCAGGTATTGCAGAAGGCGGCAGCCGGCGTCGATGAGGTGGTATTCGAGAACTACGACGATATCAATTACGGGTATCTGCGCATCGTGGCGACGGCGGCTCAGCTCAATATCCAATACCACGCCGCGAGCGATGGGCCGAATTCGAAGGCTCCCGATGATTCGGTCACCGTCGATTTGGGTACCCGGCGCCTGACGCAGTACAGCCCGACGGATCTTGGCCAAACGGCGCGCGTAGCAGCGGTGCAGCGGCTGGCCCGGGCGGCCGGCAAATAGCCTCGAAATCGAGGTCCGAAAACGGCGAGTATTCGGTGCTCACATTGGCTACTCTGCAGCCATGGAACTCGACTCCGACGCTTGTTTTCGCGCAGTGCGCGCGCGCGATCGCCGCTTCGACGGACGATTTTTCGTGGCTATCGCCTCTACCCATATCTATTGCCGCCCCATTTGCCCGGCGCGCCCGCCGAAGCGCGAGAACATGCGTTTCTACACCAGCGCGGCTGCGGCAGAAGGCGCGGGATTCAGGCCCTGCCTGCGCTGCCGGCCGGAACGCGCGCCGGGTCTCGCGTCCGTCGATGCGGTGAGCCGGTTGGTGGGTGCCGCCATTGCGGGTATCGAAGAGCACGCGTTGTCCAGCGCCAGAGTGGGTGATCTGGCGGCGTCGCTGGGGGTGAGTGACCGCCACCTGCGGCGGATCACCGAATCCGAACTTGGAGTGTCTCCAATCGAGCTCGCGCAGACGCAGCGGCTGCTATTTGCGAAGCGCCTGCTCGGCGACACTCGCTTGACCCTGACGGAAATCGCCTTCGCCAGTGGATTCGGCAGCGTGCGGCGCTTCAACGCCTTGTTCAAATCGCGCTACAACTTGAGTCCCCGGGCGCTGCGCGGCGCGGCGAGCGCTCCTGAAGGATTGCATTGCCAACTGGAGTTTCGCCCCCCCTTGGCATGGCATCGGTTGCTCGATTATCTGCGCATGCGTGCCATCCCCGGGGTCGAGATGGCGGACGGCACGCATTATCGGCGCACCGTGTCCATCGACGATGCCCGGGGTTGGATAGCGGTTTCCTTGGGCAAGAAGGCCAATGCGCTGAATGTGGAGATTTCACCGTCGCTGACGCCGGTCATCGGAGCGGTCATTGCCCGCGTGAAGCGCGTGTTCGATCTGGGCGCGGTGCCGGATGCGGTGAGCGCCCTCCTATCGCAGGATCCGCTGCTCACCAAGGTGGTGGACCGGATTCCCGGATTGCGCGTTGCCGGCGCTTTCGATGGCTTCGAACTCGCCGTCCGCGCCATTCTAGGACAGCAGGTATCGGTGAAAGGTGCGACGACCTTGGCGGGGCGTTGGGCCCAGGCTTTCGGTGCGCCGATCGCCACGCCCTATCCGCAACTCAATCGTCTGACCCCCACGGCGCAGCGGATGGCGACCGTGACCGCCGACGAGATCGCCGCTCTCGGCATCGTTGGAGCGCGGGCGCGCTGTTTGTGCATGCTGGCGGCTGCCGTGCTCGAGCGACGAGTGGTCTTGACGTTTGCACCGAATGTCGAGGAACAGATCGAGGCGTTGATGCGCTTGCCGGGCATAGGTCCTTGGACGGCGCAATACATCGCCATGCGCGCGCTGCATTGGCCGGACGCATTTCCCAGCGGCGATCTGATGCTGTTGCGGGCAGCGAACGCCAACCAGAAGAAATTACAGGAGCTCGCCGAGGGCTGGCGGCCGTGGCGGGCGTACGCGACTCACTATCTATGGCAATCACTCGGAGTGAACCCTTGAACGCATATAGCTATTTTGAAAGCCCGATCGGCCGGCTGTTGCTGACCTCCGACGGGACTGCTCTCACCGGTCTCTATATGGAGCCAAGCCGCAAGGCGCAATCCGTCGATGGCTGGATCGAGGATGCCGCCGCGGCACCTTTATCGGCGACGGTGCGGCAGTTGACGGAATACTTCGCCGGCACGCGGCGCGACTTCGACTTGCCGTTGCGTTTGCAGGGTACGTCGTTCCAGACGCGCGTGTGGCGAGTGTTGACCGAAATCCCCTACGGGCAGACCTGGAGCTACGGACAACTCGCCCGGCGCATCGACAAGCCCAGCGCCTCGCGCGCGGTGGGGCTTGCCAATGGCCGCAATCCCATCTCCATCCTGGTGCCGTGTCATCGGGTGATCGGCGCCGACGGATCGTTGACGGGCTACGGCGGCGGCCTGGAGCGCAAGCGCTGGCTGCTCGTGCACGAGGGCCTGCACTAAGTCGAAACCTCGACTACATGAGGAACTGCTCCGATACGATTCTTCCATCCTTGACTTCGTAGGCGCAGATTTCCTCGAGTTTTACGCGGCCGCGTCCCTTCATGGTGACATCCATCGTCAGCGTGAGGGCGATGGCGTTACCGGCGACCAGCGGTGCAGATACGTTGCAACCATGTATTTGCTCCACCATCGAACCAAACTTTTTTCCCTTCTCGATGATCGCCGGCAGCCCTTTCGTCTCCTTGGGGAAATCCGGCGTTGCGCGAGGTTCGATGCTGACCGCATCCTCGGCAAAAAGCTCTTTCTGAGCGGCCTCGAACTGCCCTTGGCGGCAAAGCTCGGCAAGGCGGGTGGCAATTTGTTGCGTGTTCATGACGTGCTCCTGGGTGGCAGTGTTCACACCAGCGGGATTTTTACTCCAAACCCGGCGGAATTGCGATCCGCGCATGTTGCAACGCGCGGGACTCATCGAGGCGCGGCGCGAAGCTAGAGGGGCGCTGACTAAATCAACGGCAGGGTCACCGAAAACAGGGCGCCTCCGCCGTCCGATCGATTGGCCGCAACGGCCGTCCCGCCATGAAACTCGGCGACTAGCCGTACGATGTACAAACCGAGACCGAAGTGCGGCTTGTCATCGCGGCCTTGGCGCTGCTCGAACAGCGACTCGAACAAGCGGCCATGCAGCGCCTGAGGAATCGGCGGACCGTCGTTCTGCACGTGCAACACATAACTTCCCGGCGCTCGTTCCAGGCGCACGGTAATGATGCCGGCGGCAGGACAGAAATCGACGGCGTTTTCGACCAGCTTGTCGAGCAGCTGCACGATGAGGTCGGGCGCTCCGCGAATGAAACAGGCATCCGGCGGCGTCTCGAGTGCGATATGCGCCTGGGGAAATCCGTCGCGATAGGCGGCGATCGCCGACGACAACAGCTCGCGCAATTCGAAATTCACGCGTTCCGCCTGCTTGATGCTCTCCTCGACCCGGGCCGCGGCGCCCAATGCACTCAAGATGGATTGCAGACGCTGGGTTCCCTCCCGCGCCCGCGTCACATAGCGCCGCTGGTCGTCCCGCAGCCCCTCGGACTCCAGATTGTCCAGCGAGGAACGCACGATGGTCAGCGGCGTGCGCAGTTCGTGCGACAATTTGCCGCCCAAAGTGCGCAGGTACTGGGTGTGCTCGTTGAGGCGCGCGAGGAGGCGCTCGAAACCGCGCGACAGGGCGCCGATCTCATCGGTGCTGGCGGATTCCGGCATGTCGAGCCGGATCTTGCCGTCGGTGCCCACCGCGGAACCCGCAGCGTCGCGCAAGCGCCCGATGCGCAGACTGATCCACGTCGCGAAGCCGAACATGACGACGACCGCGGCGGCCGTGGCCAGGAGCGTGAGATTGAACAGGCGCGCAACGGCGCGATCGCGCAAGGCGAGCAGCTGATCTCCGGCCTGCTCGAGGACCACGGCGCCGCGCGTTCGGCCGTCGATCACCATGGGCGCGGCAGCGGTCAACAACGCTGTCTGGCTCGCGGCACTGCGCACCCATTCCGCATGCGGGTGTCCCGCCAGCGCGGCAGTCACGCTATGGCCGCCGAGGCGGCCGGGCGCGGATGACTGCAAGGGAAAGCCCGAGGTGTCGACGCTCATCAAGCGCCGATACCAGGATTCCGCGTCCTCCTCGGCCGCCCCCAGTGGGGCGGCACTCAAGCTTCCCGCGACTCCCAGTTTCAACGCATTGGCGTCGATGACGGTGGCGCGGGTGCCGTCGCGGATGAACGTGCCCAACAAGCCGTCGAGGCCCGCCGTGGTGAAAAACAATCGGCCGCCTTCCGGATCTTCAATGGCGTCCATGCCGGCCTTCGCGCTGCCGCGGCCGTCCTTGGCTTCGATCCAGAGCCGCGAGCCTACGAAGCTCAAGGGAATGCGTGCTTCCAGGCGGTAGCCGGCCGATGACTGCAGCCAAAACGCCTGGATCCGCGCCTCTTCCACGGCATGGTCCTGGCCGTCGCCGCCATTGACGATGCTTTGGGCCGCGATCAAACCCGGCGCGCTGGTGCCGAAAAAATAGAATTCCCGCGTGCCGTCGGGCCGTTGCAGCGTGAGATCCACTCGATCGAAGCGGTCTCGCTCGGGGTGCACATCGCTGGGCTTGGCGTCGAAGTGGGGGTCGTCGACCTCGATGTAGAGATAGAGATATCGGTCGGTAGCACCCGCCTGCACGCGCGCGCCATATCCTGTCGTCGTCGGCAAGGGCGCCGGGTCCGCCGCGACACCCCAGTCGTCGCGATAGCCGTCGAGCATCGGCGGGCTGCGCAGCGGGTAGACGTAGAGATCTCCCCGCTCGGCGGCGAAACTCGCGGTGTCATCAGGATCCCGAAAAACCCGTTGCGGCTGCGCCGACAGGGCATTGGCGATGGTGCCTGCGCTCGCCAGGAGCGACTTTTCCTGCGAGTCGCGCAGCGCCGTCTCGAGTTCCCGCGCGTATTGGCAGCCGGCCCACGGCAGCACGAGCGTGGTGAGCGCGACGATCAGCAATTGCAGGCGAATGCTCACTCGACCCAGCGGTAGCCCATTCCATACACCGTCTGAATCGCGTCAAAAGCCGGATCGATTTGTTGGAATTTTCGGCGCATGCGTTTGATGTGCGAGGTGATGGTGTTGTCGTCCAATACGACGTTCGCGGCATCCATCAGCTGCTGGCGGTTCTTCACGTGGCCCGGATTGCGGGCCAGGGCGTGCACGATCCAGAACTCGGTCAGGGACAGGGTCACCGGTGCGCCGTTCCAGGTGGTCTGCATCTTTTCCCCGTCGATCGACAGGGCGCCGCGCCGGATGATTTCCGCGGCATTGTCCGGGCGCCGCAAGGCGTCGATGCGCCGAAACAGCGCGGCGACGCGAGCCGCCAGATGCGGCAGGCTCACGTCTTTGGTCAGAAAATCGTCGGCGCCCAGCCGTAGCCCGGAGACGGCGTCCAGTTCACTGTCCCGAGCGGTGAGAAAGATGATGGGCAGTTCCGCCGAGAGCGCGCGCAAGTCGCGGCACAGGTCGAATCCGCCTTCCGCCTCGTCCTCGAGTGAAATATCGATGATCGCGAGATCAGGCAGGTGGATCTGGAACGCCTGCATGGCGGTCCGCCGGTTGGCGTAGGTCTTGATCGAGTAGCCGTGCCGCGCCAGCGCGGCCGCGTAGTTCTCGCGCAAAGCCGGCTCATCCTCGACGATCGCGATGTGCTTTTTCATCGATGAATCATAGCTTATGACGCGAGTTTACTTGAGAAAACGGTCCGCAAACGCGTCGCCATGATTTGCCATAAGTTGCCTCCGGATCGCCCGAATCGAGCCCTGAAGCCGCGTGAATCACTGCGGAGACTGGCCTCGTCAACCCAACGAGGAGCGGATCATGGCGACATCAATGGCCGAGATTTCGAGCCCATCCTTGCGCAGATCGGATGGCCGGTGGCGAACCGGCTCCCAGGAGTCGTGGTGGGCACAGCATCGCGAGGCTTCTCTCAATTGGCTGGCGCTCGGACTTCTGCTCGCGGCATGGAACGCAGCCGACAACGACACGGCGGCACAAGTGCGGCGGCGGCCGGAGGCGCTGCGGGGTTATTCATCGGTTTCCGTGCGCGCAGCACAGCGCACGTTGGCGTCGAACTTTGCGCCATGAACGAACTCGTAGCGACGGATACCCGATGAGCGCCGTTACAAATCTTTGCAAGGGTCACAAAAGCGTAAAGGAACTGTAAAGCTCAGTACCTCTAATAGCGCGGCGCATGCTTGCCACCGAAACCAATAAGCAGATATTGATCGTCGATCGGGATGTCGCCGCTGTCGAACCACTCCGCCAGAGACTGGGCGAAGCCGGTTTTATCGTGCGTGCCATCACCGATGGATCCGCAGCTATTATGGCGGTGGCAGAGCGGCCGCCGCACCTGGTCATCATTGATTGGAACATGCCGGGACTGGCCGCGCTCGAGGTGATTCAGGGCGTGCGCCGTGCGCGCGCGCCTCAGGCGGTCAGGCTGATCATTCTGTCGGCGCTGTCGGCCGAACAAGACGTGGTGACCGGTTTGAACCTGGGTGCCGACGATTACATCGCGAAGCCGTTCTCGGTACGCGAAGTCGTGGCGCGCGTGTGCTCGGTCTTGCGTTCCCACCAATACGAAGATCAGCGTTCGGCACTCAGCTGCGACGGTCTGGTGCTCGACGCGTCGACCAATCGCGTAACGGCGCGCGGCCGGCTGGTGAACCTGCGCGGAGTCGAATATCGGCTGCTCGAGTTTCTGATGGCGCATCCCGGCCGAACCTTCAATCGCACCCAACTTCTTGCGCAGGTGTGGGGCGGCGACAGCGAGGTCGACGAGCGCACCGTCGACGTCAACGTGCAGCGCTTGCGGAAAATCCTCACGGAGCCCGGCTACGAGCTCTATATCCAGACCGTGCGCGGATTCGGCTACCGGTTCGCCGCTCCGGTGCCCGGCCGGGTGGAATGAGCGCTGGATCTCATTTCTATCGTTCCACGCGATGTTCCACGCCTAAGTCCCTTTTTTGTAAACAAATGTTCTTTCCCGAGTAACGCTTCCGTAACATGAAATCGCGATCTTACGGGGCGACGCGGAGTCTTTAGGAGGAAGGTATGGTAGAGCGTAACGCCCACTCGCCGCTGCGATTGCGAACGGTCTTTATCTCAGACATCCATCTGGGCTTCAAAGGCTGCAGCGCCGAATTGCTGCTCGATTTCTTACATCACGTCGAAATGGATTGCCTATTCCTCGTCGGTGACATCATCGATGTGTGGAGCATGCAAAAGAGCATGTATTGGCCCCAAACGCATAACAATGTGCTGCGCACGATCCTGGGTAAGGCCAAGCGCGGCACCAAGGTGATCTTCGTTCCCGGCAACCACGACGAGGTTTTCCGGGAGTTCGACGGCGCCGTGTTCGGCAATCTGGAAATTCACCGCGAATATATCCATCTGGGCGCCGACGGCCGGCGCATGCTGGTGTTGCACGGCGACGAGTTCGACAGCGTGGTGAAGTGCAGTCCCTGGCTGGCGAAATTGGGCAGCAATATCTACGACATTCTGCTCGCGGCGAATCCCTACATCAACTGGGTGCGGCGCAAGTTCGATCTGCCGCATTGGTCGCTTTCCTCGTACCTCAAGAACAAGGCCAAGACAGCGGTTCAATACATCGGCAGCTTCGAGGACGCCGTCGCTCAAGCGGCGCGCAAGCGCGGCGTCGATACCGTGGTTTGCGGTCACATCCATCGCGCCGAAATCCGCGAAATCAACGGGATTCTGTACTGCAATGACGGCGACTGGGTCGAGAGCTGCACGTCGCTGGTCGAAGACATGAACGGACAACTGCGCCTGATCGATTGGCCGAAATTGCGCGAGCAGGTCCCGATGGCGCCCGTTGCGCTGCCTGTCGGCCAAGCCGCCTGAATGTGAGGGACGAAATGAGCGATACCGGCGAAATGTGGGGCCTTTCCTGGCGTGCATTCCAGAGAGACCTCGCCCTGACACTGGGCGGAGACGTGATCGCTCATGCCGCCCTTCGGGCCAACGCGATCAGCGCGCAAGGCGCCGCCGCCGTCGACAACGGTTCCTGGCTGGGTCGCGCCCGGCTCCAAGTAGCGGCTCCGGCTCGAGAAGTACGGCAGTAGCACCGTCTTCTGGCTACTCGATTTCCATACCCCTTAAGGCCTCCGAGCGAGGCCTTTTTTTAAACAAACTGCCGCATTACTGTCCGCTAACCGTCATGTTGGAGGGGCAGCATCGCTTGTCATGACATCAGGCAACAGGCGGAAACTCATGAGCAGTCTCGACTTAGACCTCGATTCCCAAATGAACAATCTGGAACTGGAGTGGCGGCAGGCCTACGACACCAGCATCGTCGCGCGCAGCGACTATCAATCGCTCGCGGCAAACCCCAAGGCCAACGCTGAGCTTCTCGACCTGGCGCGCGAACGCTTGGATCGTGCCGAAGCGCTGAAAGCTCGAATCATGGGGAAAATCGAACGCCTCGAAGACACCATGCTTGGACAGGATTAATAACGCGTTGGGGAGAGGATATGACCAACCGCGATACGGTCGGTGATGCCGCAGCCAATTTGCTCGAGCGCCGCTGGTTCGCGGCCTTCAAAGCTGCCTCTGGCGTTCGCGCCGAATGCGAAGCCTTGCTCGAATCGATGGCGATTACCCAGGCTGCCTGGAGCCAGGCTCGTGTGCGATTGTCCGAGCTCGAGGCGCTGCGGGATGCGCTCGGAGAAGAGCTCGAAGCGTTGGATGAAGCCGAAATGATTCCCGCCGACGTTTCCGGGGAGATCATGTCGGCGGCCTAGGCGGTGTGTCGCCTCAGGCG
>DASYFQ010000157.1:0-2946 GCA_036498345.1 Steroidobacteraceae bacterium
GTTATAACTCGGGCCGATATTCGTTTAAGATTCGGGACGCTAGGTAACCATTCTAGTCTTGGGGGAGGGGCGGGCTGGCCCCTGCTGCGGCTGAAGGCAGATTTAGGGAGTACCAGACATGCGGACACAGGCCACTACGGCTTTCGGATCCGTGCCGGTCACGGATGGTCAGGTCGTCAGAACGACACTGGGAACCTGGGTAAAGGCCATCTGCCGCGCCCTGGAGGCCGCGGGGTGCGACAGTGCGGCGTTGCTCGCCGAGGCTGGTTTCGATCTCAAGTCTCTCGACGGTCCCAATGTCCGCTGCCCGCTCACCCAGACCGAGCGTCTGTGGAGAATTGCCGTGGCGGCGACCCACGACCCGGCTTTCGGCATCAAGGTTGCGAGTCATATCAAGCAGACGACCTTCCATGCGCTGGGCTACGGCCTCTCTGCCAGTTCGACCCTCAAGGAGGCTTTCGAGCGCGCACAGCGCTATTGTCATGTGGCGAGCGATGCGATCGAGTATGAATTCTGGCAGAGCGGCGCGGAGTACCACTTCGTGATCGAACCGGCCGCGGGGGTGGCCGACGAATCGGTCGACGCCCTGGTCGCCGCCTACCTGCGGATGTGCCGCTCCCTGATAGGTCACGACTATTCACCTCTGCGCATAGAGTTTCGCCGCGCGCGGCCGGCGCGGGTGGAGGACTTCCAGAGTCTGCTGCGCGCCCCGTTGCAATTCGGCGCCGCACGCACCCGGTTGGTATTCGACTGCGATGCCATCGAGCGCCCATTGGATGGCGGCAACCCGGAGTTGGCGCGGCACAACGACGAGATCGCGCTCCAATATCTGTCGCAGATGGAGCGCGACAACATTCAGTGGCGGGTGCGCGAGGTATTGACGCGGCGGCTGGCTCACGGCGAACCGTCTCAAGAGGATGTCGCGGAACTCCTCAACATGAGCGCCCGCACGCTGCAGCGAAAGCTCGGCGACTGCGGCATCACGTACCGGGAGATCTTGGACGAGACTCGCCGGGTGCTGGCCCTGGCCTACCTCAGCGCGCCGGGGCACACGGTGAGCGATGTGACTTATTTGCTGGGGTTCTCCGCCGGTAGTTCCTTTACACGCGCGTTTCGCCGCTGGACCGGCCGGTCGCCGTCGGATTGGCGGGCAGGCGCAGGAGCGGCTACCCGCGCCTGAGGAGTGTGTGCGGGTCAGCCGGCCGTGCCCAAAGAGGTTTCCAGTTCGTTGGCGAGCGCGATGAGCCGCGGCCGCACCCGCTCCAGTAGAAACTCTTTCGATACCATGTACGCCGGTGCCCCGCAATTGATGGCCATCGGCGGCAGGCCGCCACCCGGCCTCACGGGCACTGCGATGGCGTTGACGTCCTTCTGCCAATCCCCGAAAGAACAACACACGCCCAGTTCGCGAATGTCGCGCAGCGCCTTGGCGACGCCTCGCTGCAGCTCGGGCCAGCGATCGACGTCGGCGAGTTCGCGCACCCGTTCCATGATGTCATTGCGCTCGCGCTCCGGGACAGCCGTCAGATAGGCGCGGCCCATGGCCGAGGTGATGAGCTGAATGCGCGCGCCGCTGTCCAGACTCAATGTGACCGCCGCCGAACCGCGTACCGCGTCGATGTAAATCATCGACAGCCGGTCGCGGCTGCCGAGGCTCACCATGCACTGGCCGAATTCAGCCAACTGCTCCATCAGCGGATGCGCGAGCTTGCGGATGTCCAGTCTCGACAGCATGGCGCTGCCGAGGCTGAGCGTAGCCATGCCCAGACTGTACTTGGCGCTTTCCTCGACGTAGATCAGATAGCCGAGATTGGTGAGTGTATGGGTGAGTCGCGACACGGTGGATTTGGCCAGGCCGCAGCGCTTGCTGAGTTCTTGATTGCCGAGCATGCGATCGCCGTGGCGAAAGCAGGCCAGCACCTCGAGCCCGCGCGCGAGTGCCGTCACGAAATGGCGGTCGGTTTTGACGATGGCCGTCGCGAGCGGCGTCTGCGCCCGTTTGGCGGCTGGCGCCTTGTGGGGTTTATTCATTGACAACCTCCGGCATGTGGGCATAATTTTGCACTAATTCGGAATTAAATTCTGTAGTGCAGAACACGTCTATGTCCCAGACAACGACCCGCGGTGCCGGCCATGCGCCTTGAATTTACCGACGAAGAGCAGGCATTCCGCGAGGAAGTGCGCACTTTCCTGCGCGAGCAGCTGACTTCCGACATCACCGACAAGGTGCTCAACGGGTACGAGCTGGGCCGGGAAGAGCACTTGCTGTGGCAGCGCCGCCTGCACGATCGCGGCTGGGGCGGCATGAGCTGGCCCGTGGAGTTCGGCGGCCCGGGTTGGAATTCGGTGCAGCAGTACATTTTCGAGGAGGAGTCGGCGCTGGCCGGCGGGCCGCGGCTGATCCCATTCGGTACCAAGATGGTGGCGCCGGTCATCATGGCGTTCGGCACCGCTGCGCAACAGCAGCGGTTCTTGCCGAAGATCAGCGCGGGGGATGAGTGGTGGTGCCAGGGGTATTCGGAACCCGGGGCGGGCTCGGATCTGGCGTCGTTGAAAACCCGTGCCGTACGCGACGGAGATCACTACGTCGTCAACGGCCAGAAGACCTGGAACACGCTCGGTCAATATGCCGATTGGATCTTTTGTCTGGTGCGCACCGACGCCCAAGCCAAGCAGCAATCCGGGATCACCTTTTTACTGATCGATATGAAGAGTCCCGGCATCACCGTCCGGCCAATCATCCTGCTGGACGGCGGCCATGAGGTCAACGAGGTGTGGTTCGAGGACGTGCGTGTGCCGATCGACAACCGCATCGGCGAGGAGAACCGCGGCTGGACCTATGCCAAGTTTCTGCTCGGCCACGAGCGCACCAATATTGCCGGCATCGGCATCGCCAAGCGCGAGCTCGCGCGGCTCAAGCGCATCGCGGCGAGCGAGCGCCAGCAT
>DASYFQ010000158.1:0-27462 GCA_036498345.1 Steroidobacteraceae bacterium
TGCCGCCGAACGTGTTCCGCTGCGTTTCACCGACAAGGATAGGATTGCTTTTTCCGGCCAATCGCTTGTGCCGGTGCTCGTCGACAGCGAAGCGGCAGTGAGCGACTCGTGGCGCATCGCGTTGCACCTCGAAGACCGATATCCGGAGCTGCCCTCGCTATTCGGAGACCGCGGCGCGATTTCCGTGACACGTTTTGTGAATAGCTGGGCGGATACCGTTCTGCTGCCGGCCGTGGCGCGCGTTATCCTGGTCGACATTTACAACTGTTTGGATGCGGCCGATCGGAGCTACTTTCGATCAAGTCGGGAGAAGTATTTCGGAATGCCGTTGGAAGCCGTGGTCGCCGACCAACCCGCTCGCCTAACGGACTTGCGAAAGGTGCTGCTACCGATCAGACACGCACTGAAGAAACAGGCGTTCATTGGCGGCGAGGCGGCAACCTACGCGGATTATTGCGTATTCGGCATGTTCATGTGGGCCCGGGGTTGCAGCACAACCGAATTGCTGGAAGCCGACGATCCGGTCGCCCTCTGGCGTGAGCGATTGCTCGATGCGTTCGGAGGAATGGCTCGGTCCGCTCCGTCAGTTCGATATCCGGACGCACCGCTGCACCACCGGTCAGGCGGCTGAAGCAAGCCGGCCACGGATTCGCCGGATCCCGCCTGGCTGGCCATTTGCCATGACCATCCCTTCGAGCGTCAGGTATATTCGCGGATACTGCCGCGTTAACAACATCATGCGGCGTATGGTGAGAATCCATTTGCGACGCGATACAGCCATTGGAAGGCGATGCCTGATTGTCTGCCTCCTCCTTGCCTCCTCCGTAACGTCGACACCGCCTGCTAGGGCTGCTCAAACGCCGCCGGAAGGTGCGGCGTGCCAACTGCGTCAATTGGCCTCGCTCGACGTGAAGGTTCTCGACAGTGGCCAGGTCTTGGTTCCCGTCACCATGCGCAAGATGGAGGCCTATATGTACCTCAACCTAGCGGGGCCGTTCAGTTCGATTTCGCAACAGGCTGTCGATAGATTCGCGCTTCGCCTGACGGCCATTGCAAAGGCCCTCGAGATTACGTCGGGCACGCAACGGGTTCAACACTACGCGGTTGTCGCGGATTTCGTGCTGGGCGGGATTCACTATCCGGAGGAGAACTTCTTCATTGAGCCCCATTCCACGACGTCGGCGAGCTATGGCTCCACGGAGATCATCGGCATTTTGGGGATTGATCTGCTCTGGCAAATGGACATCGAGCTCGATCTTGCGCATCGGAAGCTGAATCTATACGCACCCGATCACTGCCCCGGTCAGGTGGTCTATTGGGCGGCGCGATATGAAGTCGTCCCGTTGCTGCGCGATGCATTTGGGGAGTTCTATTTCCCGATGGAACTCGACGGCAGAAAACTCGAGGCCACGCTGTCGACCGACAATTCCGTCACCACCCTCTCCACCGACGTGACTAGGCGAGTGTACGGTTTCGACAAGGAGTCACCCGGGATCGAATCGGTGACCGATGCCGGCGGCAAGACGACCGCACAATATCGGGCAATGAAACTGACCGCCGCCGGGCTGTCGGTGACGGACGAGAAAGTACGGCTGATCGACCCACCGACCAATAGCTGTCGGCTCTCCAGGAAGAATGGTGCCATCGGCTACTCCGATTGCCTCTACCGCTATCCGCTCAAGCTGGGAAGCGACGTGCTTGCAAAGCTTCACATCTACATCGCAACCAAGGAGAACCTGCTCTACTTCACGGATGCCGGAGCGACCGGTCCGCAATAGCCGGCGTGCCTCCTCAGACCCGCCCCGTGCGGCCGCGCCGACTCATTGCCTCACCGTAGGCCCGGCTTGACCCTCCGCCGTTGGCGGCCCCGCTTGCACCATGCGCCACGGCGATCGGTCCTTCCAGCCCTTCAACGCTTCGGTGGTCCATGCCGTCGTCTTATCCGTGTGGCAGAGGTTGCACGCGTTGGGGATCTTCAACGCATCGGTTTCCGCAGGAGTGATGAACCTGAAGGTGTGAGCCCGCACATTCACGTCCGCGATCGTCTGCGCGATTTTGGGCATGTGGCACGCTACGCACTGGCTGCCCGCGCTGCCCGGTGCATGATGGGTATGCGCCTCGATGGTCGGCGCATGAGGACCGTTCTGCGTGTTGGGTCCGTGACAGGTCGCGCAAATCTCTCCGACGGGCTTGATCAACATCGCATCGTTCTTCGATCCGTGGGGATCATGGCAACTGAAGCAGGTGACGCCCCGCGTGTACATCAGGCTCTGCACGAAGTCGTTGCCCTGCATGCGGTTCTTGTGCGCCGTCCCATCGGGAAAATGGGTGAACGACAGCTCGCCCAGTTTGTGGTCCTCCAGTTTCCAAAAATCGACCAGCTTCTTGCCCATATGAAAGCCGACCGGCCAATCGTAGTATTTACCCTTGATGGGATTGGTGAGCGGCTGGCCCTGCGAATGGCATTGGATGCAGGTGTCATTGGCCTGCACGTAGTCGAGCTTGGCCGGATTGATGATATTCGGCCGTCCCTGATGCTCGACGTGATCGCTGCCGGGACCATGACACTTTTCGCAGCCGACGTTCCACTCCGTGACCTTCTTGGCGGCAATGTCATAGTTGACCGAGTGACATCCATCGCACAGCGGCCCCGTCGGCCGCTGCATGTTGTCGGGCGGATACAAGGGCGCCCACCAGTCGCTGCCGTTCTTCACGAAGTACGGCCGCCATAGCTTGTGGGTGACGTCCCACTGTGCGGGAAACACGAAATAGTCATCGCCCACCTGCTTGAAATAGCGCTGCTTCCATTTGCTGCCGTAAACCAGCGCGATGTCGCCTTTGGTAAAGGTGAGCAGCGGATCCGGCTTCGACAGATCGGGAATGATCACGTCCGGATGCGCGTGCGGATCTTGGACCACGTTCGCCATGCGCGTTTTCTTCCAGCGATCGTAGATTTCGGCGTGACAATCCTTGCAGGCCGCCGAGCCTACGTAGTGAGCGGTACCGGCGATCGGCGATTGAGCGCCGCTCTGCGGTGACAATGCGGCGATCCCGGGCAGATTGCGCAGGTATGCGCTCACCTGCCAGAGCTTGCGATCGGGAAGCGCCCACGCGGGCATGCCGGTGTGCCGGATGCCGTTCTTGAGGTGATAGAAGAGCTCGCCGTCGCTCATGCGCTGCACATCGGCGCCGCGCAGATCCGGCGGACGCGGATATTGACCGCTGCCGATTTCGGTCTTGCCGCCGCCGTCGTACGCGTGGCAAATCTCGCACTTCTTGGTGTAAACCTCGTGGCCCGCCTCGACGTCTGCGCTTTGCGCCCCGGCATCGAGCGGATTTCTCATCGCTCTGAAGCTCGTCGGCACGGTGTAATGCAGCAGCCATTGCGCGACGTTGGCCTCGAGAGCCGGCGCATCCTCTCGCGCACTCGACCCTTCCCAGACGATGAGCGCGATGAGCGCGTAGAAGCCGATGCACAGAGCGACGATGACCGCGATGATCGACGCGGTGATCTTCAACGCCTTCCTCGAATTCATTGACGCCTCGCTGATGTTCGCCAACCCACAATCGCAGGCCAGGATACTCGACCCACCCGCCGCGTCGAGCCGCCGCGCAGGCCGTACGTTTGCTCGACGCCGAAGTATTTCGATGCCTTAGTATTAGTACCCTGGAAGTGCGATCATGGTCGGCATGGATTTCCATGGAAATCGGGGTCCCATGCCAGATTTCGTCTATGTTGCTAGACCGGTAGACCGGCTGTCCTCGCGCCTGCCGTTCTCGTCCGCGGAACGGATCCGCTTGGCAGGCTTTTATGGTTTTATTGCCGCACTCCATCTGTTGGGCTGGGGCCTGTATCTCCACTATGCCGGCCGATATCCGCAACTCGTGGGGCTGGGTTTCGTCGCCTATATGTTCGGGTTGCGGCATGCCTTCGATGCAGACCACATCGCAGCGGTCGACGACACCGTGCGTTTCATGCTGCAGAAGGGCAAACAGCCCCTCGGCGTCGGATTTTTCTTCTCATTGGGCCATTCCACCGTGGTGCTGGCGCTCGCGGTCGGCATCGCGTTCGCCGCCACGGCCGTCAAGGCCGAGTTGCCGCAGCTGAAAGACATGGGCGCCCTCATCGGCGCCAGCGTATCCGGCACCTTCCTATGGATCATCGGCATTCTCAATTTGCTGGTATTGCTCGATATCTTGAAAGTCTGGCACACCGCGAAGGCGGGCACTCACAGTCACGCACATCTCGAGGCGCTGCTGCAAAAGCGCGGCCTGCTCAACCGGTTGTTCGGCGGACGCCTGCAGAAATTGATGAATCACAGCTGGCAGATGTACCCCTTGGGCCTGCTGTTCGGCCTGGGCTTCGATACCGCGTCGGAAGTCGGCTTGCTCGCCATGACCGCGGGCGCCTCGGCCGGCAATTTGCCCGTGCCCGCGGTGCTCTGCCTGCCGATTTTGTTTGCCTCCGGCATGACCGTCATGGACACCACGGATGGGGTGCTCATGTGCAAGGCCTACAACTGGGCCTTCTTGAATCCCTTACGCAAGATCTTCTACAACATCACGACCACCGGCCTGTCGGTTGCCGTTGCATTGCTGGTGGGCACGATCGAACTGATGCAGGTGCTGATCGGCATGCTCGGCCTGCACGGCCGTGTCGTCGATTTCATCGCCGCACTGGACTTCGGCATATTGGGCTACCTGATCGTGGGCATGTTCCTCGTCGCATGGGCGCTGTCGGTGGGCTTTTGGAAATTCGGCCGCATCGAGCAGCGTTACTCCATGAGCCTCGGGCCGCATTCGCATTCGCATGTTCACGAAGGCGGCTTGCAGCACTCTCACGATCATCTCCATCCGCCCTCGAAGTAAGGCGGTGACGGCCGCTCTCGGCTAATCGTGAGTGTGCCCCGAATTCTCCGCGTCATATCCGCTCATCAAGGCTTCGATCGAACTCCGCAGCGGGTCCTCGCGCAGATCCAGGTGCCCTGCCAGGAAGCCCGCCAGGCGGGCCAGCACGATGGATTGGGATGCGAGCACGCGATACGCATCGGCGCCGCCGACGCGACCGCCGTCCTTGATGCAGGCCTTCAAAATATCGCCGAACAGCCCGTCCATATAGCCGTGCAGCGCCGCGTCGGAGACAACTCCGGTCCGGCCCTCAGCTTGGTGGGCGGTCTGCTCCGCAGCCTGCTCGTCCAGACGACTGCGCGATCCGCCGCGATGGTCGATGGCTTCGTGCACGGCGGTATGCGCCGCCTGCAGGAAAGCGGCATACATCCGTTCGGCCTCGGTATCTTCTTCCTCAAGATCGCCGCACATGATCCGCTCCGATGATCGTCTGGACGCGATCGGCCATCAGTAATCGCAGGTCTCGAGCTGCTCGAACCAGTCGAAGCCCATCGCCTTGACGATGCGGCTGTTCATCACCACGATCCGCGCTTCGCCGCCGCCCGTGCTGAAATGCTGGTGCGCGCAATACGGCGGAATGTAGACGAAATCGCCGACCGTCCACTCGAATTTCTTCGGCTCCGTTTCCCACTCGAACTCGATCGTATCCTTGCAGTCGAACTTGACGTCCCAATGCAGGTCGTAGCCGCTGCCTTCGACCACATAGAATACTTCTTCGGTGAGATGGCGGTGTTTGCCGCTCCTCTTGCCGGAGGGAATGAAGTGCATGTATATGTCGAGGCACATCTCCTTGGTGTTCATCTTCTCGTGAATGATGTGCTTGAGCAGCCCGTCCGGCGAACGCTCCAGCGGCATCTCCGCCGATTTGACGACATTGAGGTAGCCGTCGTATTCCTCCCGGAATTCCTCAGACTGCTTCACCGCCTCGCTGTAGAAATCCACATATCCGACCTCGGCATGGGCGCGCTCGCGCTCCTTCGGGTCGATGATCCGCTCAATACCCATAATTCCTCGCTTGTTCGATGTTGGGGTTAGGTTCGGCGTCACAGTTCCGGCGGCGGCGCGTAGTTTTCGTGGCCCACCGAGGGTTCCGTGGGCGGATAGCTCACGACTTTCTGGAAAATCATGTGCATGAACAAGAACAGCGGCTTCGCCTTCATGATGAGCACGATGCACTCGCCGTCCTTGTCGTCGCTGAAGTGTTGATGCACACAGCCGTTCTCGACGATCAGGGCATCGCCGGCCTCCCAGTCGTGCCGCTTGGTGTCGTGCACGTCATGCCCCTTGCCCTTCAAGACGTAGAACACGGCGCTGTTCATGTGCCCGTGCTTCTGGCCATAACCACCGGGCGCGTACACGTCGATGTGGCATTCGATCGACTGGGCCACTTTGACCGCCTGCGGGTTGATGACTTTCTTGCCGAAATTTTGCGGACCGCCTTTCCACTTCCAGTCCTTGGTGTGATACACGCGCGGCTGGTTGAACAACTCCGCCTTCAATTGGCCGTAGGTACCCTCCAGCGCACGCACGAAGACGCGCTTCTTGGTCCAGCGTTCCCATTGGGCGGGACCTGCCTCCTCTTCGCTCTGGCCGGTGGAGGGGATGACTTTCTCTTCAATGGCCATGGCTGACCTCCTTTACTGTCTCTTACGATGAATGCGCGCTATTTGCGTTGACGATACATGATGGATGCCCGACGTCTATGGGGCCGCCTTGACGGCCTGCACCAACAGCTGGAGATTCTGAGGACTCTGCTGCAGTGCTTCGGTGATCACTTGCTGCACGTGCTCGCCGGTCGCCGGCGCGATCGGTGCATCCATCTTCTTCGCGTCCGCGAGCAGACGGGGATCGGCGAGCGCCTGCATGAACACCTTGCGCAACAGTTCCAGCCGATCCGCCGGAATGCCCGGAGGACCCGCGGTCAAACGAGCGACGTCGGATTCCGCGGCGATCATCTTGAGCAGCCGCCGGGCATTGTCGTCCTTGGCAAACTTGTCGGCCTGCGGAATCTTGCTGCCGGGCGGACCACCCGCCTCCAACACGTACAAGCCGTTGCCTTCGTCGACGAACTGGGTGTAGGACGACTGTGAGCCGATGGTGCCCTGGGTCTCGCCGCGCAGCATGCTCATCGTGCCCTCGCTGCCGTTGTAGCCCGGGATCAGCTGCACGTTGAGATGGATGGCGGAAATCGCCAGGCGCGTATCGATGTAGCCCGCGGATCCCACGCCCGCGGCAAACAGCTTGATCGGCGGCTTGGAGCTATCCATAAGATCCTGGACTTTGGTGACACCCGACTTCTTGCTGATCACCAGCACGCGGGTATCCGAAGCGGCCTTCCCGATCCAGCTCATTTTCGCGAGGTCGAACTGCACGCCCGATTCATGCAGCAGCTGCAGATAGATGAGACCGGTATTGAACGTGCCGATGGTCAGGCCATCGGGTCTGGCCGCATAGATCGTATTGGCGCCGATGACGTGCCCGGCGCCCGGAATGTTCCGGATGATGATCTTCGAATCCGGCAGGTACTTGTTCATGTAGCGCGCCACCAGGCGGCCATAGGTGTCATAGCCGCCGCCCGGCGCAGTCGCCACGACATAGGTGATGGTCTTGCCCTTGAAGAACTCTGCCGCCGGCTCGGCAGCCTGCGCGAGCGGTGCGCACACCAGCAGGAAGACGCCGAATGCCACGATGATCCTGGACATGATTCTTCTTCCTCTTGACGGCGGTGCGGCAGCCGCTACCCGATATGGTTGATCGGCCACTAACCTGCTCCCGCCGGCATCAGCCAATCCCTGATCCGGGGCGTCGCCAGCCCTTCGAACAGCGGCACACCCAAGGCGGTTTGGAACACGCCGTAGAGGAGTCCGAGCACGGCCAGCGACAGCAGCGCGCTCAGCCACCAGGACTCGCGCGAACGGAACCGGAGGTAGACGAACAGCATCACCGGCGCCGCCAGGACGAAGCCGAAGGCGGTGACCGCAATGACGAAGGACCAGACCCAGAGATAAATCGGGATGTCTCGCTTGAGGTCGATCTGCTCTTCGTAGGCGCCGCGGCTGGCGTGTAATTCGACGATGAGTTGCAGCAGGCTCAAGGCGGCGCCAAAGCCGCCTTGCAGGCTCAAGGCGGCGCCAAAGCCGCCGATGATGAGCGGCATCGACGCGGCCTCCGCCGGATAGTTGACCTTCGCCACCACGACGGCGCTCACGAAGATCACCAGGAATGTCAGCGACAGCGCGACGGTGCTGGTGAAGCGCACGCGGCCTGCGGGCACGGGCTTGGAGTTCACGCCCATCATCTCCGGGGCAACACCGACGCATCGATGGGCGACGCATGCGCGGGTCCGCCGGCGGCACCCGCGGGCTTGCGGCGATACGTCTTGCGCAGATTGATGGTGAGCGTGATTGCAATGATGGCCATCATGACGAGCGAGGTGGGCTGGGTCAGGAAGCCGTAGCCGTGCAGCGCGAACGCCTTGTGGAAGGACAGCTCCGCCGTGGGACCGAGCACGAGACCAATGATGAAGCACGGCCGCGGCCACTGATTGCGGCGCATCACGTAGCCGATCGCGCCCATTCCGGCGAATACCAGCAGGCTCTCCCAATGATCCTTGGCGAGATACGTGCCGAGCAGGGCGAACACCAGGACGACCGGCACCAGCACGCTGGCACGGATATGAGCAAGGGCGCTCATATGTTTGCCGACGACGAGCAAGAACCCCGTGCACAGCAGATTGGAGATGGCGATCGCCCAGATGAGCGACCACACCAGCGGCAGGTCGTGCACGATCATCATCGGCCCCGGCTTGATGCCGAGCATGATCAGCGCACCCAACATGATCGCCATGCCGGAGCCGGCGGGGACGCCGAAAAACAGCGTGGGCAGCAAGCCGCCTCCTTCCTTGGCATTCATGCCGGTCGACGGCGCAATCACTCCTTCGACCGCCCCTTTGCCGAAGCGCTCGGAGTCTTTGGCCCGCGACACGGCGAAGGCGTAGCACATCCACCCGGCGGCTTCGCCCCCCAACCCCGGAATCATGCCGATGAACGTCCCCATCACGGCCGTGGTGATGGTGAGGCCCCAGTGCCGGACGTTGTCCTTCACCCCATCGCAGACCTCGGCAAACGTGTACTGGGTAACTCCGGGGGCGAGTTCGTCCGGGATGCCGGACGCGGCAGCATCCGAGCGCTTGCCCCTGCCCAGCTGCATCATCTCCGGCAGCGCGTACAAGGCCAGTACGCCGCTGATGACATCGAAGCCATCCCACAGGAACAGCTGGTTGAACGTGAAGCGCTGCACGCCGGTTTGCGGATCGAGGCCGATCATTCCGATCAGCCAGCCGAAGCAGCCGACGATGAGGCCTTGCACCAGCATTTTTCCGGCCAGCGCCGAGATGAGCGTGATGCCGATGATGGCGAGCCAGAAAAATTCGATCGGGCTGAAGGACAGCACGAACGGTTCGACCACGGGCAGGATCAGCGCCACGCAGATGACGCCGATCATGCCGCCGATGCCCGCCGCACTCAACGACGCGCCGAGCGCACGCCCCGCCTGGCCGTTGCGCACCATGGGGTAGCCATCCACGAGCAGCGGTGCCTCGGGACCATTGGTGGGAACGCCGAACAGGATGCTGGGCACGATGCCGCCCGTGTGCACGATGGCGTGCATCGACAGCAGAAAAACGGCGCCGGGGAGCGGGTCCATGCCGTACACGAAGGGGATCAGCAGGACGATGCCGAGCTTTCCGCCCAATCCCGGCACGCATCCAAAAAAGATGCCGAGCGGAATGGCGAGCAGCATCAGGCCGATCAGCTTGGGTGTGAACAGCAGCTCGATCAGCGACGAGAAGATGACATGAGAACCCACTACAGGTTCCTGGCCAGTGGCCGCGGATCGGCCCCAAGGATCGGAAAGCCCGCGGTCGGCGGCACGCCGGACACTACGCGCCGCACGCCGGACACTGCGCGCCGCGGCCCTGCCATCGCAGGGTCGGCCCGACACCGGCGCAGACACGTTTGCATTTCCGTGCTCCTCCCCCTGTCACCATGCCACACATTCGGATCTGTTCTTATATATGGAATGTGTTTCCTGTATATTGAACTGACTCTAGCGAGGTTGACCCGGCGCGTCAAGCGCAACACGGCGGCGGGAATCGAGCGCGTCACGCCATCTCGCACGCGGCAAGCCCCGCCTGAAGCGCCTGCCTGTCGAGATTCCTGCCGATGAACACGAGCCTGCTGAAGCGGGGTTCCTGCGGCCGCCATTGATTCTGGAAATCCGCTTCCAGCAGCATGTGCACGCTCTGAAAGACCAGGCGCCGGTCTTCGCCGCGGAGATAGAAAATTCCCTTGGCGCGAAGAATGTCCGGTCCGCTGCCGGCCACGAGGCCGTTGAGCCAGCCGGACAGCTTCGCGCCGTCGAGCGGCGTATGCGAGGTGAGCGAGACGCTGCCGATGTGGCCATCGTGCGGCGCGTCGGAGAATTCTGGTTCCAGCGAGAGAAATTGCTGATGGTCGAAAACGCGGCGCCCCAGCAGTTTGTCCAGATCCACGTCCGCGCGCCGCGCATGATGGATCGGCGCAAGCCGGTTGAGCGTCCTCAGGCGCGCTTCGATGGCCTCGAGTTCCGCGCCGGTCACCAGCTCCGTCTTGTTCAAGACGATCTGATCCGCGAAGGCGATCTGCTCAGCCGCCGTGGGACTGTCCGCCAGGCGAAGACCGATATGCTTGGCGTCCACCACCGTCGTAATCGAATCCAGGATGGTTCGCGCCTTGAGCACATGATCGATGAAGAACGTCTGAATCACCGGACCCGGATTCGCAACCCCGGTGGTCTCGATCACGATGCAATCGAAGGCCTCGCGCCTCGCCAGCAGCTGATGCAGGGTGCGGACCAGGTCGCCCCGCACCGAACAGCAGACGCAGCCGTTGCTCATCTCGAACAGCTCTTCCTCGGTGCTCACGATCAAGTCGCCATCGATGCCGATTTCGCCGAATTCGTTGACGATGACCGCGTAGCGACGACTGCCGTCGCGGGACAAGATGCGGTTGAGCAACGTGGTCTTGCCGGCGCCGAGATAACCGGTCAGCACCATCACTGGAACGCGCTCCATCACGGGAACGCGCACCATCACGGGAACGCGCTCCATCACCGGCCGCGCTCCCGCGGACGGCTCATTGCCACGGCAGCAACGACACGTGAATGACGTCCTTCGCTCCCTCGTTGCCCACTGACTTGATGGCATATTCGGCTTCGCTGAGGCCAAAGGTATGCGTCGTCACCAGTTCCAGCGGAAAGCGGTGCGAGGCGAGCTGCTGCAGTGCCAATTCGCACGACCGATAGCTGTGACCCCGGGCGCTCTTGATGGTGATGTATTTGACGGTCAGCTTGCCGATCGGGAAATTCGGGAATTCCGCCATTTCTCCCTGCACCAGCAGCGTGCCGCCCTTGCGCTTCAGCGCCTCGATGCCCAGCAGGACCGCCGCGGTGCCGGCACCGGCGGTGCAATCGAGGGCCACATCGACCCCCTCGCCCCCGGTGATCTCTTCGATGCGGGCCAGCGGGTCTTCCTTCTGCACGTCGATCACATGATCGGCGCCGAGGACCTTGGCGATCTCCAGGCGCTTGGCGTCCTTGGTCGTGCCGGTGATGATGATCAAGTCGGCGCCGGCCTGCTTGCAGGCCACGATCTGCGACAGCCCCTGTTGGCCGGGGCCCTGGATGAGCACGCGGGACGCATAACCCACGTGTGAATCGAACAAGGCCCACTCGATGCCGTTCGACAGCGGCGTCACGATGCCCGCGAGTTCCGGCGTCACCCCGGCGGGCACCTTGTGGACCACCGCATTCCACGGCAGGTAGGTGTACTGCGCAAAGCCGCCCCATAAATGATGGGGATTGTCGGACGTCGTATAGCCATAACGCCGGCTGTCGGGATTGGCGCGCCAGTCGGTGGCGGCGCAGAGACGATACTCGCCGCGATGACACCACTCGCACTTGAAGCAGGGCACGTAGTGCTCGATGAACACCAGGTCGCCCTCCTTGACGCCTTTGCGTTCGCTGAACTTGCGGCCCGCCTTGGCGATATAGCCGATGTTCTCATGGCCCATGATCACCGGACCGCCGGACAGCGGCTGCTTGAACATCTTGACGTCGGTGCCGCAGATGCCCGCGACTTCCATCTTGAGGAGCGCACTTTCTTCATCGATCTGCGGCATTGGAAAATCGCGCAGCTCCAATTTGCCGGCACCGACCTTGACCGAGGCAAGCACTTTTTCCAAGGGTGTACTCCTTAAGATCGGAATCTGTTTTTCAGGTTCGGCCGGCGAGGCTGCGCGCCGCGCGCAGATCCGCGAAGCTGCGCGGCGCCGCACACATGAGATAGCGATAGCCCTCGGCGATCACGCGCTCGGCATTCGCCGCCGTCACGTGCGGGTGGCCGACGATGACTCCGCGCTGCTTGCAGATCGCCACGATGTCGGCCATCGCCTCGAGCACCGCCTTGTGTTCGGTTTGGCGCGGGTAGCCGAGTTCCTGGCTGAGGTCGCCTTCGCCGATCAGGATGGCGCCGATGCCGGGGACGTTGTCGAGCATGTCGGGCAAATTGCGGATACCCGCGGTGTCTTCAATTTGCAGCACCACCAAGATCTCGCCCTGCGGGGCGAGCGGCCACACGTCTGCGCGCTCGTAATATTCCTGCTGCGAGATTCCCCAATAGCGGACTGCCTGCATCGGCCCGTCGCCGCGGATGCCGGCAGGCTCATAGAGGGGCTTGTGCGCGAGCCGCTGGTAGCGGCAGGCGGCCACCGCGTTGTATGCCTCCTCGACCGTGCTGATGTGCGGCCACACGATGCCGTAGCATCCGAGGTCGAGCGCCTGCTTGGCGAGGAACTGATTCTTCTCTGCGCCGTTGGCGGGAATCCGCGCGGTGGGAGTGATCAGCGGAGCCACGGAGCCCAGGTCGGCGATCTGCCGGCGGTTGAGCAGATACTGCAGGCTGTCGCGCAATGCCCGGATGTCCCAGCCCCGGTGCTCACCTTCGAACACGACGCCGTCATAGCTCGACTGCTGCAGCTCGACCGCGAATTCGATTTCGCAGGGCGCAAAAAGCGTGAACGCGTGCTGACCGAGTTCGAGCGCGCGGATGATGCCGTTCAGGCGGCCGGGCTTCGGCATGCGATTTCCTTGGCGGCCTATCGAGCCGCGTAGTGGAGCAGAGCGAACAGGAGCAAATAAGTGCCGGCCACCGCGCCCACGATTCCGTAGGTGCTGATCTTGGTGGTGCTTTGCACGATGCAGACCGCGGCCGTCGTCGACAGGGCGAGCAAGCCGGCGTGGGCGGCCCGGAGCACGATCAGCATACCGGCGAAAATCAGTCCGACGGCGACGGGCGCGAGCCCCTGCTCGATGGCCTTGCGGATCGTCGATCGTTCGTTGCGCAGCCACCAAGAACTGGCCGCATACATGACGATGGACGAGGGCACGAAAATGGCGAGCGTCGCCACGAGCGCCCCCAAGAACCCGGCGACCTGCCAGCCGATCAGGGCCACGATCAGCGTGCTCGGTCCCGGCGCGGCGCGCGCAATGGCAAAGAGATCGGCGAACTCGTCATTGGTCAGCCAGCCGTGAACGATCACCGTCTGGTGCTGGATTTCCGGGATGGTCGCCTGACCCCCGCCGATGGACAGGATGGACAGCGGGGAAAATACCAGGATCAAGCCAAGCAGGCGGCTAGCGGACATCGACCGCCCTCCTGTTCGCAAAGAACGCCACGGTGATGCTGGCCGGAATCGCAACCGCGACCACCGGAATCATCGGCCAGCGCAGCACGCCGACGACGAAGAATACGGAGAGGGCAATCAGCGCCGTCAGCAGATTGCGCGGCAAGCGCCGCGCCACCTTGATGCCCATGGTGAGCGTGGCACCGACGCCCGAGGCCGCGAGCCCGGCGAGCACGAAGTGGACCACCGCCAGGTGACCGTAGCTGCGATAGAAGTAACCGAGACACAGGATGACGCAGAACGCCGGCACCACCATGCCGACCACGGCGACCGCGGCGCCGACGCCGCCGCGCAGCTTGAGGCCGACGTAGAGCGCGATGTTGACCGGGTTGGCGCCCGGCAGCACCTGCGCCACGGTGAGGCCCGACAGAAACGCTTTGTTGTCGATCCAGCCGAGCCGCTCCACCACTTCGCGATGCACCCAGGATTGCACGCTCCCGCCGAAGGTCATCGCTCCCAGACGCACGAAGGTACCGAGCAGCTGCACGAGTCCGACGGTGGGCCGAACCGCGGCGTCGGGATCAGGCAGCGAGGGCCGAACCGCCCGGTCGGACTCAGGCGGCATGGCGCGGGGGCGGCAGGTCCGCCAACTCAGCCTGGTAAGCCTCATCCATCCGCGGAGTCATCCCGTGCTTTGCCAACGCTTCGCTGAAGAGCTGGCGAATGATGGGTTTCTCGTCGGCATAGTCGATCTGGTCGCCGCCGATGCGCCGGCTGATCCAGGCCTTCGGCACCCCTTGCGCGTTGCGGATCGACACCACTTCATGCTTGAAGGCGAGGTATCGTCCCGGCGACGTGCCGGTGTTGAAATGCTGGTGAAACCAAAGATTGGGCGGGACGATCATGGATCCGTCCTGCCAGTCGTAGCGGCGCGGTTCCTCGCCTTCCGGCCACATCAGCGTGTAGCCCTCGCCGCTCATCACGATCACATGCGCGCCCGGCCCATGGCAGTGCCCTTTCTTGTAAGTGGCCACCGGGAACTGGGAAATGTGGCTGTTCATCGAGCCCTTCGCCATGTTGAAGCGGATGTGGCCGCCTCCCGCGCCGCGCTCCTTGGCGCTGATCAGCGGTAGATTGATGGCGTCCGCGACGAAATTCGTCTCGAGCAGCAGGCCCTTCTGCTCGCCCTTGTTGGCGAAGTAGTCGGGCTCGCCGGCGAACCGGTTCTTGAAGTCGTACTTCGTGTTGAATACGAAATTGACGTCGTCATAGACATTGAGAACGGAGGGCCCGTTGGTGACGGCGACGAAGCGCGCCGGTGCCAAGCCCTGACCGTTGAAGTGCTGATGCCAGCAATTGATCGGAATCGCGAACAGCGATCCCTTGTTCCATTCGAAGGTGATCTTCTGGCCGGCATCGTTCCAGACGGCGGTCGAACCGCGCCCATCCAGCACGTAGATCATTTCCTCGAACAACTGACGCTGCGGGGCGAGCTTGCCGCCGGCGGGAATTTCGCAGACGTAGCAATCATTCGACGTGCGCGACGCCTCGTGGTTGATGTAGACGCCGCGGCCGCCGCGGCGAGCCCAGGTCTTGAGATCGACCGTGTGCAGGTTGGCGATATAATGGGCGCTGATGATATCCAGCCCTTCGCTGCGCACCCAGTTCGTGTACGGAGATTCCTTCTCCGTCGCGAACTTCTTGGCCATTTCGTCCGAGACAATTGCATCCTTCATCTGACGTTCTTCCTTATTTCCCGGTCCGCAGGGGAAATTGCGGACCGTGATCATGGTGATCGTGCCCGCGATTCCCATGACCGTGATGGTGATGGCCGTGGCGCCCTAAGTGATGGTGGGGCGGCGCCTGGCCTTGGGGGATGTCCTTGAATACCAGCGACTTGACGGTGACCGGCACGGTGTGCGACGGCAGTCGAATCTTCCCCAGATCGATGTAGTCGAAATCCACGAGCACGATGCCGTCGATGACCAGCACCTGCGATTCGATGCCGAGATCGTCGCGCAGCACGCCGCCCAGGGTCTGCGCCAAATCGCCGTCGAGAATCAGGTAGAGCGGCTGCTTGCGCGCGATGGTGCGCGCGAGGCCGGCGACGATGCCCCGGGCGAAGGCTGCAATGCGCTCGTAGGACGGCTCGCCCCGCCATTGAAAAGCCAGTGCGAATTCCCTGTCCTCGCCGGCGAGGTCGAACAGAGTCAGGTGCCGCTGGATCGCCTCGGCCACGGCTTGCGGGTCGATCATCGCCGGGAATTCGCAAGGCGGCTTCAGTACCTGCAAGTTGCGCCGCGGCAGCAATGCACCGTGGTTCGAAATATAAATGGTGTTGCCGGTGAGTTGAACCGAATATTCGGAAGCGCCCAGCGCCGTGGCGCGGATGCATTCCTTGGCCGGCAGCAAGGGCCACGGCAATTCCCCTGCGTCGAGTTTCCGGCGCAGAGCCGCGCCGAGGCGCCGTCCGAGATCGCCGAAATCGCGGCTCTCCCGGCCGTAGATATATTCGGCGACACCGCCGGAGAACATGACGCCGTCGATCGGTCCGACGTCGGCCAGCCGGTCGGTCAAATAGAGCTGCCGGATGTCCGCCGGCAGATCGGCGTCGCGCACCGCGCTCACCCAGGCCGTCGCCATGGATTCAGCCAGGTGGTCGAGCGCGGCCGGGTCGATCACATCGCCCACCGACCAGGATAAACCCGCACGGGCCGCGAGGGCCCGGCCGGCAGGATCGAGCCGCAGGATGCGCTGATTGCCGTCGACGACCTGCAACCGGCCGCCGACGTGAAACGCCGCCGTGGCCACGACGCGCCCCGACTCGATGATGGCGAGCTTGGTGGTACCGCCGCCGATATCGATATTGAGCAGCCTCTGGCCCGCGTCGGCGGAGACGCGCGCCGCACCGGAGCCGAAAGCGGCGAGCATGGCTTCCATGTGGTGACCGGCGGTGGCGCAGACGAAATCGCCGGCGCGCTCCGCCACGATGCCCGCGATCGCTTCGGCGTTCTCGCGCCGCAGCGCCTCGCCGGTGAGGATCACCGCGCCGATATCCACTTGTTCCGGTCCGACGCCGGCCATGTTGTAGGCGTCATCGATGATCGCTCCCAGTGCGCCCTGGTCGATCCGCTCTTCGTCCTTGTAGGGGGTGAGCACGACCGGCGACTGGAACAGCGTTTCGCGCGATACCACGAAATAATGACTGGAGAGATCCTCGCCCAGCCTGCGCAGATTCAGCTGCGAGAAAATCACTTGCGTGCCGGATGAACCGATGTCGATTCCCACGCTGGTGAGCGAAACATGGTCCTGGATCCAGATCGGATTCGCCTCGATCGGACCTGCTGAATCGAAGTCATCGTGATCATGGTCATACGCCGCGCCGGGCGCGTGGGCATGAGTCAGTTCCCGTCCGAGGGCATGGTCTTGCAGGGCATGGGCCCGCTCCGCAACCGGCGCTTTCTCATCGACCATTGCCGCCTCCTGCCATCCATGCGTGACGCGACGGGGAGTTGTAAGCCAAGGTAGTCGCCTCCTCGCTGCCGAGGCATCGTTCGAATGAGACGCACGGTGCGCCATCTCCGATGCGTGGTTCGTGTTCCTTTATACGGAATCTATTTCCTATATGCAGAACAAACATAGCAAGCCGGGTCAATGCTGTCAATCGTTTGCGCCCGGCGCGCGCGCTCGCGGAGCCATGCGCATTCACGGAGCAGGACCGCGTTTTGCCAGCAATCGGTCGAGCCGCGGATAGACCCGGCGCACGTTGCCTTCGAATATCTTGTGCCGGCTTTGCTCGCTCAGACCCTCGACCTGGTCGATGTAGCGCTTGGTATCGTCGAAGTGGTGCCCGTTCGCGGGATCGATGCCGGGCACCGCGCCGAGCATTTCCGAGGCAAACAGGATGTTGTCGATCGGCACGACCTTGGTGAGCAGCTCGATGCCGGGCAGGTGGTAGACACAGGTATCGAAGAACACGTTGTCGAGCAGATGATCGACCGGCTTCTTCTTGATGCTGAGGCTCAAGCCGCGATAGCGTCCCCAGTGATAGGGCACGGCACCGCCGCCGTGCGGGATGACCAGTCTCAACGTCGGGAAATCCTGAAACAGATCGCCCTGGATCAACTGCATGAACGCCGCGGTATCGGCATTGATGTAGTGAGCGCCGGTGTGATGGAAATGGGGATTGCAGCACGACGAGACGTGGATCATCGCCGGCACGTCGAGCTCGCACAGCTTCTCGTAGAGCGGATACCAGTAGCGGTCGGTCAACGGCGGACCCGTCCAGTAGCCGCCGGACGGGTCCGGGTTCAAGTTCACGCCGACGAAGCCAAGCTCGTTCACCACGCGCTCGAGTTCTGCGATGCAGTTCTGCGGCGGCACGCCGGGAAACTGCGGCAGCTGCGCGACGCCGGCAAAGTTATTCGGCAACAGCGTGCACAGGCGATGGATGAGATCGTTCGACACCGCGGCCCATTGCCGGCTGACCGCTTCGGTACCCACGTGGTGCGCCATGCCGGCGGCGCGCGGCGACAGGATGGTGAGCGTGCTGCCGCGCTCCGCCTGCAGCTTGAGCTGCGGTGCGACGCTCTTGATCAGGACCTCATCGCTGATGCCGAGATCGGTCGCCGCCGGTTTGCGCGCGGGGTCGGCCAAACCGGCCAGCTGCCGGTCGCGAAACTGGTGGAGCGCCGCGGGCTCGGTGGTGTAATGGCAATGCGCATCGATGATCATGGAGCGCCGGACTCCGGGCTCGCGGGCGGGAGGGACCCTGAGCTTGCCGCGAGGAATTCGAGCAAGCGCGCGCTGGTCCGCTCCTCCGTCTGTTCCGCCACGGCAACGTCCCAATATTCCGCGCGCGGCAGACACTCTTCGAGGTAGCGCGCCGCGGAAGTGGCATGCGAGGCGTCGTGGCCGGGAATGATCAGGGCCGGGATGTCGAGACGCAGCAGATCCTCAGGCTCCGCTCCCGGCGCCGTATCGCGGTCGAACAGCCGGCGCCCCATGCCCGCGACGATGAGTTCGTACCGCTCCGCATCCTGAGCGGCAAAAGCCCTGGCGAAGGCCGGATCGTTGCGGATGGCCGAGGCCCACGGCCCGCCGCGCGGGTCGGCGCCGAACGATTTGCCTCCCTCGATCGCGAGCGCCACGACCTTGTCGAGCCCCTGCTGGTGGACGAAAGCCAGATGTTCCGCGAAGCGTTGGTGGCTGCTCAAGCGGTATTTCGCGCCTCCCACCGGCCAGTAGAGCACCATGCTGAGCACGATCTGCGGATGGGCAACGCCGAACGCGAGCACCGGCGAACACCCCATGCAGCCTCCCATCAGATGCGCTCTTTCGATCCCGAGATGATCGAGCAAACCCTTGCCCTGCACGACGTAGTGAGCCCAATCGATGCACTCGACCCGGCCGCCGGATTGTCCGGTTTCCCGCCGATCGAACATGATGCAGGTGAAGCGGCGGCTCAAATGATCGAGCGGCTTGGTGCGCGCATAGGCACCGAGCGACGACCAGGTGTCGAGCGTCGCATTGAATCCGCCCGGCGAGAACATCAGCAGCGGCGGACCTGAGCCGAGCGTGGCATAGCGAGTCGCAATTCCGTCGATGGAAATGATGGGCATGGCTCGCTCAAGGTCCCGGCTTGATGGCAGGGGCACCCTTGATCTGGCGTGCGGCCCGCACGTCGGCGGCGTACACGCTGATGGCATCGAGCGCGATGCGCGCGACATTGGCATAGCTCTCGAGCTGCGAATCGATCGAACTGGCCGCGTAACCGATCGCGGCATGCGCCATGCGCATCCGGCCGTCGAGCCAGGGCCCGCCGCCGAATCCGCCGATCACGGGGACGCGGACAGCTTGCGCGACGGCCGCGCCCGCCACGGGTCCGGAGTTGGTGAAATCGAGCAAGGATGCACCCGCCGCCTCCAGCCGCTTGGCCTCTTCGAGCAGCCGCGACGTCATCTCCGGGGGCACCTGCGCGCCCGGCGCGGATGCGGCGCCATACGCAATGCCGTACCGCAGCGCCGTCTGCGGGGTGATGCCGAACTGAGCAAAGACGGGAATGCCCGCACGCACCAGCGCCTCCACCGTCTCCGGAAAATCGGCGGCGCCGTCGAGCTTGATCATGTCGGCTCCCGCCTCCTTGATCAGCCGAATCGCCGCCCGCAACGCGGCGGCAGAACCCTGCTGAAGCGGCCCGTAGGGAAAGTCGCAGCTGAGCAATGCGCGTTTCACGCCGCGCCGCACGGCTTTGCAGACGATGATCATCTCCGCCATGCTGACTTCCAAGGGATTGGCATGACCCCACAGGTTGACGCCGACGGTGTCGCCGACCGAGACGATGTCCACCCCGGCACGATCCACGATCTGTGCGATCTGCCAGTCCCACGCCACCACCCCGACGATCTTTTGTCCATCGGTCTTCATTTGCTGAAGCGCGGGAACGGTGACCACAGAGGGCTCGGTCTTCAAGAGTTTCTCCTCACGCCATAAGCTCCGTGGTGCCCCGCGCGAACAGCTCTTCCACCGCAAAAGGACGCGCGATGATTCCCTGTTCCATGGCGTAGCCGATCAGGGCTTGCAGCATCGGGCGGTTGGGCGCGATGCCGTAGGGCAACGGATCGGCTCCCGTGATCTCGAGCACCCGCCGGTACATGCGATCGCCTTTGGACGGCGCGGCGATCTGATCGTTGCGCAGGCGCTCGAGATAGGGCCGCTTGGCTGCGGCGAACGCCTCGAAAATCCGCACGGCGAGATCCGGATGGGCGTCGAGCACTGCATCCTTGACCACCAGCACGTGATTGATCGGATAGTGGCCGCTGCGCGCCAGCGCCTCGAACCCCGCCTGCTCTGCGTTGACGATCAAGGGCGCGACATCCGGATGCTCCGCTTGCACGCCGATGGCGGCGGCGAGTTCGCCCGCCGCGAGCGCTGCCTCCAAGGTCTTGCCCTTCTCGAGGGATACGACATTGGAGGGCGGCTGAAACTCCGCCACGTGCTCATCACCCGAGAGCACCCAGGTAATCTTGCTGAGATCGACGCCGTGCTCGTGCTTCAGGATGCTGCGCGCCCACACGCCGGTGGTCACCGTGTAGCCGCGGTTGACACCGACCTTCCTCCCCTCGAGATCCTTCGGGCCGCCGATGCCGAGCTTCGTGTTGTAGAGAATGGCGCCGTGATGAAAGGCGCGCACCAAGAAGATCGGCAGCGCGGTGAAGCGCTTGTGATGAGCCCGAGCGGCCACATAGGTGGTGAGCGCCATCTCGCTGACATCGAACTCGAGCCCGCGCACCATCCGCCGGAACGCCTGGATGATGGCCGGCACTTCTTCGAACTCGAACTCGTAGTCCTGCAACTGCACGGTGCCGTCCTTGAGCGCACGGGTGTGCCCCAGCGTCTGAAAGGCAGTCTGCAGCTTGCGCTTGCTCATCGCGTGTGCCCTCGGGTCTTGCCGGCGGCCGGCCCGCTCAGCAGCAGTCGTCGTCGAACCCCTCCGGCGCGGCCAGCGAGCGCATCAGCCAATCGTAGGGCAGATCCTCTTCGGTCACCTGCACCGCGGGTTTGAAGATCTTGAAGCGGTGACGCACGCCATTCGGCGTCCAGAACACCACCACCGTATCCAGCGGCGGACAACCCGGCAGGGCACAGGCGAGTTCGGCAACCAGCACCACGGCCTCCCGTCCGAGCTTGAACCGCCGGCGCGTCTGCTCGGCGATGCGGTCGAGCGCGAGCAGATGTTCCGCGCCTTTCTTGGGAAACTCCCACGTCATCTTTCGTCACCAGACACTTTCGCCGGCCACCGCCCGCCTGCCGCTTCATACGGATGTCTGCGGCTCGCCGGGTCGAACCGTCAGCGCCTCCTTGGCAGCCTGATTGAACGCCAGTTCCGGGGCGAGCACCAGGGCCGCGGAGCGCACGCGGTGGTGCGCGGGATCGACGCCCGGCGGGATCGTGCCTTTGTCCGCCAGCGCCATCGCCGCCTTCATCAAGCGCATCCGTGCCATGACGATGCCGTTATCCGTCGAACTCAGATTCTCCTTGGTCCGATCGGCGATCGGACCCATGCTCTCCTGCAGAGAGGCGTCCTGCATGCCGATGCCGTCGATGCCGCTGTAGGCGCGCCCCGCCTTCTGGGAGGCGCGATCCATCAAGTAGTCGTTGCCCTTGTTCGCGAGCGGCAGATACGTACCCGGTATGGTGGCGACGTGCACACCTTTGCCGTCGCGCATGGCCTGCACTTCGGCGGGGCTCAAGGCGCGCACCGGATGATAATCGAAGCTCCAAGCCCAGCAATTCTCGTCGTCGATCGGAATCCAGAAGTGGCCGTGCACCGGATGGTCGCCGCGCGGCGGCACCATGGTGAAACACGGCATGACCCAGGGCGTGATGCGCCAGTAGTAATGGCCTTGCTCGGCGTTGCGCCGCGCACCGATGAGCAGGCCGCCCTCGGAGGGCACCACTTCGAACACCGGCCTGGTGTCATTCAGGTTGTACTGATTGCCCTTGGCGCCCTTGAACAGCGGGTCGCTGTTGAGATTGCCGCTATGCAGAAAGGACACATGACTCGAGTCGATGCCGCCTTCCATGGCCTGCAGCCAGTTGCACTCCTGCCATCGCTTCGAGGTGAAGCTCTGCGCGGCCGGCACCAGAGAGAACTCGAACTCCGGCATGGGCGGCCGCTTCTCGGGGTCGCCCATATAAGTCCACAGCAGGCCACCCTGCTCCACCAGCGGATAGCCCCGGAGCTTGATGCGCCGGCAGAAGCCGTTCTCCGCGGGCTCCGACGGCACGTCGATGCACTGGCCCGTAACATCGTATTTCCAGCCGTGATACGCACAGCGGATGCCGCCTTCCTCGTTGCGCCCGAACCAGAGCGAGACGCCGCGGTGGGCGCAGAACTCGCTGATGAGGCCGTAGCGGCCCTGGGAGTCGCGAAACGCGAGCAGGCTTTCCGACAACAGCTTGACCCGCACCGGCGCGCAGTCGTTCGCCGGCAACTCCTCCGCCAACAAGGCCGGAATCCAGTAACTCCGGAACATCGCACCCATCGGAGTTTTCGGGCCGGTTTGCGTCAGAAGATCGTTCTGTTCTTTTCTCAGCATCACTGCTCCAATCGGTGCGTCAAATCTTGTGGCTTTCGAGCGTGGAAGGGTGGAATAGCTCCTCGACCTCGAGCCGGCGCTTGGACAAGCCCTGCGCGTGGTGATGGTGGAGGAAGTTGTCGAGGACATGGCGGTTCGCCGCAACCCCATAGGACCAGAAATCGGGCCCCATGAGCGCGCGCGCGGCGCGCAACTGTTCCTCGACGAACGGCAAGGTCACCTTGGTGGCCGAGGTATCGACCAGGCGCGCGAGCGCGATGCTCTTGGCTTGCTCGAACGCCTTGCACGCCGCCATGGGCAACCAGGGATGCTCCTCCGCGAGCTCGCGGCGCACGCCGACGATGTGCATGATCGGGAAGATCCGGGTAGCGCGGAAATACTCGGACGCGGTGCGCGTCGGATCGGGAAACAGCCAGCCCACGTCGGGCTGGCCGCGCTCGAAGCAGGAAGGTGCGCGCGGCCCGATGATGCCGTCGATCTCGCCCCGCTCGAGCATCTGCGACAAGGTGACGTCTTCCGGCGCAGTCTCGATGCGGATATCGGCGGGCAGCTGGAGCGGAATCTTCTCCGGCCGGCCCGGCTGCTCCATGCCGCCGCGCACCCAGGTGATGTCGGACGGCTTGACGCCGTACTGATCCTGCAGCAGCGCGCGGGCCCAGACGCAAGCCGTCAATTGATATTCCGGGCTGCCGAGGCGCCTCCCCTTGAGATCAGCCGGGCTTACGATGCCGCGGTCGGTACGGATGCAGATCGACGTGTGGCGAAACGCGCGCGACGGAAATACCGGTACGCCCACATAGGGATTGGTTCCGGCCGCGGTCTTCACCGCAAAACTACTGAGCGACAGCTCGCTGATGTCGAACGCCACGTCGCGGAAGGAACGGAAAAACATCTCTTCCGGCGAGAGCAGCATGTAGATCGCGTCCGTGCCGTCCATTTGCACGTCGCCGTCCACCAAGGGCCTGGTGCGATCGTAGTTGCCCATGGCAACGGATACTCTGAGTTTCGTCACGATGTTCCCGCGCTCTCAGGCAGCCTTGGCCGCACGTTTGAGGACCCCGCAGATGCTGGCGAGGCTGATGGACGGATTACCGAGCTCAGCGGCGCTCACGGCACCCCCCAGGGCAATGATCTCCTTGCCGAACCGCACGTCGCGCGCGCTGTTGATGCCGATGGCGGCGGCAAGCTTGCCTTCCCGCAAGTGGAAAAATACCACCGGCTCGCGGCCGAGAACTCCGCGCTGGACGACCTCGTCCTGCGCTTGCGGGATGCCCGCGATCTGCAGATTCAAATCGAACTGATCGCTCCAGAACCACGGCACCTCGGCGTATGGCTTGCCTGCGCCGAGAATGTTGCGCGCCACCGCGATCGCCTGGTTCTGCGCGTTCTGCCAGGATTCGAGGCGAACGCGGCGGCCGAGCAAGGGATTGAAGTGGCTGGTGACGTCCCCGGCGCCGTAGATCCTGGAGTCGCCGGTGCGGCCGTACTCATCGACGATGAGTCCGTTCTCGATGTCGAGCCCGGCACCTTGCGCCAGATCCACATTGGGAACCACACCGATGCCGACCACCACCGCGTCCGCGAGGAACGTTTCGCCGCTATCGATGTGCACGAGCGCACGCCCGTTCTCATCGGTTATGCGGCGCACGCGGGTCGAGGTGCGCAGATCGACGCCGCGTGCGCGATGCTGGTCGGCGTAGAAAGAGCCTAGCAGCGGCGGGAGCCCGCGTGCCATCGGCAACTGCGCGAGCTCCAAGACCGTGACCGTGCAACCGCGCGACCGCGCGGCCGCCGCCACTTCCATGCCGATGAAGCCGGCGCCGATCACCACGATGTGGGCGCCCGGAGCCAAGCACCGCTGCAGGCGCTGGCTGTCCTCGATGGTGCGCAAATAACTCAGCCTCGGGTGGTCGGCACCTTCCAACAGGAGCGGCCGAGCGCGCGTCCCGGTGGTCAGAATCAGGGTCTGATAAGCAATCGCTGAGCGGTCATCCAGCTCGACCGCGCCCTGCTCGCGGTCGATGCGCACCGCCGTCCGGCCGCGCAGCAGCGTGATTCCGGATTGCGTATACCAGGCCGACGGCCGCACCCAGGCAATCTGCTCCAGGCTCGCGTCGTGCAGAAAGCCTTTCGACAGCGCCGGGCGCTCATAAGGCGGATGGGATTCGTCGCCGATCATGGTGATCGGTCCGGCATGGCCGCCCAGGCGCAAGGCCTCGGCGGCACGGCCGCCGGCCTGGCCGGAGCCGATGATCACCACCGCCGCGTCCGAGCCTCGTCCGCTCGCTGGATCCGAGGCGGGTCCGCCCACGCCGTTCATGCGGACACACTCTTGTCCGCGGCTGCACCCTGCTCGCCCGTATCGATGCAGAGCTGCCCGTCGACGACATGCACGGTCCAGGTCCGGAGGGCCTCGATGCAGGGTGCGGCGGTCGGCTGGCCCGTGCGGATGTCGAAGCGTCCCTGGTGGAACGGACATTCGATCTCGGTTCCCATGACGAAGCCCTCGGCCAGAGATCCGGGGCCGTGCGTGCAGTGATCCTGAGTCACGTAGAACTGCCCATCCAAGCTGAATACCGCATAGGCCACGTTGTCCCGCACGACACGGACCGGAGTATCAGGCTCGACGTCGGCGGCGGCACATAGGGCAACAAGCCGGCGGCTCGTAGCCGCAGCGTTCATGGATGGCTTTCGATCATGGCAAAGCTGCCGGGAGCGTCGCTGATCCGCCGCAACCGCCGCCACAGAGTGGTCACGCTGATGCCGAGCTCGGCGGCGGTCTTGCCGCGGTGCCCGCTGTGTCGATGCAAGGCATCGAGAATGGAGGCTTCCTCCGCGTGGGCCACCTGGTCGCACAAATGGCGCCCCACGTTCGTCTGTTCCGGCGGACGGTGCGCCTGGCGCGTCACTTCATCCGCACGGGTGAAATGCTCGGGCAGGAGAACGTCACCCTCGGCCAAGTTGATGGCGCGCTCCAGCACGTTGCGGAGTTCGCGGACATTGCCCGGCCAGGGCTGCCCCACCAGCCACTCCACCGCCTCAGGATGGAGCCTGCGATTGGAAAGCCCTCTAGCCTGGTTCAGGCCGCCGATCATGCTGTTCACCATCGCCGGTATATCCTCTCGGCGGTCGCGCAGCGGCGGCAGGTGAATGTCGATGACGTTCAGGCGGTAGTAGAGGTCCTCGCGGAAAAGACCTTCGCGCATGTGACGGTGAAGATCCCGGTTCGAGGTCACGATGATGCGGATATCGACGGGGATCGGCTTGACCGATCCGATCCGGCAGACCTCGCGTTCCTGGATGACGCGCAACAGCTTCGCCTGGATCTCGACGTTGATTTCGGTGATCTCGTCGAGCAGGAGCGTGCCGCCGTCGCACTGCTCGAACACTCCGGGGCGGCCGCCCTTGCGCGCGCCGGTAAAGGTCCCGTCCATGTAGCCGAACAGCATGCTGTCCACGAGCCCGTCGGGAAGCGCGGAACAATTGATGGCGATGAACGGCCCGCGGCGGCGCGCCGACGCGTTGTGAATCGCCTGGGCGAAGAGTTCCTTCCCGGTGCCGCTCTCGCCGATCAGGAACACCGGCGCATTGCAGCGCGCCGCGGCCTTGCCCCGTGCGACGGCCTTGGCGATGGCGGGGCCGTCGCCGATGATGTCGTCCCAGCAATATTTCGCGGCTAGGGCGCTGAAGCCCCGCCCGGCGCCCGGCGTTTTGTCGGCCGCCGCTTCGAGTTGATCGAAACCCGCGCCGAATTCAGGCAGCGTCCCGAGGCGGACCGCGCGCGCAGACATTTTGGATTCGGGGCTCTGAACGAATTCCAGAATCCGGTCGCCGACCGGAAAGGCCACGCGCAGGACGCCGCTGGTTTCGTCTTCTTCCCACTCCGCCCGGCCGCTCCGGGACACGGCGCGCGCGACCGCGCTGGCGTAACCCTCGCGTGCCGGAAAGACGGTGCCATTGCGATCGACCCGGCGCAGGCATCGACCATTGCTATCGGCGATGACGATCTCTCCGCTGCATAGGCGGGCAAGCACCGGCAGAATCGCCAACATGCCGTCCTGCAAGGTTCCCCCTTCCAGTGCGACGTTTTCCAAGACCGAGTCACGATGTGCAGCCAACGAACGCACTCCTCTCAGCAGGTCGATCCGCGAAAAGAAGCGCCGGCGCCGATCCCAGGCTCATGTGCCCGAGCACGGCCCGCGCTCACCAACTACAGCCTTCGCCGCGGAATTCTGCTTTGTTCGACCCCGAACTACCGTTCCTATATGTAGAACTGTTTTCCTTTATGTTGAACATAGTTGTAGCAGCGCCGTGGAGGGTTGTCAATTGCGCGCGCGCCGGCGGCGCACTTCGTGCCGCCGCGCATAGATTCGCACCGGCCGGCATGGCCTTTTCGCATCGTGGTGTTGAGCGCTGCATCGTGGTGTTGAGCGCAGCATCGTGGTGTTGAGCGCAGCGGGTAACCGGAACTTGGTGTTCCCGCACGTGATATGAGCGGCCCGGCGTGAACGGCATGAGAGCCGCCCGACATCACGGTGCCGAGCCGTTACCCGCTCGCGTTACCCGCTCGGTGTCAGGACGCCCTGGACCGGCCGCCGAGTCGCAGGGAGATGGCTTTGGCCGCGGCGTTGACGTGCTCGGCGAGCGCCCGCAGCCGATTCTTGGTCAGGCGTTGCGCCGGACCGTTCACTCCGACCGCGGCCACCGAATTGCCGCTGTCGTCCCGGATCGGC
>DASYFQ010000159.1:0-6511 GCA_036498345.1 Steroidobacteraceae bacterium
GGGGCGTTGAGGCGCTGGTCCGGTGGCAGCATCCGCGTCTGGGATTGTTGTATCCGCGCCAGTTTCTCGGTCCCATTGAGGACCACCAATTGATGGCGCGCCTCACGGATTTTGTCATGACCGAAGCTGTGCGCCAGGCCAGCGTATGGCGCGCGATGGGCTTTCCGCTCGAAATGGTAGTCAATCTGAGTCCGAAGCTCATAACGGATCGTGAATTCCCCGAGCGGGTCGCCGTGTTGCTGCGCGAGAACGAGGTTCCCGCGCAGCAGTTGATTTTCGATGTCACCGAAGCGTCGAGCATCGAGGCCAGAGACCTCATGCTCGATGTCTTCACGCGCTTACGTATTCTCGGTGTGGGTTTGACGCTCGATAATTTCGGCACCGGGGTCTCATCCCTCACGGAACTTTACCGCTTGCCTTTCTCTGAGATCAAAGTTGACCAGGCACTCATTACCGACGTACTTCGGGTGCGCGAAGCGATGCTCATCGTGCAAGCGATCGCCAATCTCGCGCACACTTTGGAACTCGTGGTATGTGCCGGAGGCGTTGAGAGCCGCGAGCTGCTGGAGTTCGTACGAAGTGCCGGCTTTGATACCGCCCAGGGTCGATTTTTCAGCGGTCCCGTCAAGCCCGCAGAGATCGAGCGGTTGGTAGGCACTTGGCCATGTTCCGAGGCGGCCGCGACAGGACTGTGGCGAGAGATGAAGATCCTAGACCCCAACGGCTGAGGGTCGAATAATAGACATCCGCGCTGTCGTTCGTCCGCACATTGCAGGGAATTCCGCGCAGTCTGGGGCGTACTAACCCCTAATCAGATTTGGTATCGTACGCGTTTATTGCGACAGCGGCTTTGCATATTTGACGCGAAGACTCCGGCCGCAATGCCGCAGCGCGAGCATGGTGGCGCGCGGCCTGGGGTAAAATCCGCGGCTCGCCCGTGATCGCCGGAGCTTTTGTTTGTTCCGCTACTTCGAAAACCTCGTTTCGCCTTACCCGAACACCCCGCCGCCGCTACTGCCTCACGGGTTTTTTGCGTTCCTTTGGGCTTGCGCCCGCGGTGTGCGCCGCTATATCGCGGCGATGACCGTGTGCACCGCCGTGATCGGGGTGTTCGAGGCCTTGTTGTTCAGCGTTCTCGGCCGCGTAGTCGATTGGCTCGCCAAGGTGCAGCCGTCGCGGCTGTGGACCGAGGAGCGCGGTCATCTCATGCTGCTGGCCGCGGTTCTCGCCGGCAGCGTCGTGCTGATCGGCTTACAGAGCCTGCTCAAGCAGCAAACCCTCGCGGGTAATTTCGCGATGCGGTTGCGGTGGAACTTCCATCGCAACATGCTCGCTCAAAGCTTGAGCTTCTACCAGGATGAATTCGCCGGCCGAGTCGCGGCCAAGCTCATGCAGACTGCGCTCGCGGTTCGCGACACGTGGATGATACTCGCGGACATCCTGGTCTTCGTCCTCATCTATTTCGTCACCATCGCCCTGGTCGTCGGCAACTTCCATTTGTGGCTGCTGGCGCCGTTCATGGGATGGTTGGCCATCTACATGGTGGCGATATGGTACTTCGTGCCGCGGCTCGGTGCGGTTGCCAAGGCGCAGGCCGATGCACGTTCGATGATGACGGGCCGGATCACCGACGCCTACACCAACATCACGACCGTCAAGCTGTTCTCGCATACTCAGCGCGAAGCGCGCTATGTGCAGACCGCGATGGCTGAGTTTCTGCAGACCGTGTACCGCCAGATGCGCATGGTGACGGGTTTCGAGATCGTCAATCATGCCCTCAGCATGGGGTTGATCGCGAGCACCGCCGGCGTCACGCTGTGGTTGTGGACTCAAGGCCGGGTGGGAGTCGGCGCGGTGGCGGCGGCGACCGCCATGGCGCTGCGGCTCAATGGCATCTCGCACTGGGTCATGTGGGAAATGGCGTCGCTGTTCGAGCAAATCGGCACGGTGCAGGACGGTATCACCACGCTCGCGCAGTCACCCAGCGTGCTGGACCGGCCCGATGCGCAGCCGCTGTGCGTCACGCGCGGCGACGTACGCTTCGAAGGCGTGAGTTTCGCTTATGGCGCCGCGAATCCGGCGCTCCCGGTGATCGATGGTCTCAATCTCCATATTCGTCCGGGCGAGAAAATCGGTCTGGTTGGCCGTTCCGGCGCGGGCAAGAGCACCATCGTCAATCTGCTGCTGCGTTTCTACGACATACCGCAGGGACGCGTGCTGATCGACGGCCAGGACATCGCGCTCGCGACGCAGGATAGTCTGCGCGCCCAAATCGGGATGGTGACTCAGGATACATCGCTGCTTCACCGATCCGTCAGCGATAATATCCGCTATGGCCGTCCCGATGCCGGGGATGCCGAGATGGAGGCCGCGGCGAAGCGCGCCGAGGCGCACGATTTCATCGTGACGCTGAGCGATGCCATGGGGCGCACCGGCTACGATGCCCACGTCGGCGAACGCGGCGTCAAGTTGAGCGGCGGCCAGCGCCAGCGCATTGCCATCGCGCGGGTGATGCTCAAGGATGCCCCCATCCTGCTGCTCGATGAAGCCACCAGCGCGCTCGACAGTGAAGTGGAAGCCGCCATCCAGCAGAGTCTCAATCGCCTGATGGAGGGCAAGACCGTCGTGGCCATCGCGCATCGCCTGTCGACCATTGCCGCAATGGATCGGCTGGTCGTGCTCGACAAAGGGCGCATCGTCGAGGAAGGCAATCACTATTCGCTGTTGGCTCAAGGCGGGTTGTACGCTCGCCTCTGGGCCCATCAAAGCGGCGGCTTTCTCGGGGAAGAGGTGGACGATACGAGGCTTTCTCGGCGTCAGATCTCCGCGGCGACGTTCAGTCCCTCGTAGATGGCTTCCTCGGCCGTGCGCGGCGATGCGGCGTCGCCGATGATATGAGTTTCCACGCCCATACCCTCGAGCGAATCCGAGAGTTCGTCGACAGGTGTGTGTCCCGTGCACAGCACGAGGGTATCGACTTTATCGATGACAACCGCTTCGCCGCTGCCGACGTGCTGCAGGTACACGCTGTCCGAATCGCAGCCGTACAGGCGCATGTACGTGAGGACCTTGACCCCGAGTTTATGCAATCCTGCCGCCGAGTGGTCGCGCACATAGAGCGGCAGGGTTTCCCCGGCAGCGATCCCGCTGACGGCGAGGCGCACCGTCCTTCCCTGTTGCGCCAGGTGTTCGGCAATGCCGATGCCGATCCAATCGGCGCGCCAATCGATGATCACCACCGATTGACCTATCGTCCCCTGGCCGCGCAGCACCTGCCAGGCATCCACGATCTGCAATGCGCCTTCCTGCGGAAATTCCGGCCGATAAGGTTTGGCGCCCGTGGCGATCAGCACTACATCGGGTGCCGCAGCCAACACCGCCGCTCGATCGACGCGTGCGCGGCGGTGAATCTGCACCCCGGCCAACGCCATCTCGCGCTCGAGATTGGTGACCAGGCCGCCGAATTCGGCGCGCCCGGGCAGCATCTGTGCGAGCAGAGCCTGGCCGCCGAGGCGCCGTTCCGCTTCGTATAGAGTGGTGTGATGGCCGCGCTCCGCCGCAATCGCCGCGGCCTTCATGCCCGCGGGTCCGCCGCCGACGACCATGACCTTCTTGCGGCGCGAGGCGGGTGACAGCGTCCCGAAGCGCAGTTCCCGTCCGCTGACCGGGTTCTGAATACAGGAGATCGGGTATCCCTTGTGGAAGTGGCCGATGCAGGCCTGATTGCACGCGATGCATGCGCGGATGTCTTCGAGAGCACCCCGTGTCGTTTTATTCGGCATGTCGGGGTCGCAGATGAGAGCCCGCGTCATGCCGCACACATCGGCGTGACCGCCGGCGATCACGGCTTCCGCATCCTGCGGCTGATTGATGCGGCCGGTGACGAAGACTGGAATTCGCGCCTGCCGTTTGATGCGGGCGGCGTAGGGCACGACGTAGGCGGTTTTCAAGGTCATGGGCGGCGCGATGTGAATGGCGCCGCCGAGGCTCGCGGACGTTCCGACCGTAATGTGCACATAGTCGATGCTGTCACCGAGACGGCTCACCGCGTCGAGAGTCTCATCCTCCGTCAGGCCCTGCTCGTCGGCTTCCGACCCCGATATGCGCATTCCCACGACGAAGCCGTCCGACACCTTGGCCCGGATATCGGCTATCACCTCGCGCAGGAAGCGCAGGCGGCCGTCGAGATCGCCGCCGTAGACATCGTCGCGCAGATTGACGCGGGGATTCAAAAACTGGGCCGGCAAATAGCCGTGACTGGCGACGATCTCGACGCCGTCCAGTCCCGCCGTTTGCATGCGCCGGGCCGAGTCACCATAGCCGTGCACGATGGCCTCGATCATCGACCGCTTCAGTGGACGAGGCATGACCCGGAACCGTTCGTTCGGAACCGACGAAGGCGCATACGCGACGCTGAGCAAACCACCGTCCGCTTCTGCGATTTCGCGGCCTGGATGGAACAACTGCCCGAACAGCACGGTGCCGAAGCGATGTACCGCCTGCGCGACACTGCGATAGCCTTCGATGGAGGAATCATCGGTGGCCATCAGCACATGATTGGTATAGCGCGCGGTGTCATGAACTCCTGAGACTTGCAGCACGATCAATCCCACGCCGCCGCGAGCCCGCGCCTCTTGATAGGCGACGAGCGCCGCATTGACCGTTCCGTCCACGGGCAGCGTCGTGTCATGACCCGAGGACATGATTCGGTTTTTGAGAGTGCAGCCTCGGATGCGCAGCGGTTCGAAAAGATGAGTAAATGCCGTCATGGGCAAATTGTAATCGAAATGAGCGCCTCGCCTCGACATGCGTTTTCGATTACCATTTGCAGCGCCCATCGGCACCATGAACCTAGCATCTCCTCGCACATGGCTACCGCACCGGTGGCTGAATCGCTTCACACCAGCGCCCACCGATTTGCTGCGCGACGCGACCTATCGGCGGCTGTGGACGTCGATTTTGATCTCCTCCTTCGGCGGTCAGGTGACCTTGCTCGCGTTGCCGCTGACCGCGGCGGTGCTGATGCACGCCGCTCCGACGCAGATGGGTCTGCTGACGGCAATGGAAATCGTGCCGTTCGTCCTGTTCTCGCTGCCGACGGGAGTGTGGCTGGATCGCGTTCGGAAATTACCGGTGTACGTGGTCGGAGAAGTGTCGATCTCGTTCGCGGTGGCGACCGTGCCGGTGGCATGGTGGTTCGGCTGGCTGTCGATGCATTGGCTGTACTTCGTCGGTTTCGTGATCGGCGCCGTGAACACGACTGCCGGCAGCGCCGCACAAATCGTGCTGACGCAGATCGTACCTCGCGAGCGCTTGGTCGAGGCGCACGCCAAGAATGCGCTCGCGACTTCGGCCGCGGAGGTGACCGGACCCGGCGCGGCGGGCGCCCTGATCAAACTGACGGGCGCGCCCCTGGCGCTGCTCGCCGATGCGTGCCTGTTGTTGATATCCGCATCGATTCTGCGCGGCGTGCCGCTCAAAGAAAATCCCATCCTCAAACGCGCGCCCTTCTGGACCGCAATGCGGGAGGGCCTCGACTTCGTGCGAGGCCACAGACTGCTGGTGACCATGGCGACCTGCGTCGGTGCCTGGCAGCTATGCAATCAAGCGGCGATGGTGGTGCAGATTTTGTTTGCCACGCGGCAGCTCGGTCTGTCGGAGCGCGGTGTGGGATTGAGCTATGTCACGCTCGGTGTCGGTACGGTCCTGGCCAGCGCGAACGGCCATCGTGTGGTGCGGCGATTCGGTCCCGGACCCACGCTGGTGCTCGGATTTGCCATCTCCGGCGCCGGTTGGCTGCTGCTGAGCATTGCACCACTGAATGCCGCCGGGATCATCGCCTACGCGTTGATGCTGCTGATGTTCGGCGTCGGGGCGGTATTCATCTTCATCAACTTCCTCTCGCTGCGGCAGTCAGTCACGCCGGCGCCGATGTTGGGCCGCATGACCAGCACCATGCGCTGGCTCATTCTCATACCCGCGGGACCGGGCGCGCTGCTGGGCGGCTGGCTGGGTGAGCACCTCGGGCTGCGCGCGGCGCTTGGTTTCGCGGGGTCCAGCGCGCTCGTTCTGGCCCTGGTGGCCTGGCGCCGGCCCGTGATCCGCAGCATCACCACATTACCGACTCTTAAGGCCGAGGCGATCACACCCTATTCAGCGGACTAATCAACGGGTTAGGTTGGCAGTGGGGGTGCTGCGAATGCGGCGCCGTCCTGCGGACGCTCCGGCGCAGTCAACCGACGATGGGCGCAACGCGTTTGACCAGTAAGTTCGACAGCCGTCGGGTCGGACGTTACAACGAGGAGCATGAAATGAGAAGTTCTCGCAAGGCATTGCTGTTGGGCTTGGTGATTGCTGCGAGTGCGGTTGTCGTACCCACCATCGCGTCGGCTGGAGTGTTCGTCGATATCGATGTGGCCCCGCCGCCGGTACGCGTCGAGACGGTCCCGGAACCGCGCGTCGGATTCGTGTGGGCGCCCGGATTCTGGGAGTGGCGCGATGGCAGACACGT
>DASYFQ010000160.1:0-6678 GCA_036498345.1 Steroidobacteraceae bacterium
CCCTCGATCCTGACGCCGGTCGCCTCCGCCTTTTTCTTGGCGAGTTCGGCGGCCGCAACCGTGTGTACCCACACCAGACCGCGGCGTACTTTGGCCGTGAACTTTTGCTGCTTTTCTTCGTTCATATTTCCTCTCCTTCAAATGTCTGGACTTGGATTCGGCACGATACACGACTAAGGCGGCCGTGCGGAACCTCCTTCGATCGACCCCTGAATACCCGGGTCGCGGCCGTCATATTCCGCTCCTCATCCCCTACTCGCGGATGCCCGCACCGCGGTTCAACAATGCGACGGCCAGCGCGAACATTCCCACGGCCGCGGAAACCATGATCCCGTAAGCCAGCCGCAGATCGACGTCCGTGGTACCGAGAAAGCCGTAGCGGAACGCGCTGACCATGTACAGAATGGGATTGGCATGCGAGATGACGTGCGCCCAGCCCGGCAGCATCGTGATCGAATAAAACACGCCTCCCAGGTAGGTCAGCGGCGTGAGCACGAAGGTCGGAAACCAGGAAATTTGATCAAAATTCTTGGCGAACAGCGCATTGATGAAGCCGCCCAGCCCGAATGTCACGCTGGTGAGCAAAACCGCGGAGATGACCGCGAACACATGCGTGAGCGCAAGATGGGTAAAGAATAGCGACACGATGGTCACCACGGCGCCGACCAGGATGCCGCGCAGTATGCCGCCCCCCGTGTACCCCGCCACGATCAGCCAATTGGGCAGCGGCGAGACCAGCAATTCCTCCAGGTGCTTGCCGAACTTCGCACCGAAGAACGAAGACACGACATTGGCGTAGGAATTGGTGATCACCGTCATCATGATGAGGCCGGGCGCGATGAACTGCATGTAGTCGTAGCCGCCTACCTGGCCGACGCGCCGGCCGATCAAGCTGCCGAAAATGATGAAGTACAAGGTGGCGGTGACCGCCGGAGGCAGGATCGTCTGCCCCCAGATGCGCACGATGCGGCTGAACTCTCGAATGATGATGGTTTTGAAACCTATCCACTCGGTGCTGGCGCGGGAGGCGGGCACGTTCACGACGGCAACGCGGCGGCGGTTTTGGCGCGGCCTGCCGAGGCGCTGCCGTCGACGAGGCGGATGAACAATTCTTCGAGCCGGTTGACCTTGTTGCGCATGCTGTTGACGGCGATTCCCTGCGCCGACAGCTGCGCAAAAATATCATTGAGACTCTGTGTCTTCGACATTTCTATTTCCAGCGTGTGGGGATCGGATAGCACGGCGGTGAATCCCGACAACCGCGGAGCTGCGTCGCGCGATTCGCGCAAATTGAACACGAATACCTCGGTCTGGAGCTTGCGCAGCACGTTGACCATGCTGTCGCGTTCGATGATGTTGCCGCCCTCGATGATGGCCACGTTGCGGCACAAATTCTCCGCTTCTTCCAGATAATGCGTGGTGAGGATGATGGTGGTTCCCGCATCGTTGATGTTGCGCAGAAATTCCCACATGGAGCGGCGGATCTCGATGTCGACCCCCGCCGTCGGCTCGTCCAAAATCAGCAATTTCGGCTCGTGCATCAAGGCGCGAGCGATCATCAGCCGCCGCTTCATGCCTCCGGAGAGCGAACGAGCGATGGAATTGCGCCGGTCCCACAATTGCAATTGCTTGAGATACTTCTCCGCGCGCTGCTTGGCGAGCGGCCGCGGTATCCCATAGAACCCGGCTTGGTTGACGACGATGGTGAAGCAGCTCTCGAACTGGTTGAAATTGATTTCCTGCGGCACGAGGCCGATGCAGGACTTGGCCACTTCGAGTTCCCGATCGATGTCGTGCCCGAATACCTCGACGATCCCGCTGGTTTTGTTGACCAGCGAAGTGACGATGCCGATGGCCGTGGTTTTGCCGGCGCCGTTGGGCCCCAGCAATGCGAAGAAATCGCCCTCATCCACCTCGAGATCGATGGCTTTGAGCGCTTTGATGCCGTTCTTGTATATCTTGGTGAGCTGGCGAAGGACTAGGGCTTGCATAAGAACCGCGTAGCCTAAACCTCGCGGGGCCCCGCCCGCAACGCCAATCATCGTCCCCGTCGTTAAGGGCTGGACAGCCGTGCCGCGGCGGCGAGTTGCAGACCATAGAGCTGGACGCGGCGCAGCGCCGCCGGGTCGGCGCGCGACGCCGCGGCGGTAAGAGCGCTCCAGTAGGCGGTGCAGCCGCCCCATCTTACGGACAAATGCATCGCCTCGGTCGCCACCAGCGCGGACAATTGGTTGACCGTGATGCGGCGGAACGCGGCGGCCGTGGCGCCGCTCATCCCCAAGAGCAACTGGGCCTTGAGCCCCGCGGTCGAGGCGACGTGCCAGGCATAGAACAGCGCCAGGCGCACGAAGTTGCTGGTCTCATCATCGACCACGGATTCGTCCGCGACGCGCCAAGCCCCCGAGTTCTGCAAACGCCCTCGCCAATATCCGTCATCTTGAAAGCGCAGATCGAACAGTGCGTAGGGGCAATCGGCGGCCGCCGCACGCTGCGCCGCGGACAGCGGCGCGACTTGCCCGGCCACCCAATCCGGTGTCCGAGTCGCGGTCAAATCCAAGAATCGATGATTGAGATCGCGCAACGATCCCAGTATCTCGGCCGACAAGTGCGATTCATGCGACCAGTTGCCGACGAATGCTTCCTGCATGACAGCCTCCCGCCAAAATCCGGCTTTAAGTGGGGTTTTGGGCGGCACCTGCGCATTTCACCGCAAATACAGCGGCAATTACACGCCGGAACCACTTGGCAATCAAGCTAGCTTTGTGATTAATTTCTGTCAAATTCTTTTTGAGCCGAAACCACCTGAATTGCAGCGCCGAAACCACCTGAATCGCACCAACGGAGCCGACCATGAGAGTGTCCGATGACCGCTACACGAGGGACCGCCAGCGCCTGGATCTCGCGCTGCGCTTGATTCGCCACGAAGCCCGCACGTTCACCATTCGTGAATGGACGGGCCTGAGCGACGATCGAATTCGCAAGCTGTATCGCAGCTACGTGATGAATCACGATGCGCAGCGAGTCTCGAGACATCGGGGCAAGTCGCCGCGCCAGGCCGCTTTTTTCTTCAGGAACGCTGAGCTCAATTTTCAATCGGCGCAGTTGGCGAGCTTGTACGTCATGTACGGCCTGCTATGCGGCACGGAGTACGCGCTCGAGCCGCGATATCGGGTCGGATCACTGGAGTCGGGCACTCTGCTCTGTCAGGCCTACGAAGCGTATCTCGAGCTGCACGCGCCCGCGGGCATCTCCTTCGAACATGCGTGGTTCCTGCTGTTCGCGCTGGCACGGCGCGATGAAGTCGGAATTTCGCGCTGCACCGTGTGCGGCGGCGTGCGATTGCACGATCTGCTCGCCAAACACAAGCTTGCCTGCGGCACTTGCGGTCCCGCGGCCGAAGCAGTAGCTGCGTTTGCGCCTGCGCGGGCACCCGCGTCCGCACCGCTCATCAGTTACGCCGCGCCCTGTTAGAATCGGTGGATGCAGCAAAGGAATATATTCGCCGGTCCGTACCTGGACCGGGCCGCCCATTTGCGCCAGGATCCCGCATGGTTTGCTGCCGCGCTCGACGATGAGCGTAGCCGCGCGATTCCGGTTTGGAATTCGCGCAATCTCATTGCCGAGGGCGACCCGCCCCGCGCGGCCTATCTGGAACTGGCCTGCATACCCTCCGAGCGGCGCACCAGCGCGGATTTGATCTTGCTGGGTCGAGCCGGCGGCACGAATTATTTCACCTACGAAATCGAATCGATCGAAGCGCCGCCGCTGCTTCCGGGAACCCGGTTCGAAGACCTGCGCATCGTGGCTTCGATGCTTCCGATCGACGAAGCGGGACTCCTGGGTTATGCGCGCGCCATCATTTCCTGGCGGCGGCGGAACCGCTTCTGCGGGACCTGCGGTGCGACGACCCTGTCCGCCAAAGGCGGCCATGTGCTCGTGTGCACCAATCCGAGCTGCCGCCATGAGCAGTTCCCGCGGATCGATCCCGCCATCATCGTGCTGGTCAGCGACGCGGAGCGTGCGCTCTTGGGACGCCAAGCCAGCTGGCCCGTCGGGCGCTACTCCACCATCGCCGGCTTCGTCGAACCGGGAGAATCGCTCGAAGACGCCGTCGCCCGCGAGGTCCTCGAAGAAACCGGCATCGACGTCGACCGTATTGAATATCACTCGTCGCAGCCATGGCCGTTCCCGGCCTCGTTGATGCTCGGGTTCACCGCGCACGCAATCACCACGGAAGTGCACTTGCGGGACGAGGAACTGGAAGACGCGCGCTGGTTTACGCGCGCCGATCTCGAGTCGAACGGCGTGCTGCTGCCGCCGCGGCAATCCATATCATTCCGTCTGATCGAACACTGGTTCGATGCCGGCGGCGGAGCGCGGCTGCGGGATATTCAGGGGAGCGCGCCCTGGCCGCATTCACGTTAGGCGGCAGCTACGCGAACCTGGGGCTGGTGCTTTGCGCGGCATTTTCCGCAGGATTCGTCGACGCCATCGTCGGCGGCGGCGGCTTGATTCAGCTGCCGGCCCTGTTCGCGGGCTATCCCGGGGCCGCGCCGCCGGTGCTTCTCGGAACCAATAAGCTGGGCAGCATCTGCGGCACCAGCGGCGCCGTGATGCGTTACATGCGCGTGGTGCGCATCCCGTGGCGCTTGCTTCTGCCCGCCGCCGCTGTTGCATTTCTCGCGGCGCTCGCGGGCGCAGGCTCGGTGAGCGCGGTGTCTCCCGCGCTGTTTCGGCCCTTGGTACCCATCATGCTGACGGTGGTCTTGATTTACGTGCTGTGGCACAAGGATCTGGGGGCCCGCCACGCGCCCCTCATATTTTCACGCCGCCGCGGCTATGCCGCGCTGGCGGCGATCGGCGGCATCGGCTTTTACGACGGGTTCTTCGGACCCGGCACCGGCAGCTTTTTGATGCTGCTGTTCATCCGGGTGTATGGATTCGATTTCTTGCACGCCTCCGCCGGCGCCCGCACCATCAACGTCGCAACCAACGCGGGTGCGCTACTGTTTTTCGGCATACACGGCGAGGTTCATTGGGGCCTGGGTGTGGCACTCGGCGCCTGCAACGCCACGGGCAGCGTGCTTGGAGCGCATACGGCGGTCAAGCACGGCAGCAAATTCGTCCGCGTGCTTTTCATCGCCATCGTCATCACGCTGATCGCCAAGACCGGCGCCGATGCGTGGGCTCTGTACCGTTAACCGCGCTCCCAATGGCCTGGCCGCATGCGCCAGCCATCGCCTTGGCGCACCCATTGATGAGCGACCCAATGATGCCCGGGACGGGGCGCCGCCCAGTGGCCCTCGACCCATTCATGCCTGCCGCCGACCCAATTCCAATATCCGCCGATCCATACATATCCCGGCGACGGGGCTACCCCGATAACCTCCACACGGGGCGCCGGCGGCGCCACCATGACCACTCCGTCGGCGTAATAGTGGCGCTGATCGGGAACGATCACGCACCCCGCCAGGGCCATCGACAGGACCAGACCGGAGGCGCTCAACCACTTGCGCTGACACATGACGATAACCACTTGTTGTAGGTATAGAGGTCAAGTAACGTCCTTCGACCCCCGCCGTTGACGGAGATCGGCTCGCGGAAGGATAGCGCCCTCGCCCACAGATCACCACTCGTGGTCAAAGCATAGCGAGTGCTTCGGGATCAATCGCCCGTGGAGTCGCCGCCCATACGTGGCTTGGATTTGTCGTTGCGGCGTCTGGATAAGCGCTGATAGGGCGTGGCGCCGAAGCTCATCATCGGGCGTGCGAGGCGCGACTTCACACGATACATCGCCTGATCGGCCCGGTGCAGCAGCGTCTCGGCGTCGTCGCCGTCGCGCGGATACATGGACTCGCCAATCGCGGCGCTCAAATGCTGTTCGTTGCCCCGAATCCAATAGGGTAGCGCGACGCGCTCGCGAATCATGTCCGCCACCCGGCTCACGGCAGCGGCGTCCGGCACATTGGGAAGCACCACGACGAATTCATCTCCGCCGTACCGGCACACGAGATCGCCGGTACGCACTCGCGCGGCGATACGGCTCGCCACGGTGGTCAGGATTTTGTCACCCGCGGCGTGGCCGTACTCGTCATTGATGCCCTTGAAGCCGTTGAGATCGATGAACAGCAGGCCCACGCATTGCCACTGTTGCGCAGCCTCGGTGATGGCCGACTCCAGCAGCTCCATCATGCGCCGACGGTTATAGAGACCCGTCAGGCCGTCCCGATCGGCGAGACGTTGAGTCTGCGCCTCGCGCTCCTTGAGCGCGGCCAATTCACGCATCAAGTGCGCGTTCGTGGCGCGGAGAAGTTCCAGCTCGCGGCGCGCCTCGTTGGGATTTCGCGCCACGCTGCGCAGGGACGGCGCGACAGACGGCATTCGCTCGCCGTTTAAAAGCATCTTGCTTCGAACGTATGCCATGGTCGGATTCCTAGTGGATTGCGAACCGATTGTCGCGAACCCGCGGACGGCCTACGATCGGCAGTCGGCGTATCACCTTGTAAGATTTAGCTGACTCAGATTGGATCATAGGATCCATCGACGGAGCCGATGTATGTCCTACACCGAAGATCCTCGGGTGCTGTTCGCGGCCGAACGCACCCTGCTTGCCTGGCAACGCAGTGCGATAGCCCTGATGGGGTTCGGCTTTGTCGTCGAACGTTTTGGTCTGTTCCT
>DASYFQ010000161.1:0-6383 GCA_036498345.1 Steroidobacteraceae bacterium
ATGATCAACGTCATCGTGGTGAAGCATCTGGGCGGAATGAGCATGAGAACCGCGCCGCCGCTCACCGCCGGCTATTCCAATACGCGAGATCTCGGCACGGCCTTGTTCACGCGCTATGCCTATCCTGCGCAGCTCGCCGCCGTCATTCTGCTGGTGGCGAGCGTCGCCGCCATCGTGCTGACGTTGCGCCGGCGCACGGGCGGCAAACCGCAGAACATCGCAATGCAGGTCGCCGTCCGCGCCAAAGATCGCGTCCGAATCGTCAAAATGGCCTCCGAGAAAAGACCATGATCACGCTCACCCACGTACTGACACTCTCCGGGATTCTGTTCGCCATTGCGGTCGCCGGCGTGTTCCTGAACCGCAAGAACGTCATCGTGCTCTTGATGTGCATCGAACTCATGCTGCTCGCCGTCAATTTCAATTTCGTCGCGTTCTCGCGTTATCTGGGCGACATCGGCGGCCAGATATTCGTGTTCTTCATATTGACCGTGGCGGCGGCCGAATCCGCCATCGGCCTCGCGATTCTGGTCGTGGTATTCCGCGAACGGCGCAGCATCGAAGTCGAAGATCTCGACACGCTGCAAGGCTGAGGGGACGAGCGACATGCAGCCGATTTATCTCACGATCGCGTTGGCGCCGCTGGTGGCGGCCATCATCGCCGGCTTGTTCGGCAAGAGCATCGGCAAGGCCGGTGCGCACGGCATCACCATCCTGGGCGTCGGAATATCCTGCCTCCTGTCGTTCTACGTGCTGTACCAAATCCTGTTCAACGGCCAAGCGCCGTACAACGGCACGGTCTATACCTGGCTGGTCAGCGACGGCGTGCACATGGACGTCGGATTCCTGATCGATCGCCTGTCCGCCATGATGATGGCCGTGGTGACGTTCGTGTCGCTGATGGTGCACATTTACACCATCGGCTACATGGATGAAGATCCGGGCTACCAGCGCTTCTTCAGCTACATTTCGCTGTTCACGTTCTCGATGTTGATGCTGGTGATGTCGAACAATTTCGTGCAATTGTTCTTCGGCTGGGAAGCCGTGGGCGTGGTGTCGTACCTGCTGATCGGATTCTGGTTCACGCGCCAGTCGGCCATCTTTGCCAACCTGAAGGCATTCCTGGTCAATCGGGTCGGGGATTTCGGCTTCGTGCTCGGCATTGCCGCCGTGCTGCGCTACACGGGATCGCTGGATTATGCGGCGGTATTTGCGCATGCCGACCAGATCGCGGCGGCGCAGATTCACGTCAGCAGCACCGTCGTATGGCCGGCCATCACGTTCACCTGCATCTGCCTGTTCATCGGCGCCATGGGCAAGTCCGCACAGGTGCCCTTGCACGTGTGGCTGCCCGATTCCATGGAAGGCCCGACCCCCATCTCGGCCCTGATCCACGCCGCGACCATGGTGACCGCCGGTATCTTCATGGTGGCGCGCATGTCGCCGCTGTTCGAGCTGTCGGAGACCGCGCTGTCGGTGGTGCTGATCATCGGAGCGACTACGGCGTTTTTCATGGGACTGCTCGGTATCGTGAACAACGACATCAAGCGGGTGGTGGCCTATTCGACTCTGTCCCAGCTTGGCTATATGACGGTGGCGCTCGGAGTCTCGGCCTACGGCGCCGGCATTTTCCATCTCATGACGCATGCCTTCTTCAAGGCGCTGCTGTTCTTGGCCGCGGGCTCGGTGATCATGGCCATGCATCATGAGCAGGACATGCGCAAAATGGGCGGCCTCAAAAAATACATGCCCATCACTTATTGGACTTGCCTGGTGGGCGCGCTGGCCTTGATCGGCTTTCCCGGCACGGCGGGTTTCTTCTCCAAGGACGCGCTGATCGATGCGGTATCTCTGTCCCATCGAGCGGGTTCGGGTTATGCCTATTTCTGCGTGCTGAGCGGCGTATTCATCACGGCCCTTTACACCTTCCGGATGTTCTTCATGACTTTCCACGGCGAGCCGCGCATGGATCACCACACGCAGGAACATCTGCACGAGAGTCCGTGGGTGGTGACGGTGCCGCTGATATTGCTGGCCATCCCGTCGGCGCTGATCGGATGGTTCACCGTCGAACCGATGTTGTTCGGCGGCTATTTCGACGGAGCCATTCACGTGCTGCCGGCCAATGACGTGCTGCGGCAGCTGGGAGAGGAATTTCACGGTTCCGGCGCCTTCGTGTGGTCGGCATTCACGGCGCTGCCGGTCTGGTTCGCGGCGTTGGGGGTATTCACGGCATGGTTGTTCTTCCTCAAGCGGCCGGCTCTCGCCGATTCGGTGGCTGGTTCGTTCAAATGGCTGTACACGATCTTGATCGATAAATACGGGTTTGATTGGTTCAACGAGCACGTGATCATGGCGGCGGCGCGACACCTGGGCGGCGGTCTGTGGCGATTCGGCGATCAGCTGGTGATCGACGATGGTCTGGTCAACGGCAGCGCGCGCACCGTCGGCTGGCTGGGTTCGGTGATGCGCTACGCGCAGTCGGGTTATCTCTACCACTATGCGTTTGCGATGATCCTCGGATTGGCGTCCTTTTTGCTGTGGATCCTATGGCGAACATGATGTTCGACGGATACCTCCTGTCGCTCCTGATCTGGCTGCCCATCGTCGGCGGGTTCGTCGTGCTGGCTCTGGGCGATCGACTGGCCGCCGCAAAATGGCTGTCCTTGATCGTCAGCGGCTTGAGTCTCCTGTTCAGCGTGCCCTTGTATGCATCGTTCAAGACCGGCACCGCCGCGATGCAATTCATCGAGCGTGCGCCGTGGGTTTCGACCATTCACTCGGAGTACTACATCGGGGTGGACGGCATTTCGATGCCATTGATTCTGCTCACCACCTTCACCACCGTGCTCATCGTGATCGCGAGCTGGGAGAATGTCGAAAAGCGCGTTGCCCAGTATTTCGCGGCCTTTCTGATCTTGGAAGGCTTGATGATAGGCGTGTTTGCGGCCTTGGACGGCGCGCTGTTCTACGTGTTCTGGGAAGCCATGCTCATCCCGATGTTCATCATCATCGGCGTGTGGGGCGGGCCGCGGCGAGTGTATGCCACCATCAAGTTTTTCTTGTACACGTTCATCGGATCGCTCTTGATGCTGGTCGCGCTGATTTACATGTACTTGAAGTCGGGCAGCTACGAGCTTGCGGTATTCCAGCGCTTGCCGCTGACGCTCACCGAGCAGACGTTCATCTTCCTGGCCTTTTTTGCCGCATTTGCGGTGAAGGTCCCGATGTGGCCGGTGCACACCTGGTTGCCGGATGCGCACGTGGAGGCGCCGACGGGCGGTTCGGTGGTACTGGCGGCCATCATGCTCAAGATGGGTGGGTATGGCTTCTTGAGGTTCTCCCTGCCGATCGCGCCCGACGCCAGCCGCGAGCTGGATTGGCTGGTCATTGCGCTCTCGTTGATCGCCGTGGTGTACATCGGTTTCGTGGCGCTGGCGCAGCGCGATATGAAGAAGCTGATCGCGTACTCGTCGATCGCGCATATGGGCTTCGTCACATTGGGCATGTTCATCGGCTTCCAGATCGTGGCTCACACGGGAAAAACCAGCGGCATCGGATTGGGCATCGACGGCGCCGTCGTGCAGATGCTGTCGCATGGCCTGGTATCGGGTGCGATGTTCTTGTGCGTCGGGGTCATGTACGACCGGGTCCATAGCCGCGAGATCAGCGCCTATGGCGGGGTCATCAATACCATGCCCAAGTTTGCGGCCTTCATGGTGCTGTTTGCGCTCGCGAACTCCGGGCTGCCCGGGACCTCGGGATTCATCGGCGAATTCATGGTGATCCTGGCGTCCTTCAAGGCGAACGTCTGGTACGCGTTCCTGGCCGCCACCATCCTGGTTCTGGGCGCGGCCTATACTCTGTGGCTCGTGAAGCGCGTCATCTACGGCGAGATTGCCAACGACAAGGTGGCGGCGCTCAAGGATCTCAACGGCCGCGAGTTCTTGGTGCTCGGCACGCTTGCCGTGGCGGTTCTGTTGGTCGGGCTATGGCCGGCGCCGCTGCTCAATGTGATGCGGGCATCCACGCAGCATTTAGCCCAGCAGCTGCTGGTCTCGAAGATTGCTCCTTAAGGCTCACGCATGAACGCCCTCGCTCAATTCAGTGTCAGCCAATTCAACGCCGGACTGGTGTACGCGTGCCCGGAGATTTTTCTCGGGTTGGCGGCGTGCGCGATATTGATGTTGGATTTGTTGCTGAACGACGCCCAGCGGCGCTGGACCGGAGTATTGGCCGTGATCAGCTTGGGGATAACCGCCATCCTGGTGTGCGTGCAGCCGGTTTCCGCGAAGATCGTGGCGCTCGGCGGGTTGTTCGAATTGGATCGGATGGCGCAGGTGCTGAAGGTCGTCACGCTGCTGACGGTGGCCGTGGTCTTCGTGTATTCCACCGACTACCTGCGGCGCCGCGCGATTCTCAAAGGCGAGTACTACGTGTTGGGGCTGTTTGCCACCCTGGGCGCCATGGTGTTGATTTCCGCAGGCAGCCTGATCACCCTGTATCTGGGGTTGGAATTGATGTCGCTGTGCCTGTACGCCATGGTGGCGTTCGACCGGGAGTCCGGCATTGCGGCCGAGTCCGCCATCAAATACTTCGTGCTGGGATCCTTGGCGTCGGGAACGCTGCTGTACGGCATGTCCATCGTCTATGGAGTGACGGGAAATCTAGAACTCGCGGCGATCGCGGCCGCCGTGCATAACGGGCTGGGCGACAACATCGGCTTGGTGTTCGGCATCGCCTTCCTCATCGTCGGAGTGGGCTTCAAATTCGGCGCAGTACCGTTCCACATGTGGATACCGGACGTGTACGACGGTTCGCCGACCAGCGTGACCGTGTTCATCGGCACCGCCTCGAAGCTGGCGGCGTTCGCTCTGGCCATGCGTTTACTGCCGGAGGCCTTGGCCGGCTCGCAAGGAGACTGGAGTCAAATGCTGGTGGTGCTCGCGGTGCTGTCGATGGCCATAGGCAACATCGTCGCCATCGCGCAGAGCAATCTCAAACGCATGCTCGCGTATTCGACCATTTCGCACGTGGGATACATTCTTCTCGGCATCCTCTCGGGAACGGCGCAGGGCTATCAAGCTGCGATGTTTTACATGATCAGCTACGTGATCGTCGCCGCCGGTGCATTCGGCATGATTCTACTGCTGGCGCGCCAAGGCTTCGAAGCGGACAAGATCGTGGATTTCCGCGGACTCAATGCACGCAGTCCCTGGTTCGCCGGCATGATGGCGATTCTGATGTTCAGCTTGGCGGGCCTGCCGCCGTTCATCGGATTCTGGGCCAAGCTCGGCGTCATCCAGGCGGTCCTTGGTGTGAACTACACTTGGCTCGCCGTGGTGGCGGTGCTGTTCTCGGTGGTGGGCGCGTTCTTCTATCTGCGCATCGTGAAATTGATGTATTTCGATGAGCCGACCGACGTGGCGATCATCGGCGGATCGACGCTGATGCGGACGATCCTCAGCGTGAATGCGCTGTTGGCGTTCGGGCTGGGGGTGATTCCCGGCACCCTGCTACAGCTTTGTCAGCGAGCCTTGCAATAGACCGCCAAGCGGCGGGGCAGGGCGGAGCCTCGCGCGCTTCCCAAAAGCCATTGACCTCTTGCATTGGCGAAATGGCCAGGTACAATGGGCGGCTCTTCCGGTGCGGGGTGGAGCAGTCTGGCAGCTCGTCGGGCTCATAACCCGAAGGTCGTAGGTTCAAATCCTACCCCCGCTACCAATTAAATCAAGAATTTGCGAAGCAAATCTCCAAACTGCTTTCGCTGAAGTGTGACCAAATTGTGCCCAGGTTAGGACACAAACCCTACTGGATTCACCTCACGTCCACTCAGGGCGGGCGGCGAGATCGCGTCGTGCGTTTACGGACTAAGCTTTTTAGCTCGTCGCGGCGGCCCGCACATTGATTGGTAATTCAGTTATTTGCGCCAATGTAAATCGACAACGCATCGAAGGCTGGAATGCAGCAAGCGCCTCGCCATCGGAAGTGAAAGGGACGATATTTCTCGACGACGGTCGGGTTCTGCGCCCTTGGGTCGACGACGATTCGTCCTCTGTGAACTCGCAACGGCTTGTCCGGACAGTTCGATGCTACGCCGCCAGTGCCTTGAGGACATGCGTGGGATCTTTCCGAATTGCGTAAATCAACGCCTTGGCTGGGCCCGTTGGTTCCCGCCGTCCTTGTTCCCAGTTTCTAAGCGTGCTGACCTCGACGCGGAGCAGGGCAGCAAATTTCGCTTGGCTAAGTTTGGTGGACTTGCGTAGTTGCTTGATCATCGCGGCATCGACATAAAACTCTCGAGACGGTGCCCGTTCGCCGCGGACGATTTCCCCGGCTTGCTTGAGGCTTTCCACAAGTTCATCAAAGAGTTTTTTCTTCAT
>DASYFQ010000162.1:0-17075 GCA_036498345.1 Steroidobacteraceae bacterium
CCGGGGTTGAAGGGCGCCAATATCGGCGCCCTCGATATATTCTTGAATCCGCAGCTCGGCGAGCACACCCGCTCGTTGTTCGAATTGACTTTCGAGGTGAACGAGAAAGGTCAGCTCGAGTCGGACCTGGAGCGCGGCCAGATCGGCTATCAGTTCAGCGACGCCGCCACCGTCTGGATAGGCCGCTTTCACACGCCGTTCGGCTACTACAACACCGCCTTCCATCACGGGCAGGAAATCGCGACCTCGCTGCGCCGGCCGCGATTCATTCTGTTCGAAGATCAGGGCGGAGTGATGCCCAATCATACCGTCGGCGCGTGGCTCACCGGAGCAGATCGCTTGCCCGACGGCAAGCTGACCTACGATGTTTTTTTGGGAAACGGCCAAAAGATTTCCTCGGGCACGATCGACGCGCGCAGCGGCGGCGTCGAGGATGGCGGCGCCATCTATGGCGGCAACTTGGGCTACGTGTTCGGCGAAACATTGAATGGATTGAAAGTCGGCGTCAGTGGATTTCGAAGCCGGATCACCGACGATCAGCAGGTGGGACGCATCACGCGCGTCGACAACGCAGGGGTGTACTTTGCGTATGACACGGATCGATTCGAGCACCTCGGCGAGTTCTACCGATTCAGCGATACCGATCTGACGGGTCGGGGGCCGCCGCACCACAGCAGCGCCGGATTCCTTCAGCTTGCATGGCGCTTGCCGATCGCGACGCCTTACGCGCGTTATGAACGGGCCGTGCTCGATCAGGGCGACAATTATTTTGCGCTGCAGGCCGACGGCATGTCCTATTACCGCACGGCCTTGGGATTGCGTTTCGATCTCGACCCGAAATCGGCGCTCAAATTGGAGGTTGGCCGTACGAAAAATACCGATCGCCTCATCGATCAGTGGACCGATGCGCTGCTGGACTACGCCATTCGGTTCTAATGCAGTGAGCACAGGCAATGCAGCCTAAAATCACCGTCTGGTTACTCTCGCTCCTGCTCGCAGGCACGAGCTGTGCCGCCGTCGCCGACGATTTGTATCTCGTCTGCCATGCCGGCGTCGCGCTCGCGACCGCGGACGTTCGCGACGTCTTCTTGGGCGAAAAGCAGTTCTACAATGCCACCAGACTGGTGCCGGTCGACAATCTCGCAGCTCAGCCTGCCTTCCTCGAAAAGGTGCTCAAGATGGACGCCGTCAAATACGCGACGACTTGGGCCAAGAAATCGTTTCGCGACGGCGTCAATCCGCCGGCCGCCATGGCGAACGACGCCGCGGTGCTCGAGTTCGTCAGGCGCACTCCCGGCGGCTGCGGCTATCTGGCCGCCGATCCGCTGGCGGGCGTCACCGTCATCGGCAGGTATTGACGCTCGCCATGAAACGCACCACGGATAAGCTCATTGCGCTCCAGTTCCTCGCGGTGGCACTGCCGATTGCCGTCGTATTGCTGGTGCAAATGGCGGTTGACGCCCGCCGCGCGGCCGCGCTCGAACATTCCCGCCCGCTCCGAATACTCGCGAACGAGGCCCGCGCCAACTACAAGACCTTCACGAACGGCGCGGCGGACGCCGTCGATACCGGCACCTTGGGTGCACAGTCGGTCGAGGCGCTGCACACGGCTGCGGCGCGGCTGGCCGAGCTCGCCGGTCGAGGCGAAACCGCCGTTGCCGGCGACGCGGCGGCGGCCGTGCAGAATCTCGCGACCGTCATCCCGAAGGGCGCCACTCTCGGCGCCCTCATGCCCCTCCGGACGACAATCATGCAGGGTGACCTGCTCACCAAAGCGGTAGACGATGAATTCGAGAGGCGCGACGAATTCGCCGTCAAGGACGCCATCGCCTCGGCGGTACGTCAAAAGCGCGCGGTCGCCGCAGCGCTGGTCATCACCGCAATTCTGACGGTAGTGTTCGTATTGGCGACGCGGCGGCGTCTCAAGGCGCGAATGGAGGCGGACATCTCCGCGGAACGGGAGCGGCGCGCCGAGCATGAGACCATGTCGGTTCGCTTCGCCGTCGCAACGCGCGCGGCACGCGCCGGCGTCTACGAACTCAAACGAGAGGGTCTCGATGTATGGTGGAGCGACACCATGCATGAGCTATATGCCCAATCTCCGCGGGCATTTCAACCGACGATGGCGACATGGCTCGGCTTGATTCACCCGGATGATCGTCAGTCCGCGCAAGACGCCATCGCAAGCGCGATGCGCGACCATAGCCAGCTCCGGTCGCAATACCGCGTCGTGCGCCCGGACGGCTCGGTGTCCCACATCGCATCGCTGGCGGCGGTCGTGACCGATTCGGTCGACGCCAGCCCGCGATTGGTCGGCATCGATCTCGACATTACGGATCGCGTGGAGGCGGACGAGCGCGAGCGCAACTTGCAGCAGCAATTGCGCGACGCCTCGCGGCAGGCCGGCATGGCTGAAATCGCCACGAATGTGCTGCACAACGTCGGCAACGTCTTGAATAGCGTGAACATTTCGGCGAGCGTCGTCACGGACAGGGTCAAGAAGCCGAGATCGGCGGCGCTCGGCAAGGTCGCGGCGCTGTTGCGGCAGCATGAAGCGGACCTGGGCGCCTTCGTTGCCGCCGACGAGCGCGCCAAACACCTGCCGGTTTATCTCACCGAATTGGCCGAACACCTGGAGCTCGACCAGGAAGCTACGCTGCGGGAACTCGAATCCTTGCGCAGGAACATCGATCACATCAAGGAAATCGTGACGATGCAGCAGAGCTATTCCAAGTTGGTCGGAGTGCCGGAGAGGCTCGCCGTCAAGAGTCTCGTCGACGACGCATTGCGCATGAACAGCGGCACCTTTTCCCGGCATGGCGTGATCTTGAAGTGCGAGTTCGAGGACGTGCCGGAGATCGTCGTCGAGAAACACAAGGTCTTGCAGATCTTGGTGAATCTCCTGCGCAACGCGAAGTACGCCTGCGAGTCGTCGAATAGGCCGGACAAGCGAGTCGTGATGCGCGTGTCGAACCAAGCCGGCGGCGTGCAAATCAAGGTCACCGACAACGGCGTGGGCATTCGTTCCGAACACATGGCGCGGATTTTCAGCCACGGCTTCACCACGAAGAAAGACGGCCACGGGTTCGGACTGCACAGCGGCGCCCTGGCGGCAAGGGAACTGGGCGGCGTCCTGCGCGTCGACAGTGCCGGCCCTGACCGTGGGGCAACATTTACGCTCGATTTACCGCTTAAATCTCCGGAGACGGTTTATGGCTAAGAGCTCGACGCCGCTCAATCGGCGCATCCTCATCATCGACGATAATCAGGAGATCCACGGGGATTTTCGCAAGGTCATCGGCGGCGGCCATGACGACGCCGGCGCCTTGGCGGCAGCCGAGCTCGCGCTTCTCGGCGAGACCTCGCCGACCGGCGCGACGCCGGGCTTTGAGATCGATTCGGCATTTCAGGGCCAGGAAGGAGTCGCGCGAATACGGCAAGCTTTGGAGGAAGGCAGACCCTATGCGATGGCCTTCGTCGACATGCGCATGCCGCCCGGCTGGGATGGCCTGGAGACGATCGAGCGCATGTGGGCGATCGACCCGGATGTTCAGGTGGTCATATGTTCGGCGCATTCCGACTATGACTGGACCGAGGTCGTGGCTCGCCTGGATAACTCCGACAAGCTTCTGGTGGTGAAAAAGCCGTTCGAAGCCATCGAAGTCTTGCAATGCGCGAACGCGTTGACCCGCAAGTGGCAGAACGAGCGCATCGTGCGCCGCCAAGTCGAAACCCTGGAACAGGCGGTGGACGCGCGCACGCAAGGCCTGGAGACGGCCAACAAGCAATTGCGTCACCTCGCGACGCACGACGCCCTGACCGGGCTGCCGAACCGGGTGTTGATGGACGATCGATTGAGCCAATCCATCGTCCTTGCCGATCGTCAAGGGCAGACCTTTGCCGTGCTATTGGTGGATCTCGATCGCTTCAAATTGGTGAACGATTCCCTGGGGCATCGAGCCGGCGATGAGCTTCTGACGGAGGTGGCGCAGCGGCTCAGGAGCGTGGTGCGCGACGTCGACACCGTCGCTCGTCTGGGGGGAGATGAGTTCGTGCTGATCGTCACGCCGAGCCCGGAGCGCGATGCGGCCCAGCAGGTCGCGAAACGGATCATCGACGTGATGCAGCCCTCGGTGCGCATTGCGGGCATCGAGATTCATACTTCGCCGAGCATCGGCATCGCGTTCTACCCCGCCGACGCCGCAACCATAGAGACTCTGCTGGCGCACGCGGATGCGGCCATGTATTGCGCCAAGCAGCGGGGCCGAAACAACTTCCAATGCTTCATGCCCGGCATGAACACCGCCACTCAGGAAAAAGTCAGGCTGGAAAGCGACCTGCGCGTCGCACTCGAGCAAAAGCAATTCGAGCTGCACTATCAGCCCAAGGTCAACACGGCGACCGGTGTCATGCACGGCGCCGAGGCGTTGCTGCGTTGGAAGCACCCCGTGCGCGGATCGATTCCGCCGGCGGAGTTCATTCCCATTGCCGAGGAAAGCGGCTTGATCGGCAGCATCGGCGCCTGGGTGGTGCGCGAGGCCTGCCGGCAGGCGCGTGCTTGGCAGGTTGCCGGGCTGCCGCCGCTCCGGGTTGCCGTGAATCTGTCCGCCTCGCAGTTCCGGCAGGGCAACATTGTCGAGATGATAGCGGACGCACTGGACCTGGCCGGTCTCGAACCGCGCTTTCTGGAGGTGGAGCTGACCGAAAGCGCGGTGATGAGCGATCCTGAAGAGTCGATCGCCATCCTCGAGAAACTGAGCACGATGGGCGTACTCGTGTCAGTCGACGATTTCGGCACCGGCTACTCCAGCATGAGCTATTTGCGGCGCTTTCCGATCGACAAGCTGAAGATCGACAGAGGATTCATCAGTGAAATCATGTCGAGATCCGAGGATGCCTCCATCGTGCGCGCGATCATCTCGCTTGCGCATAGCCTGAAATTGAAAGTCGTGGCGGAAGGCGTCGAATCGACCGAACAGCTGGAGTTTTTGAAGACGCTGGGGTGCGATCAATACCAGGGCTTTCACTACAGCAAGGCCCTGCCCGTGTCCGAGTTCGAGACGCTGGTCCGATCCAAGCGGCAAGACGAGCCGGAACTATCCGAGTTCGATCCGGCGCGCACGCACAGCAAGCTGGCGGTCTACAGGCCGAGGTAACGGGGCTTGCCCGACGCTGGTAGGGCCCGACGCTAGGGCTCGCCGCTGCCGATCTCGGCACGACGCTGCGCGGCATAGGCGTCGAGTTCTTCGCGTATCGCGGAATCCATCGCGGGCTCCTCATATTCCTCCAGCGCCTGCTTCCAAAGACCGGTGGCTCGCTGCGTCGCGTCCTTGGCACCGCCGAGCTGCCAGTTCTCGTAGTTCTGCCAGTTGGACACGAGCGGCCGGTAGAACGCGTGTTCGTAACGCTCCATGGTGTGCGGCTCGCCGAAGAAGTGGCCGCCGCTGGCAACGCCCTGGATGGCGTCGAAGCCCAGCTCCTGCTCGTTGACGACGATGGGTTTGAGGAACTCGATCATCATCTGCAGCATCTCGACGTCGAGCACCAGCTTCTCGAATGACGCGGTCAACCCCCCTTCCTGCCAACCGGCGGCGTGGTACACGAGGTTGCCGTGTCCAAGAATCGCGCCCCACAGGGACATCTCGGTCTCGTAGGCCCCTTGAGCATCGGCCGCATTGGAGGCGCTGGCATTCGACGTGCGGTACGGAAGCCGATAGCGGCGGGCCAGCTGCCCGCTCGCAATGTTGGCCTTGGCGTTCTCCGGCGTGCCGAACGCGGGCGCTCCCGAACGCATGTCCACGTTCGAGGTGAACGCGCCGTACATCACCGGGGCGCCCGGCCGCACCAGCTGCGCGAGCACCACGCCGAATAGCGCCTCGGCGTTTTGCTGCGCGAGGGCCGCCGCCAGCGACACCGGCGCCATGGCGCCCATCAGGGTGAAGGGCGTGATGACCGTGGCCTGGCCGTGTTCCGCCATTGCCATCAGACCCTCGCTCATGGCTTCATCGAAACGGCGGGGACTGTTCACCGAGACGATGGTGATGACGCCGGGGCTCTCGGCGATTTGCCCGAGGTCGAGGCCGCGCGCGATGGCCATCATGCGGATGCCGTCGAGTGCGCGTCCGGCGCCGATCGCCGTGCAGTGATAAACCTGATCGGAATACAATAGATTTGCCCGATAGGTGTCTAGATGCCGCGAATTCGCCGGCAGTTCCATGGGCGCGCACACTTGGTTGCCGATCAGATGAATGGCATTGAAGAACTGCGCGAGACGGATGAAGTCGCAGTAGTCCCGGTAGTTTCCCGGCCGGCGGCCCCGTTCGCAATCGTGGACATTGGGCGGACCTGCGACCAGCCCGAAGTTGATCCGATTCCCGCCCATGATCACGCGCTTGTCGGCGTTGCGCGGGGTCAGGGAAAACGAAGCGGGCGCGCTGTTCAATGCGCTCTCGACGAGCCCGCGGTCGAGGCGCACCGTTCCCGTCGCCGAGTCGACGTCGGCGCCCCCGGCCTCGAGCACGGCGCGCGCGCGCGACGACATCACCTCCATCCCCAATTCCTCGAGGATGCGCAGCGACGTCAGGTGAATGGCCTCGAGCTGATCCGCCGACAACATCTCCACGGGCGGGTACGGATTGCTCACTTGAGTCCACGGCAGCTGAGCGATGCGCCCGCCGTCGAGGCGCCGGCCGCGGCCCCCTTGACGTCGCCGAGTCTGATCCATGCTGGAGCATAGTCCGGCGTCGGCACGCCTGCATGCGTAAATGCGACGCCGCGACAGCCCCAAATTGGCCGAGATCATCCGGCTCATGGAGTGCGCGGTCGAGAATCCGCTCGACATCAAGCAGCTTTCTAACGCCGCCGGTATTTCACCGCGGCAAGCGGAACGATTGTTCCGCGAACAACTCGGTGCATCTCCCAAGGCGTTTTATCTTCAGTTGCGCCTCGCCCGCGCGCGAACTCTGCTGCGTCAGACCCTCAAACCCATCCTGGATATCGCGTTCGAATGCGGCTTCGGGTCGACATCGCACTTGTATCATGCCTACAAGCGGGTGTTCGGTATTGCGCCCACCGACGAGCGGCGCCGTACCGCCCGCGTAGAGGACCCAAGACCCGGCTCATCCGCCGCCGCGGCCCGATCCTGAACGCGCGGCGCCTACCCCAGGTCGTCCAGCACCAGCGGGGTGTGGCGGCGTAACAGCGCGGTCTGCGCCTCCCACTGCTCCTTCTCCGGAAGATCGACGAGGTACTGAACTTCTTCCGCGGCATAAGTCGCGATCGGCAACCCGTCCCGGTACAGCAGCCGATTGCCGGCGAGCGAAGGCAGCCTTGCCCCGGGAGTAATGATGCCGATCAAATTCAGCGGATCGGCCGCCGACAGCGACAGGTATTGTTCGGTGTGCGGCTTGCGGCGCACGTCGCGCAAAAGACCGACCGCCTCCGGCGTCGCGTATTGTTCGCCCGAGAAGCCGGCGACGAACCGGCCGCCGCGGATCTCGCCCCGCGCCTCCAGGCGGCGGCAGCACATGAGCATGTCGCGCCACGGCGGCAGCCAGTCTGCCTCACGCCCGAGCAGTCTCCAGAAGATCACACCCCAGCGGCGCAGCAGCGTGCGCACGATATGTTCGACCGCCTCGTCGCCGCGCTGGGGCGCGGGGGCCATCGGACGCCGCACCAGCGCCCAGCGTCCCGCATCCGCCATTCCAAACAGCGCAAGGCGGCGCTTGCGACGCCCGCTGTAGGACGTGGACTTGCCGCGGCGGCCGCTCGGCAGCAGCAGTACGCGCAGGCCGGCGAAACTGTCGGAGTTCACCAAGCCGAGTGCCACCAGCTCGGCGAGCGCATCCTCCACTTCCACCGGCAGCATGCCCACATGCTCCGCGATTTCGTCGAAGAAAGAGGCGCCATGTTCTCGAATGAATGCGGCCACCGCTTCAGCTCTCGATGTCAGCTGAGGGGAATCGGATTGACCGGTCAGGGCCGACCACAGCGGCACATTGCGCCTCGCCAGCAAGGTGATGGGCGTGGAGCGAACCGGGGAAGCGCCCCGGCCGCGTTCGGGCTCGGCCCCCTTCGCAACGCCCTGCGCGGCGCCGCGCGCGGCGAGCCGGGTCCAGATGACGCGCCCCGCGCGGCAATGCTCGTCCAGCCATTGCGGCTCATATTCGGCCATGCGCGACGGAATGATCTCCGTCTCCCACGCACCGGCCGGCGCTTCGAAGCCTTCGAGCTGAGTGAGCACCGCCGCCAGCGCGTCGGACCCCTGCATCCGCGACTCCGGCAGCACCCGCTGCCATACGCCGAGAAACCGCAGGAAGTCGCGAGCTTGCACCGGCTCAATCTCGGCGCGAAGCCGCTTGACGGTATAGCGATGTACCCGGGCCAGGAGGCGACGTTCGCACCACTCTTCTTCGGCGACGCTGGGCGTGAACCGGCCGCGCATGGCGAAGCCCTCGGCCTCGAGCGCGGCCAGAGCGATGTTGATCCTCGATGCGGGCAGAGCCAGCGAACCGGCAATGGCCGATGCCGTGACCGGTCCCAAACCCTCGAGCCGGCCGCGGGCGATCTCGACCAAGGATTCATCCGACACGGGCAAGGGCTCGAACAGCGCGCGCCTTTCGGCCGCCACCCACACGATCGAGCGCCGCTCGTCACCCGGCGAGAGGCCGGGAGCCGATATACGCACGACTCGCATCGAAGCCGCGAGTTCATCCATCAATCGCGGCCACTGCGCATTGCGCCGCAGCTCCTCATCGGTCAGAAACGTCAGCCACAATAAGGCGTCGTGCAGCTCGTCGGGCGTCGCCGCATCCGGCCACGCCTCGGCGCGCACGCGCTCTATCGCCTCCGGGTCGAGCTTGCCGATGTCGGCGGCGGACTCGGGATCGATCCAGCGGCGGCTCATCACGGCCTGGGTCCTGCGTTCCTCCAGAGGTGCATCGTCGAGATAGGCGTAGGGGCGCGCATTCAAGGCCTCCAGCGCGAGCGGCGAAGGCTCGGTCAGCTCGCGCGCAACGACGCGGATCGCGCCGCTTTCGAGACCGCGCAACACGCCTTCGAAGCGCTGAACATCCATCGCATCCTCGAGACAATCGCGAATCGTTTGCCGCACCAACGGGTGATCGGGTATTTCGATCTCGCCCGGTAGATTCTCGGCGCAGGCCACCTGGTCCGGGAACACCGATGCCAACAGGTCTTCCGCGTTCATGCGCGCGATTTGCGGCGGGATTTTTTTGCCGCCGCGAAATCGCGGCAGCGCGAGCGCGATGCCGGCATCCCAGCGCCAGCGCACCCCGAACATCGGCGCCGCGCATAACGCTTGCACGAGCACCTGGCGAACCGAGTTCGAGTGCAAATACCGCGCAGCCTCGGCCAGCTCGAAGCTGTGCGCATGCGTGAGCGACAGCACGATGTGGTCTTCGGTCGCGGCGGCCTGCAATTCGAAATTGAATGTCCGGCAGAAGCGCTTGCGCAAGGACAATCCCCACGCGCGATTCACGCGGCTGCCGAAGGGGGAGTGAATGACCAGCTGCATCCCGCCGGATTCGTCGAAGAATCGCTCGAATACAACCACCTGAAACGTCGGCAGACAGCCGAGCGCCGCGTAGCCGGCGCTCAGGTACTGAACGACCTGCAATGCCGCCGTCTCGCCGAGCCTCACCGACTCGATCAGCCATCGCATGGCATCGCCGCGCGCGCTCTCCGCCGTTTGGGCGCCCTCCGCCGCTCGCCCGGCCGCCAGGCGCTGCTCGATCTCCTGTCTCAGCCTCGAAACGGCCGCCGACAGCTCTTCGGTGCGACCCGGCGCCTCGCCCAGCCAGAATGGTATCGACGGCGGCTGCCCGTGCGCATCCTCGACGCGCACGGTGCCCCGCTCGACCCGCAATATGCGATACGAGGTATTGCCCAATTGGAATACATCGCCCTGCAGGCTCTCGACCGCAAAGTCCTCATTGACGGTGCCGACGAGATGCCCCTCGGGCTCCAGCATCACTTTGTAATCGGCATTGTCCGGGATGGCGCCGCCGGAGGTGAGCGCCGTCAGCCGGGCGCCCCGGCGAGGACGCAGCATCTTATTGATCGAATCGTGATGCAGCAGCGCGCCGCGGCGTCCGCGGCGGGTGCTGAATCCGTCGGCCAGCATGCGCACGCACTCGTCGAATTCTTCGCGGCTCAGGTCCCGGTAGGGATACGCTCCGCGCATGAGATCGAACAACTCGTTCTCGGCCCATTCACGCGCCGAGACCTCGGCGGTAATCTGCTGAGCCAAGACGTCAAGAGGGGTCATCGGAACCTGCAACCGATCCAGTTCACCGCGTCGAACTGCGTCGAGCAGCGCCGCGCACTCCACGAGTTCGTCGCGAGACAGCGGAAAAACCCGGCCCTTGGAGGTGCCGCCCACCGAGTGGCCGGCGCGGCCCACGCGCTGCAGAAGGGCATTGATCGAACGCGTCGAGCCGAGCTGACAGACGAGGTCCACATCGCCGATGTCGATGCCGAGCTCGAGAGAAGCTGTCGCCACCAGCACTTTCAGCTCGCCGCGTTTCAATCGCTGCTCGGCGTCGAGGCGCCGTTCCTTGGACAGGCTGCCGTGATGCGTGGCGACGTTTTCCTCGCCCAGGCGTTCGGACAGATGACGCGCCACGCGCTCGGCCAGCCTGCGCGTGTTCACGAACACGAGCGTGGTGCGATGTTCGCGGATGAGTTCGGCCAGACGGTCGTAGACCTGCGTCCACACCTCGCCCGACATCACCGCCTCGAGCGGCGCGTCGGGCATTTCCAACTTGAGGTCGCGGCTGCGCGCATGGCCGCTATCGATGATGATGCAGTCTTCCCCGGCCGCCGACCGGCTGCCGGTCAAGAACCTCGCCACTTCTTCGATGGGCTTCTGCGTCGCAGACAATCCGATGCGCGCCAGCCCGCGTCCCGTGAGCGCCTGCAGCCGCTCCAGGGACAGCGCCAGGTGGGCGCCGCGCTTGTTGCCCGCAATCGCGTGGATCTCATCGACGATCACGGTGCGGCAGGTGGCAAGCATGTCCCGGCCCGACTGCGAACCCAACAGGATGTACAGCGATTCGGGTGTGGTCACTACGATGTGCGGCGCCTTGCGACGCATGCCGGCGCGTTCCGCCTGCGAGGTGTCGCCGGTGCGCACCACCGCGCGAATGGTGACCTCCGGCAGGTTCAACGCCGCCAGCTCTTCACGAATTCCTTCGAGGGGCGCCTGGAGATTGCGTTGAATGTCGTTCGACAGAGCCTTCAACGGCGACACGTAAACGATGCGGGTCTCGTCCGGCAGCGGCGCCTCCAGCCCCTCCTTGACGAGTTGGTCGATCGCGGCGAGAAAGGCCGCAAAGGTCTTGCCCGATCCCGTCGGTGCGGCCACCAACACATGCTGCCCCGCCTTTAGCGCCGGCCACGCCCGCTCCTGCGCGGGGGTCGGCGCATCGAAGGTCCGCGCGAACCAGGCGGCAACGGCGGGATGGAACGAGTCTAGGGCGTTCATGTCATGGGGTCGGCAGGGGCGTATCGCAGCATAATCGCGATTGACGCAGCTTGGCAAACGCATATCCGTATCGCATTGACTATGGCGCCTCGACGGTCCTTTTTGAGTCATTGGGTCGCAGCCAGTGGGCCGCCAAGGGCGGAATCAGCAACAGGCTGACGAGCGTAGACGACACCAAGCCGCCGAGAATTACCACCGCCATCGGACCCTCGATTTCGTGCCCCGGTTGATGCAGTTGCCACGCCACGGGCAGCAGCGCCAATCCGGTGAGCAACGCCGTGAGCAGCACGGGTGTCAGCCGCTCCTCGGCTCCGCGCGAAGCGGTGCCCAGATTCCAAGGCTGCGCCTCGACGTGCACCAGATGATCATAGTGAGACACCAGCAAGATGGTGTTGCGGGCCGCCATCCCGAACAGCGCGACGAAACCGACCATCGCCCCGAGGGTCAGCGTGCCGCCCGTCAGCGCGGTCGCCGCCACCCCGCCGATCAGCGTGCTCGGCAAGGACAGCAGCACGAGCAGCACGTGCCGCGGATGCCCGAACGCGAGGGCCATCAGCAACACGATGAGCACCAAGGCGGCGGCCGAATGCAGCAACAATTCATTCCGGGCGGCGGTCTGCGCCTCCGCCGCTCCGCCATAGCGTAGAAACACTCCCGGAGGCAGCCGAACCTTTGCAGCGATCGCCTGGCGCGCCGTTCTGGCAAATCCTACTTGATCAGCGCGCTTCGGCGATGCGACGACGATCTGCCGGCGCAGCCCGTCCTGGTGATCGATCAGGCTGCGCGACAAGGCCATGCTGATTCTTGCCACCGAGGACAGCGGCGTCAGTGCTCCATCCCGGCCGCGCAGCAGCAGAGCGCCCAGCGCGCTCGGATCGGCGCCGGCGTGGGCGATGCGCACCACCACCGGCACGCTGCGATCCGCCTGGTTGAGTTCTGCCGCCATACTGCCGTGATAGGCCGCATTCACCGTCTGCAACACATCCGCCGCCTGCAGGCCGTAGGTAGTCAGCTGCTCCGGCAGAAGTTCCACCAGGAGCTCAACCTGGCGCGGCGGGACCGTCAATCGTACGCTGCCGCTATCGGGCAAGCGCTGCAGTACCTCGACGATCTGCGCCCCGACGCGATCGTCCGCGTCCAGATCCGAGCCGATAACACTGATCGAAAACGGCGCGGATTCCCCGGACAGGGTTTCGCCGATGCGTTCCGCCAACACCGAATAAATTTCCACGAGCTGATTCGGATAGTCATCGAACACGTCGCGGATGGCGGCATCGATTTCGCTCGCGCCGCGGCCCTGACGCGGATCGATCTGCACCTCGAACTCGCTCTTGTTCGGGGCGTCGGGATCCTGTCCGTTCTCGGCGCGGCCGATTTGTTCGGCGACGCTCTTGACCCCGGGAATGGCGAGAAGTCCCTTGGAGATTTGTTCGCCGACGCGCGTAGTTTCAATCAGCGAAATCCCGGGACGGAGCGACGCGTGCGCGATCAGGTAATTTTCACGAAAATCCGGCAGCAATCGTGCGCCCAGCAAGGGCAGGAAAATGATTCCGGCAATGCCGCTGACGACGGCGATCGCGATGAGCGCACGCGGCCGCGCATGCAGCCAGACGATCGCGCGCAGCTGCCGGCGCTTCAGCCGTTGCAGAAAGTCGGCTTCCGGTTTGGGTTGGTGCCGCGCCATCGCCAGCGCGCACAGCGCCGGCGTCGCACTCATCGCGACCAACAAGGACAGACCGACCGCGAGCAAGAAGGAAATCGACAACGGCCGGAAAAATGCGCCCTGCAATCCTGACATCAACAATATGGGCAGAAATGCCACCGCCACGGCCGCCGTCGCATAGAAAACCGGCCGCCGCACCTCCAGCGAAGCGCCGATGAGCAAATCGGCGATGTTCACGTCGCGCGCGGCGGCGCGGCGGCGGCGCAGAATATTTTCGACGTCGATGACGGCATCGTCGACCACCACGCCGAGCGCGACCACGAGACCGCCGAGCGTCATGGTGTTGAGGCTCATTCCCAACGCTTCGAGTATCCACACCGTCGTCAACAGGGCGAGCGGGATGGCGCTGAAGGACACGAGTGCGCCGCGCCAGTCGCGCAAGGTGATCAACAAGAGCGCGACCACGAGCACGGCGCCGAGGCCCAACGAGTTTCTCAATTTCTCGATCGCGCTTTCGATGAAACTGGCAGGGCGCAGCAGCGCCGGATGGTATTGCACCCCCTGCTTGGCCAGCGCCGGTGCGAGCGCGTCGAGCGTAAGCTCGAGCGCCCGCGTGACTTCGAGCGTATTGGCCCCGAATTGCGTCGAGGTTTCGATGAGGATGCCCGGCTTACCGGCGATCAGGGCGTCGCCAAAGCGCGGCTCCGCACCCTCGCGCAATGCGGCGACATCGCCCAAACGCACGGGCAAGCCGCCGCGGGTGCCGACCACCGCCTGCGCCAGCGCGTCGAGCGTGGCGCCGGGAGCCTGGCTTCGGATGACGATGCGTTGCATGGGCGTTTCGAGATAACCGCCGCCGATCAAGGCGGTGGCGCGCTTGGCGGTGGCCAGGACGTCGTCGAGGACGAGTCCGGCCGCGGCGAGTTTTGCCGGATCGATGTCAATCTGCCGCTCGCGCACCTCGCCGCCGAAGATCTGCGCCTGCGCCACGCCGGGAACCGCGAGAATTTGCGGCTTGACCATCCATTGGACCACGTCGCGCAGCTCCACCGGCGAGAGCCGGTCGCTGGTGTAGCCGAAATGCACCAGGTATTCCATCGAAGAACTCAGAGGGGACAACAGCGGCGCCCCGACGCCCTGCGGCAGCACGCCGGCAAACTCGGCCAAGCGCTCGGTAACGACTTGGCGCTGGCGATACGGATCGCCGCCGCGGTCGAACACCACTTGGATCGCGGAAAGGCCCTGGCTCGAGGTCGAGCGAACCGTCTTCACATTCTCCGTGCCGGCGAGCAAATTCTCCAACGGCCGCGTGACCAGCGCCTCCACTTGAGTCGCGTCGAGACCGGGGGCCTCGGTCTGCACCAGCACGTGCGGAGGGGCGAAATCCGGAAATACGTCGAACCGCGCCGTCGCCACCGCGCCGAGACCCAGCGCGGCGATCAGGCACGCGAGCGCGGTGACAATGCGGGGATTGCGCAGGGAGGCGCGAACGATGGCGGCGAGCATTGCGTTGTAATCCTAGTCGTCGTCGGCATCATCCTGCTGCCGGGCGCCCATTCCCTGCAGCGACCACAACACCCCCGCCCCGTGCACGACGATATCGTCATCGTCATCGACGCCTTCGACCAGCCAACCTTCGCCGTAGCGAAGCAGCAGGCGCACTTTGACCGGCGCATAACGCGCCATGTCTGCCTGAGACTGTTTCGTCAATTGCTTGTAGACATAGGCCCCGTTCTCATCGTAGAGCAGCGCATCGCGAGGCAGCAGAAGTCCTGTGCGCTCGGCCGTCAATACGGTAACCGGCACACGGGCCCCCGGGCCGAGTCCGCCGGGCGGGTTCGACACTTCGATCAACAGACCCACGCTCTGCAATTCCGTGGTTTCTCGCAGTATTCCCAGCACGCGGCCCGGAACCTGGATACCGTCCACATCCAGCAAGGCTTTGCTTGGGCTGGTGCCGAGGGTGTGCCGCCCCGGCAGGTCGGCGCGCACCAGCAAACTGCGCCCGCTCGCCGATGCCTGGATCACTTTCTGCCGAGCGTCGATCGGCAATGCGGCCACCGGCCCCCAGCGCAAAGAGAACCGCGCCGCCGCAATTTGCGCCTGTGCCTGCGCTTTCGCCTGATCCGCTTGCGCGGCTTCCAGCATCTTGAGCGAAGCACCTGCACCGCCCGCGTGGAGCGCGCGCAGTCGCGCAAGTTCGGCTGACGCGGAGTGTTCCGCGACGGCGGCCGCGGCCGCATCGCCCATGTCGGATATCAACGTGGTCGCATCCAGCACCAGACCCAGCGCCTCGATGCGTTCCGGCGCTTTCGCGGCGATGGGATGCGCGACCGCAATGCCGGCCGCGCGCTGCTGCCCGTTGTTCAGGCCGGACTGCGCGGATCGCCGGCCGGAATCAGCGGGCTTGTCGTCATCGCCGATCGCGATGACCGACAAGCAGAGCAGCGCGCAGCAAACGCCCGGCAGCACGCATCGTGCGCGGACCGTCACGATCCGGCTCCGGAAACGATGGACGGCATGGACTTGGCCAGGGCGAGTTCCGGTCCCGACAGAGGCGCATGCAGCACGTCCTCGAGATTATTGCGCGAGCTCTGCAGCTGAGCGCGCATCTGAACCACCTCGAGTTCGGCTCGCGTGGCGAGGATCTGCGCCGCGACTTGATCCAGAACATCCGCCGCCCCGACGCCTACGGCGAGATCGGCCGTTCGCTTTTGGCGCCGCGCCGCCTCCAGCTGGCGCTCAGCCGCGTCGGCGCTGGCGCGGGCGATGTGCTCCGCCCGTTCCGCGGCGACGATCGCGCCATAGATGTCGGCTTGCAGCGCGAGCATGCGCTGTCCGGCCAGTTCGCGGCCGGCGCGCGCCTCGGCGATCTCGCCCTTGTTGCGATTCAGGGGCAGCGTAAAGCCCACATCGAAGGGAAACTTGGCGATGCCGTGATCCCAGTAGTAGCCCGGCGAAAGTACGAATTGCGGGTACTGGCGGGCGATGGACTGCTGGAGCACGGCTTCCGCGGCCGCGTACGCCATCACGGCTTGCCCAAGATCGGCGCGCGACAGCAGGGCCTGCTCGCGCGTCTCGCGGCGCGTCTCCTCATCCACGGGCGGCGGCGCGCCCCAGTCCGGCCAATTGAACGCCACGCCGTCCAGTGCCTGCGGCGGCAGGCCCAACGCCTTGGCCGCGGCGGTTTGGGCCGCGTCCACCCCTTCGCGCAATTCCGCCTCCTGCCGCTCGATCTGGATGCGCGCTTGCTGAGCGGTCAGCAGCTCCGTGGGCGCATCTTCGCCTGCCTGTACGCGTTGCTGTTCGAGAGCGACCAGCCGGTCCTGCGCCGCCGCCAGCTGCGCGAGCAAACTCAAAGAGCGGCGCCCGCTCTCCCAATCGGACAGCGCCGCGGCCAGCGCGCTGCGCACGGTCCATGCCCGGTCCATGAGCTGCAAACGCGCGCCGCCGGTATCGAACTCCGCAATCTCGATGTCCAAACGGCGGCGCTCGGGCGAACGCAACAGCCAATTCAAGCTGACGCCGTACAGCCAGGGGTGGGGATCATGCCGCGCATATTCGGATTGCAGAATCAGATCGGGGTTGGGCGCCAGCGCCGCGCTGATCTCGCGCGACCGCGCTTCTTTTATTTGCGCTCTGGCTACGGCCAGTTGCGGGTTCTGCGTCAACGCAACCGCCAGCATTTCGCCGCGATCCCATTCGCGCGGCGGCCACGACGCCCCCGCCTGCGGCATCAAGCGGATGATGTCATCGCGCAATGGCACGTCGGCGAGCCGGCGCGCCGCAAACTCATCGGCGCGAGCCCCAAGCTCGAGCGGCGCCGCGTGATATTGGACGCATCCGGCGATTGTCCCGAGGAGGGAAATGACAGCGCAGTAGCGCCACATGCTAGGGAGACCTGGG
>DASYFQ010000163.1:0-6365 GCA_036498345.1 Steroidobacteraceae bacterium
GAATGCCGCACACGCCGCCGCGCAGCATCTTGTTGGAACTGCGCTGGTTGAAGTCGCCCCGTTTCAGATTGTCGTGCTCGATGAACAGGCGTTTCGCGGCGGCGAGCGCCAGCCGAACACCGTTTCGACCACATCCAGATCGAGGGCGAGCACGGCTTCGGCAAGCCCGAGGAGCGAGCCTACAATCGTGCGATGGAAGTGCTCGGCGTCGGGCCGGGCGAGCCCTGGATGGTCGGCGACAATCTTGAATAGGAAATCGTGGCGCCCCAACGGCTCGGCATTTACGCGATCTGGCACGACGGTTACGGCGTCGGACTACCCCGCAACTCCCCGATCCGGCCCGACCGCATCATCCGCCGCCTGGCGGAATTGCTGCTGTAGCCGGGCTTCTTGGCGCGCCAGCCGGGCGGCGGCATTGCTTTGTTTTATGGCGGGCGCCGCCGCCAGCGCGCAGACCGGCCCGAACGTCGGTTACGATCATGCAGCCCTGACTCAGGCGATCTGCCGGCAATACGCCGCCGCGCAGAAGGCGATGCCATACGACACGATGTATGCGCAGTGCATGTATGCGCGGGGCTACCGAGTGCCGGGTTTCTCACCGTCGCCCAATTCCCCCGGTTATCAAGGCGAGTTGCCGGGTCCCCCGGCTCACAATGGAGGTGCCTGACCGTGCGGAATCGAGCAGTTCCAGCGATGCGGCCATCTAGGACACCCCGGTGGAATTGCGAGCGAGGACAATTGGGCTTCTCTATGCGACCAGCATGAGGCTCTTCTTTCCGCATCGACTCCGGCCGGCAGCGTTGTTTTGCTCGACTTGCGTTCGGTCTATCACGTTCCGCAGACTTGAAGCGGCAAGAGCTTAATCCGCAGTACGGTCCGCCGTCATATCGGTTACCGCAACGATACGGCCGGCTTGGTCGAGCCGGTTGGGCTGGTTGTGCCTTCGCGCGATCCCATTGCGCCGGTGTAATCCCCGCGCTATAGGGCCAGCGGCGTGAAGGATCTGCTGAATTTACGCCGGTCGAGGCCATGCGGATTACCATCGGGATCAAGATCTTCGGCATCGCGGTCGGGCTGCTGATCCTGATGGCCGTCGTCGCTCTCTTGAGCATGCGCATGACCCGTACCGTTGATGACCAACTCGTCATCCTCGACCACAACTATTTTCCCGCCTATGTCGCGCTCGCTCAGGCCAACATTCATTCTGTCGAAGAATCGGTTTATGTCCGCCGGCTGCTCCTGGCCACCGCCGAGCGGCCGGAGGATACGGCGAAAGTTGACGACCTGCGGCAGCGGATCGCGAACGCCGGCAAGGCGAGCGATGAAGAGATCGCCGCCGCCCGCCAGCACATCAACGAACAGATCGCTGATCCCCTTGATTTTGACGACAACATCGCTCTGGCGCGGCTCGACGTCAGGATCGAGGCGCTACAGGAGGGACGGCAACGTTATGAGGCCGTGCTCGGTAAGCTCCTGGCCGCGGCCGTGGCAGACAACAAGGTGCTGGCAACCGAATTGCTCGCCGAACTGGACGATTGGCGGGACGATTTCGACCACAAAATTGATGCCGCGCGGAGCGAGATGCGTCGCCTCGCCGGCGCCGCGATCGTCGGGACCCGCGCTTATCAGCGGCACGTTGTCCAGATCGGCTTGGCGCTGCTGGCGATTGCCGCATTGCTCGGCATCATCGTCGCCGCCGCCGTCACCCTCGGCCTGGTGCGTCCGGTGCGTCGTCTGCTGGCCGGAACCGCCGCGGTTGAGGGTGGCGCGCTCGACACCGTCGTGCCGATTACCTCGCGCGACGAAATTGGCCGGCTGACGCAGTCCTTCAACAGCATGGTCGGCGAGCTGCGCATCAAAGCGCAGATCCGCGAGACCTTCGGTAAATATGTCGATCCCCGGATTGTCGCCGGGCTGATCGACCGGCCCGAGCTGACCGATGCCAGAGGCTCGCGCCGCGAGATGACGATATTGTTCTGCGATATGAAGGGTTTCACCACCTTCAGTGAAGGCATGACACCAGCCGCACTGGTCACCATACTCAACCGCTATATGACGGTGATGTCGGAGCCGGTCCGGCACCATAGCGGCATCATCGACAAGTATATCGGTGATGCCATCATGGCGTTCTGGGGTCCGCCCTTCACGGGCGCCGACGAACAGGCCGGTCTCGCCTGCCTTGCTGCGCTCGATCAACTTGCTGCCTTTGCCGCATTTCGTGCCGAACTGCCTGATCTCATCGGCCTCAAACGCGGTTTCCCGGAGATCGACATACGCATCGGCATCGCCACCGGCGAGGTTGTGGTGGGCAGCATCGGCTCGGAGCAGACCCGCAACTACACGGTCATCGGGGATACCGTGAATTTGGCGTCGCGCATCGAAGGCGCCAACAAGACCTATGGCACGCGCGTGCTGATCAGCGAGGCGACCAACCATTTCGCTGCCGACATGCTGGAGACGCGGGAGATCGACACGGTGGTCGTTGTCGGCAAGACCGAGCCGCAGCGCATATTCGAGCTTCTCGGCCGCAAAGGTGAAGTTGCGAGCGAGCGATTGACGCTGCGGGACGCCTATGTCGAGGCGCTCGACGCCTATAGACGCAAGGATTGGGAGAAGGCGCTCGCTGGGTTTGAGGACTGCCTCGCCATTGTCCCCTGCGACGCGCCGAGCAAGCTATTCCTCGAACGCATCGCTCAGTTCCGCGTCACCGCCCCATGTGCCGAATGGAATGGCGTCTGGTCGCTGGTGGAGAAGTAGGCACAGCGGCGCTGCCACGAGCGCTTTGCAGAAGAAGCAGCTGTATCCAGGACTCTGCCCCGGATGATCGATATCGGCCGGAGTCGACCCTTCTGGGGCACTCAGGCTTCACGCTGGGAATGGCTCTTCCTGCCCCTTAGCCGCCGTCCATCTTCGGCCGAGGGTCGGCAGAGTTGGGTGGAAGCCGACATGGGGACCCCCTTTGGCCACGGCTCGGGCAGCGGCTCTGGACAATCGTGCCTCGCACACCTCAAATGAGGATTGGCATCCGTTGAGGCCATCCGCGCGTCGGGGAGAACAAGGAAGGCATGGCTTCGCCACGGCTGCTAGGCATCGTCAACATCACAGATGATTCGTTCTCCGATGGAGGACGCTTCCTGGACCAACATGCTGCCATCTCGCAGGCAGACAACCTGCTCGAGGCAGGAGCTGATGTCATCGATCTTGGAGCCGTTGCCAGCAACCCAGATTCCATCCGTATCCCCGTCCAGGTAGAGATCGAACGCCTTGCACCTGTCATAGCGCATCTCCAGGCGCGCGGTGCTCTCGTTTCCGTGGATACGTTCCGACCCGAAGTGCAGACTTACGCTCTGCTACGCGGGGTGGCGTTCCTGAATGATATCCACGGCTTCCCCCATGCGACCATGTATCGGGCGCTCGCCGCATCCTCGTGCCGACTCATCGCCATGCACTCCTTGCACGGACCCAATCACATTACGCGTGCCGACATTCCGGTCCCGGACGTCGTTGATACGATCATCCGCTTCTTCGAGGATCGGCTCGCTGTCCTGGAGCGCGCGGGCATTGCGCGTCAGCGCATGATCGTTGATCCAGGTATGGGCTTCTTTCTTGGCTCCAATCCGAGCGCATCGTTCGCCGCACTCGCCGGCATCGACCGCATGAAGCATGCGCTCGATCTGCCGTTGTTGGTCTCAGTTTCCCGCAAGTCGTTCCTACGGCACATCACCGGACGATCTGATCCAACGCAAGCTGGGCCAGCGACTTTGGCGGCGGAAATCTATGCTGCTCTCCGCGGCGCAGACTTCATCCGCACGCATGATGTCGCGGCACTGGCCGACGCGATGAAGATCCTGCACACAGCTAAGGCTGTCGAGGTCACAGAATCTCAAAATACTCGCGCTGCTCCCAGTCGGTGACGTCCGATAAGAAGCGGCCGATCTCGAATTCCTTCAGCTTGATGAAGTAGTCTATGAACGGGTCACCAAAGGCGGCGCGGAAGCATGTGTTTTCACGCAGCGCCCCGATCGCCGCCATCAGGCTCTTTGGCAGCATGGGTGCATCGGCACTGTAGGGCGTTTCGGCTGACGGCCCGGGATCAGCGGCTGTCGCGATGCCATCCAGACCCGCGGCAATCTGTGAGGCCATGTAGAGATATGGATTTGCTGCCGGTTCCCCGACGCGGTTTTCCAGTCGCGTGGCGGCATCGCCGGGCTGGCCGACAACGCGCACCATCGCCGCTCGATTATCATAGGCCCATACAATGTGATCCGGCGCCATCGAGTTCGGCATATAGCGCTTGTAGCCGTTGATCGTTGGTGTACTGAACGCAGCGGCCGCGGCGGCATGTTGCAACAGTCCGCCCAGCCAGCTGCGTGCCAGCTTCGATAGCCCGTCCGAATGCCGAAACAGATTGTGCCCATCAGCATCTTCGAGCGAATGATGCAAATGCCAGCCGGAGGAGGCGATATGCGGCAACTGCGGCCGACACATGAAACTGGCCAGATAACCGGCACGCGCGAAGATCTGCTTCGTCGCGCTGCGGAACAGCAGCATCAGATCGGCCGGTTGCATGCCGATGGTGGCGCCAAATGTGACCTCGACCTGGCTCGGTCCGAACTCGATCTCCAATGACCGGAGCGGCAGGCCCAGTTCCTGAAGGTTACTGCGCAGCGTTTCCATCAGAGGTTCGATCGCGTCGTAGCGTTGCTCAGTTAGATACTGATAGCCGTGATTCAGCGGTATCACTTTGGGCGGCGGCCCCGGCATCGCGATGTGGTCTTGGGCCGCGATGTCCCCCGCGAGCTTCAGAACATGGAATTCCACCTCGAGACCGGCGCGCCAACCCAGGCTGCGCTCACCGAGCTGGGCTAGCATGCGCCGCATCAGCCCACGCGTGGAGAAGGGATGCGGCGTCCCGTCCGTTCCGTAGAGGTCGCACAGGATCCAACCACTGTGCGGAGACCACGGCAGGACTCGGAACGTGGTGGGATCGGCGACCATGACCATATCGCCGGCGCCGTTGCCGCCGCGTTGGAAGACCGGGAAAGCCGTGCGGCCCGACAGATCTTTCAACAGCATCGTGAGCGTACACGTGACGCCGCTTCGCAGCGCGCCGATGGCATCGGCCGCGATAAGCGTCTTGCCGCGGACCACGCCGTGTGCGTCGGAAAATGCGAAACGCACCGTGCCGAGTTTCGCGATGCGCTCGGCAATGTCGGCAGCGGCCTCGTCCTGTGTCCCGGTCCAGAGGCCGTGGCGCGAAACGAAATCGCTCACGCCGTTTCCTTGACCCGGGCGAGCCAGGGTGTGGCCTGCCGCCGCTCCGCCTCCAGGGATTGCCAGTATTCGTCGCGGCCGACGACTGGTCCGATAGCGTCGATAGTGGTAGGGCCGGTGATTTTATCTGCATCTTTCGTCAGCGGCGGATCGCGTCCCTCCGTCACATCGTCGATGGCACGGAAGATCATGCGGCGGGCGGCCGTGATGATTCGATCGGAGTAACCGAGGTGCTCTTTCGTGCGATCCTGAATGGCGCCCATGCTTTCCACGGCCCACTGGTCATGCACGTTGATGTCAATGCCCATCCCGGTATAGGTCGTCGTGCGCTGTTCTTCGGGATCATAGCCCCAGTCATTCGACAGGTTGGCGTGCGGCACATAGTCCGGCAGCGAGTGAGTCTGAAGCCGTTGGGCGCGCATGGTCGCCTTGTCCACGGGCGTCGTGAAACTGGTGAAGATCGCGTACCAGTAGCAATGCGTGTCATCCACCGGCACGTGCCACTGCGTGATCGACATTTCGCGGCTCAGCGGGATCACGAACGCATGGGGAAACACCATGTTCGTGATGCGCAGATGAACGACAGAGTCGTTGATCGGCCTCTGTGTGGTGATCCGCAACCCATACGCTGTTTCCTCCGAGTCCAGCCGAGGGTTGGGCACCTCGCGCAGCAGGCGCGTCATCGGGATGTTGGCGCCGATCGTCACGGCGCGAAACTGCCGGCCATACACGTTGCCGGAGGGATCTTCGTCTTCGAAGAAGCGGTGCAGGAAGCTCGCATGGCCTGGGTCAATGCCGACCTCCAGCGCCTGCAGCCAATTGCAGGACCACAGACCCTTGAACGCGAAGACGTGGCTGTCGGGTGCAGTGAAACAGTCGAGCCCCGGGAACGGCGGGGGCTCGCCGGGACCCATATAGGTCCAGATAATCCCGCTGCGTTCAACGCACGGATAACCTGGCTGCCGAATCTTGCGATAGAACGTGCTGCCGGAGGGTTCGGCTGGCTGCTCCAGGCAAGCGCCTGTCACGTCATACAGCCAGCCATGGAACGGGCAGCGTAGGCCGCCGTCCGCACATCGGCCGAAACTCAG
>DASYFQ010000164.1:0-5740 GCA_036498345.1 Steroidobacteraceae bacterium
CCCCCAAGGTGAAGAGCGAAGGCTCTCTCGTAACTCTCGTAAAAGGCAATATAAAGGAATACAAATTATGGGTCGCGGAATTCTGCTTTGGATGTTGGGTGTTCCCCTTCCGATCATTCTGTTGCTGGCAATGTGTTCGCATCATTAGTCGACGGCAAATAAAATGGAACAAATAATAGAACCGCGCATGGAAACTGCGCGCGTCGGATCTGCGGTCTCTTGGCCCGCCATCATCGCGGGGGCGTTCGTGGCTGCGTCGGCTTCACTGGTGCTGCTTGCGCTGGGCACCGGACTCGGATTTGCATCGATTTCTCCCTGGCCGGGCCACGGCGCCGGCGCGAAGGCATTTGCCATCACCACGGCGATATGGCTTATCGTGATGCAGTGGCTATCGTCCGGACTCGGCGGGTATATAGCAGGCAGGCTGCGCACCAAGTGGAGCGGCACGCACACGCACGAAGTGTTCTTTCGCGATACGGCGCACGGGCTGGTGATGTGGGCGGTAGCGACCGTCCTGGTCGCCGCGACTCTGGCGACATCCGTGTTTTCGGTGCTCGAAAGCGGCGCGCACGCAGTCTCGGGCGTCGCATCCGGCGCAGCCTCGGGCGTCGCATCAGGCGCAGCCTCATCAGGCGCAGCGTCATCGGCCGCCCCCGGAATGGCGCGCTCGCCCGCCAATGGCTTCGGCGCCGACTCTCTATCGTACGACGTGGATAAATTGTTTCGCGGCGCGGCCGCCAACGGTCAAGCGTCCATGGACCCGCGAGCCGAAGTGGCCCACATCGTCGCCAACTCTTGGTCTACGGGCACCGTGCCGGACGCCGATCGCAGCTACTTGGCTGAACTGGTCGCGGCGCGAACCGGCGTGTCGGCGGCAGACGCGCGGACGCGGGCCGATGATTTCATTGCCCGCGTGCTGGATGCGGAAACGAAGGCCAAGGCCGAGGCGGATGCCGCCAGGAAGACCGCCGCGCAAGCCGCGATCTATACGGCCCTCTCCATGCTGGTGGGTGCATTCATCGCGAGCGTATCCGCCGCGCTGGGCGGACGATTGCGAGACGAACATCCGTGACACGCGCATTCGTGACGCATCGCTTTCGCCGGGGGGGCGGGGAACGGCGGGCAGAGATTAGGAACGGTGGTCCGCGCCCGGTCTAGGTCCCACCCCCCGGCGCCGGGGCCGGCGCCGCGTGCGGGGCACGTGGCAGCACGGTAAATGATTCGAATCGCAGACTGATGAGCGAGCCCGATTGCTGATGCGGGACGCACGCAGTGTGATCCTCTACGTTACGCGTCGCGAACATCGGCAACACCTTATCGCGAAACTGCTCCACGAGTTCGCAGTCGCCCGTGCTCAGATCTCGAGGCGAGCGGTCGGCGAACGACACAGGACGCCAAACGCCGTCGACCTGCTTGACGTCCGATGCCGCATCAGTGGCGCCGGGTGCAAGCGTGTAGAAGGTCAGATCGGCCCGCGCGAATTTGTCCGGTCGCCCAAAGCCGTTCGCACATGCGCCGGGCCACGACTTCGCGTCATGCCTGGCACCGGCGGCGATGAGCAGCAGTTTGATCTTGTCGGCAAGCCCATCGCAGGAATACGTCGAGGTAAAGCCCATGAACACGAATGAGTATTCGTGTTTCTGCCACACCCCGCGTTCTCGCGCCGATGGCTCATCGGCCGAACTCGTGCCCGAGATGAACAGGGCAGGGAACAGGACGCAGCCGAGGGCGGCTGCCAATTTCCAGCGTGACTTCATGTCCGTACTCCCACTAAGTTGCAGCGGAATGGTAGCCGCTGTTTGCATAACGAGGCAGATACCGGACGGTTGACCGCGCCAATCTAAGGGTGGCTCAGTTTTACGAACACCGCCTTCGGGATCATACAGTGCACGCCCTTGCGGATATCGACGACCTGGGTGACCCGACAGTCGCCCACGATGGACGTGAGCGCATAAGCTTCTTCGCGGCTCATCGGGACCATCGATTGCGTCGCGAGCCAGTGTACCGTCTGCTCGACGGCGATCTTCATTGCCTGATTTAAGTCCTCGTCGTAACCCATGAAGATCCAGTGAGTTTTCGTTTCCGCCCAGGGCCAGTCCGTTTTCAGGTCCTTGCGCACGATCGGCCGGATCTCGATCTCCTTGTAGGCGCACTCGAGCGCCGTCAGGTTGACCTCGCCGTTGCCTTGGCGGCAGTGGGAGTCGCCCGTCCAGATCAGGCCGCCCTTGAGGAACACCGGAAGGTACAAAGTGGAACCGGCTTGCAGCTCGTTCAGGTCCATATTCGAACCGTTCTTCCATGGCCGCAGCGTGCTCGTGCGCCCCTTGGCGTCATGGATCGGCGGACCCGCTTTGGCGGCCGGCTCGTTCGGATCGACTCCGACGGCAAACGTTCCCGGAAAGGGCTTCAGATCGATGACGATTCCCGGTTTGAATTCGGTTTCCATCTTGGCCAAGTCCAATTTGTAGAATCGGACGAAACCTTCGGGAAATTCCGGCGCCAGCAGGCCGACGGTCGGAAATTGACCGCCCGGTAGATTGAAATTGAAGGCATCGGCTTTGGGCACGATTTTGAGGATGTGAATTTCCAGCGTATCGCCGGGCTCCGCGCCATCGACGTAAATCGGTCCGGTGATCGAATGCGGACCGCCGCCGTCGTTATCCTTGCGCAGCCGGATGATCTCGGCCATGCCTATGCCCGGCTTTATCTGTCCAAGCGAATGCGCCAGGGTTTCGATGGAAACGGTGTCGCCGGAGCGGATGGTGAGCTTGGGCTTCTCGTTGGGGTCGTACCAGCCCCATTGGACGTTTCCAGGCGTCGCCGGCAGAGAATAGTGCTTTGATTCCTTCGATGCGGGCTCGGCGTGCCCCGTCAATATCGACCCGAAGACCAGGGCGGCCGTCGCCGCCATCACGCAGTGTTCCATCTTGAATAGTCGGTCGGTCAGGTTCATGTTCACTCCCTCGTAGCTCGGATCAACGTGTCGGACCGGGCCTCGCCCATCCGGGCGCTCCCTGAAAAATAAACGAAAATTCCGACGCGCGCTCAATATAATCCGCGCTTCTTTTTACGCGGGGCCGCTCATGTTGTTCAAGAACCTGGTTTTTCATCGTATGCCCGCAGATTGGGCGCTCACCGCCGCAGAGTTCGAAGGGCAGCTTGCCGGCCGCACTTTGCAGCCTTGCGGTCCGTTCGAGCTGTCCAGCCGCGGTTGGGTACCGGTCACGAGCGGCGGCCGCCTGCTGCATACGCTGAATCGACATCACATGATCGCGCTGGGTGACAATCAGAAACTGCTGCCGGGATCGATCATCCGGCAGGTCGCCCAAGAGCGCGCGGAAGTGCAGGCCGAGGAGCAGGGCTTTCCGGTCGGACGCAAGCAGATGCGCGATCTGCGGGCCCGCGTGGCCGATGAATTACGGGCGCGGGCATTGACGCGGCGCCGAGTCACGCGCGCATGGATCGATACCGAAGGGGGTTGGTTCGCGGTGGATGCCGCCGGGATCACCCGGGCCGAGACCGTCGTCGAGACGCTGGGTGATACACTGGGCAGCTTCGCGCCCCTCGCCATCGAGACGGAGCGCTCGCCGCACGCTGCGATGACGTCATGGCTGCTGCGCGGTGAAGCGCCGGGGCGATTTTCGATCGACGACGATTTGGAGCTGCAGACGTCCGATAAATCCAAAACGATCATACGCTACACGCGTCATCCGCTCGACGGCAAGGAGATTCAAGCGCATCTCGCGTCCGGTAAATATCCGACCCGTCTCGGGCTGACGTGGAATGATCGGGTGTCGTTCGTGCTCACCGATAAGCTGCAAGTCAAACGACTGGAGTTTCTTGAAATGGGCAAGGACTCCACGGAAGGGGATGATGTCGACCCGGCAGAACAGTTCGACATTGATTTCGCGGTGATGGCCGGCGAACTTGCGAACTTGCTCAAGGACCTGTGGCAAGTGCTGGGCAAGGAGTCGGCGGCTGCCGCCGAGTGGCCGGCGCGCAGCAAAGTCGCGTAGCCGGAGGCTTACGAGGACAACGTTATGCGCGGCAAAGAAGTCCATCTACTCGAACGCCCGCAAGGTGTTCCTACCCCGGAGCAGTTCGGGATCGCGGAAACCGATGTCCGGGAACCTGCGGCCGGTGAACTCTTGGTGGAAAATATCTACATGTCGGTCGATCCCGCCATGCGGCCGCGCCTGGCCGGACCCACGCCGCTCAATGAAGCGATGCCGGGCGGGGCCATCGGCCGCGTGCTCAAATCGCGTCACGCAGGCTACGCCGAAGGCGACCTGGTGCAGTCGATGCAAGGATTCCGTCAATACTTTGTCTCCGAGGGCAAGGGACTTTCCAAACTCGACGCCGCCGGCATGCCGCTGGCGGCGCACATGAGTGTGTTGGGGTTGACGGGCCTGACGGCGTACGGCGGACTCCTGGTCACCGCGGCGCTCAAGGAGGGCGAGAACGTCTTCGTGTCGGCCGCTGCGGGGGCGGTGGGCAGCGTGGCAGTGCAGATCGCGAAGCTCAAAGGCTGCTACGTGATCGGCAGCGCCGGCTCGGACGACAAATGCCGTTGGCTCAAAGAGGAGCTGCGACTGGACGCGGTCATCAACTACAAAAAGGAAGAGCTGCGAACTGCGCTCAAGTCGGCCGCACCGCGAGGCATCGATGTGTATTTCGACAATGTCGGCGGCGAGCACTTGAATGCGGCACTGCCGCGCATGAACGCGCTCGGCCGCATCGCCGTCTGCGGCATGATTTCCGCTTACAACAATTTTGGCGCCATTTCCGAACCGGTGACCACGCTGTCGAACATGATCTACAACCGTCTGACCATGAAGGGCTTCGTCTTCTATGAATTCGAACCGCTGCGCGCGCAATTCCTCGCCGACATGAAGCGCTGGCTGAACGAGGGACACATCCAATATCGCAACACCATCCTGCAAGGCATCGAACAGGCGCCGGCAGCATTGATCGGCTTGTTCAGCGGTACGAACACCGGAAAGATGTTGGTGCAACTGGCGAAAGACGCATAGTCACCAGGGGCGTCCCGCGCATGTCGCTGCAAGAATTCGGCTACAAAGAGCAATTGAACCGCGCCCTGACGACCAAGGACTTGGTCATCTACGGGATGATCTTCATGGTGCCGATCGCGCCCTTCGGAGTATTCGGTTTCGTGTGGAACGAAGCCAAAGGCATGGTGCCGCTGGCCTACCTGGTGGGCCTCATCGGAATGTTCTTTACCGCTTTGAGCTATGCCGCCATGTCGCGAGCGTTTCCGCTCGCGGGATCCGTGTATGCGTACGCCCACCGCGGACTGCACGAGGTCGCCGGGTTTTTCTCCGGCTGGCTCATCCTGCTCGATTACATTCTGGTGCCCTCGCTGCTGTATTTGATCAGTGCGGTGGCGCTGCGGCCGATTTTTCCCGCCGTGCCGGCGTGGGCTTGGCTGGCCGGGTTCATTTCATTCAACGGCATCGTCAATTTGCTCGGCATCGAGTTCACGGCGCGCATCAACCGCTACATGCTGCTCATGGAATTGGTGACGCTGGGGCTGTTCGTCGTCCTGGGGTTGGCGGCTCTTCACCGCGGCACGGGTGCCGGCGGGCTGACACTCAAGCCGATTTACGATCCGGGCGCGTTTTCCTGGTCGACGGTGGCCGGTGCCACATCGATTGCGGTGCTGTCGTTCCTCGGCTTCGACGGCATCTCGACGCTCGCGGAAGAGAACCGCGGAAACCAG
>DASYFQ010000165.1:0-26036 GCA_036498345.1 Steroidobacteraceae bacterium
CGCCGATGATGTCCCAGATCGGCAGCGGCGCCCTGCCGGTCGATCGGTTGCCGAGTTTCGGGCTCGGCGTGCGCAAGACCGCGGGCAAGCGCGGCAGTCTGACTCGGCTCGAGGAACTGCTGCGTGAACGACCGCGTCCCATCATCGGGCGCATCGCCGAGAAGATGCTGTGGCTCGACCTGCGCTGCCTCGAGGCCGCCGACGAGGCGGAGTTCATCGCGCAATGGAATTCCTTCGATCGATGATCATCGGTACCGCCGGACACATCGATCACGGCAAAACCACACTGGTGCGCGCGCTGACCGGGGTGGATACCGATCGGCTCAAGGAGGAAAAGGCGCGCGGCATATCGATCGAGTTGGGCTACGCGTACACGCCCCTCGCCGCCGGAGAAGTGCTGGGATTCGTGGATGTGCCCGGTCACGAGCGCCTGGTGCACACGATGGTGGCAGGGGTGGGCGGAATCGACTTTGCGTTGCTGGTCATTGCAGCCGACGATGGCGTGATGCCGCAGACGCGCGAGCACCTCGCGATCCTGGAGCTGCTGGGAATCACCCACGGCGCGGTCGCCCTGACGAAGATCGATCGGGTGGATGACGCACGCATCCGCGAAGCGAAGGCGCAGATCGATGCGCTGCTGGCGCCCACGGCGCTGTCCAAGGCGCCGCTGTTTCCCCTGGTGGCGACGGCGCCCGAGGACTCAGGCGTTGCCGCATTGCGCACGCACTTGCACGCGGCAGCGGCAAACTGGCCGAAACACTCGGAGGACGGATTATTTCGCTTAGGCATAGACCGCGTCTTTACGCTGCCGGGATGGGGCACAGTGGCGACCGGGACCGCGCGCGCGGGAAGGGTGCAGGTCGGCGACGCGCTCGCCGTGATGCCGGCCGGAATGATGGTGCGGGTGCGCAGCATTCACGCGCAGAATCGCAACACCGGCATCGCTCGGGCGGGTGAGCGGTGCGCCCTGAACCTGGCGGGCGTCGAGAAGACGGCGTTGGCGCGCGGCGACTGGTTAGCTGATCCGCGAGCGCTCCTGCCGAGCACGCGGTTCGATGTGCGCCTGCGCAGACTCCCGAACGGCAGGGCATTGGCGGACCGCGCGCCGCTGCATATTCATATCGGCACGGCGCACCGCGTCGCATGCGTAGTGTGCCTCGAAGGCGATCAGGTGAGGGCCGGCGCGACCGCGCGCGTGCAACTGGTGTTCGATGCGCCGATCTGTGCGTCGTCCGGCGACGCCTTCATTGCGCGCGATGCACAGGCTCTACATACCCTCGGCGGCGGTGCGGTCATCGACCCGAGCGCGCCGGCGCGTCGGCGTCGAAGTCCCGAGCGTCTCGGCCGGTTGGATTCGATCGAGCGGCTCCTGGCCGGCGAGGGACTAGAACCCCTGCTGCGCAACGCGCCGCAGGGCATCGAGATGCGTGAGCTGGTGCGGATATGCGGCCGCGCCCCGGAACGGATTGCGCTGCCGGCGCAGGCGCGAATCGTGGACGCGGCCGCTGAACGTTTTGTCTTTCTCGAGCCGCAATGGCTGGCCTTGTGCGAACGCGCCGTGGGCGCGCTGCGGACCTTCCATGCGGAGCATCCGGATGAGCCCGGAATCGATCGTGGACGCCTGCGCCGGATGACCCTGCCGACACTCCCCGACGCAGCTTGGCGTGTGTTGATCGACGATCTCGTGCAGCGCCAGGGCCTGCGGCGCAGCGGGCACTGGCTGCATTTGCCGGAACATCGCATCAACTGGGATGAGCGCGAGCTCGAGTTCGCGGAGCGGTTGCGCTCTGCCATAGCCGCCGGCCGCTTCGACCCACCGTGGGTTCGTGATCTCGCCCGCAGCGTGCGGGCGCCGGAGGACGAGGTGAGGGCCGTGCTGCGCAAGTGCATGGTGCAAGGCGGCGTATACCAAATCGTTCACGATCTCTACTACCATCGCGACTGCGTACGTGAACTCGCCCGGATGGTAAAAGGCCTCGTGGATGAACACGGCGCCATGGAAGCGGCCCACTTCCGCGATGCCATCGGCGTTGGGCGCAAGCGCTCGATTCAGATTTTGGAGTTCTTCGACCGCGTTGGCTATACTCGTCGTACACGCAATGCGCGGGTGCTGCGTGTCGACAGCAGTTGGCACGATGAGGACTGAGCCATTCGGCGGGCCTCATCGGCGAAACGGAAGGCATGCGCATCCGGTGGTGCGGCTGGGCTTCAAACCCGGCGGGGGACGTCAACCGTTTCCCGGTAGGTTCGACTCCTGCTACCTTCCGCCACGTCGCCGCCACGAAGGAGTGCAGGCCAGCCCACGATGACGAGTCCAATTGCACCTGCGGATCCCGGACCTCGCTTGACATCGCTCTCGCACGGCGGCGGCTGCGGCTGCAAGATCGCGCCGGGTGTGCTCGCCCAGTTGCTGAAGGGCTCACTGCCGGGCCGGCGTTATGCCGACCTCATGGTCGGCACCGACACCTCGGACGACGCTGCCGTGTACCGCCTGAACGAGACTCAGGCAGTCGTCGCGACCACGGATTTTTTCATGCCGATCGTCGATGATCCTTTCGATTTCGGCCGTATAGCCGCAACCAACGCACTGTCGGATATTTATGCGATGGGCGGGCGCCCGCTGCTCGCACTTGCAATCGTCGGCATGCCCGTCAACACGCTCTCGCAACAAACCATCCGCGACATTTTGCGCGGAGGCGAAACGGTGTGCGAGCAGGCCGGCATTCCAATTGCCGGCGGTCACAGCATTGATTCGGTCGAGCCGATTTATGGGCTTGCCGTTACGGGCGTGGTCGATCCCAAGCACCTGAAGCGCAACAGTAGCGCGCGCAGCGGCGACGTATTGATTCTCGGCAAGCCATTGGGAATCGGCATATTCTCGGCGGCGTTCAAGAAAGGCTTGCTGGACGACGCAGGCTACCGCGCCATGATCGAAACCACCACGCAGTTGAATTTACCGGGCATGGAGCTGTCGAGTATCCCCGGAGTGCATGCCATGACCGATGTGACCGGCTTCGGCTTGCTCGGCCACTTGCTCGAAATGTGCCGAGGCAGCGGACTTGCCGCGCGGATTACGGCCGCGCAACTGCCTCTGCTGCCGGGCGTGCAGGCGCTGGCTCGCTCCGGGATCGCCACCGGAGCTTCCGCGCGTAACTGGCAGTCGTACGGAGAGGACGTGCGGCTTGCGCCGCATCTCGATGCGCCGTTCCAGGCGATTCTGACCGACCCGCAAACATCGGGCGGATTGCTGGTCGCGTGCGATCCCGATGCATTACCGGCAGTCCGGGCCACTTTCGCGCGGCTCGGATTTGCGCAGGCTACGGTGATCGGCCGAATGAGCGACGGCGCGCCGCAGGTGCTGGTGGATTGAAATGTGCTGGTGGTTCGAAATGTGCCGGTGGATTGAAATGTGCCGGTGGATTGAAGTGCCGGTGGTCTGAAGCTTCTTCGATTACGAGGCGGCGCCCGGCGTCTGGCGGCATTCGCAAGTCACCACTACCCCGTGCGGGTCGCGGTTGTGGATCGACAGCCGAGCGCCTATGGCGGCCGCCCGATAGCGCATGCTGTCGAGCCCCAAGCCGCCGAAACCTGCCGCGGGCAGCGGGAATCCGGATCCGTCGTCAGCAACGTCAATTCGAATCCGCGCGGAATCGATCTCCAGGGTAAGGACGATGTGTTCTGCCTTCGAGTGTTTCAGTGCGTTATTGAGGGCTTCCTGGGCAATTCGGTACAGCTGATTGAGCGACTCCTGCGACAGGCTGAGCGGGGCACTTTCGCTGATACGAAATTCCACCCGCGCCCGCCCGCCGGCGTTGGCGCGCTCGACGGTCTGACTGAGTGCCGCGACCAGCGAGCCGCGGCTTTCGGTGAGCGGAGAGATGCCCCGCGCAATGTTGCTGCAGGCTTCGACGGCATGCCGTGCCAGCCCGGAAAGCGCCGAGAGTTCCCCCGCGAGGCGCGACCGCGTGCGCTCGGCTTCCTTGGCGAGCGCACTGGCAAGATAGGCGAGTCCGGTAAGATCCTGTCCCAGACCATCATGCAACTCATTGGACAGCCGCTGCTGTTCCTGATGGTTGGCATCGATCAATGCTCGCTCGAGGCGTCTGCTCTCCGTAATGTCTTCGACTATGCCCAACGCTCGCGTCCTGTCCACGCCATCTCCGACGCGAACGCCTCGGCCTACTATCCGTACCCAACGCTCCTCGCCATTGAAGCGGCGTATGGGCAGCTCCATGCGCGCATCCAAGCCGCGGGCCGTATCCGCTATGCCCTCAAGCACCATCGCGAGCGCAACCGGGTCGTAGAAGCGCTCTCGGCCCAGCATATGAAATGTCTCCAGCGAGCATCCGTACACGCGCTCGAACCCTGCGCTTACCCAGGTCAATTGCATTCGTCCCCCGGAGAGGACGCCCTCGTAGACGAAACCCGGTACGAGGTCGGCGATTATCCGATAGCGGAGCTCGCTTTCAATCAATCGAGCCTCTGCCTCCTTGCGGACACCGATGTCTTGCACCTGCGCCACGAAGTAAAGCGGCCTACGGTTGCTGTCGCGCACGAGCGAAACGGACAACAGGACCCAGACTAGATGTCCATCCTTGTGGATGTATCTCTTCTCCATCTGATAGTGCGGAATGGCTCCTTCGAGCATCCGCTGGACGAACTCAACATCGGTATCGAGATCCTCCGGATGGGTGATTGCCTGGAACGTCGTGGCCAGCAGTTCCTCGGGCGAGTACCCAACGATCCGGCACAGCGAAGGGTTGACGCGCAGCCAACGGCCATCCGGCGCCACGAGCGCCATCCCGATCGCCGCAAAATCAAGCGCGCCGCTGAACCTTTCCTCGCTCTCCATCGGCCGCGAGTCCGCCGATGCACCAACATCGCGATTGGCAACAGGCGCGCGCGGATATACACCATCCGTGGGCCGGATCGAGCTCATATTGGAAGGACCGCGCGCATAGCTAGGTGGAAGTGTCGCACGACGGCCATGCCGACGAAATAGGCGGGTTTCAGCGCGAAGTGGCAGCCGAATAGAAGCCGATCGCAAGGAACGTGTACTCATCATGTTCGGCAAAGCGCTCGATGTCCGCCGCATGGGATTGAAGTAAGGCGGCGATCACTGCGTTGCGCGATTTGCCGACATTGAGCCAGAGTACTTTGGGCGGAGACTCGTGCAAAACGCTCATTCCAACGAAGTCTTCGTCGCGAGTCGTCAGAATGTATCCGCCGGTCCGTGCGAGACCCCAAAGCAGCCGATCCGAGCCACCGCTCTGCGTAAGAATGCCGATGTGCTCTGAACCGGGAAACAATTCGGCGAGCGGTTGCAGAAGCCGCTCCGACAGATTTTCATCGAGCAACAGCCGAACGGCCACTATGCAGCCGGCAGCGCAAGCAGCCGCCGTTCACGTTCCGCAGCGAAGCCGAAACACGCGAGCAAATCCTCGTGAGTCAACTGCGGGAAATCAGTGAACAGTTCCGACTCCGCGCCGCCGGCGGCAAGAAATCCCAGGACTTCACCAACGGTGATGCGCGTACCACGGATGCACGGCTTACCGAATCGAATCTCAGGGTCGATACTGATGCGGTCCAAGTGTTGCATGACCGAACATTAAGACCAAAGGGTCTGCGCGGCAATGCCTGGTTGCGGCAATCCGTGAGCGGAGATTTTGCTGTGCCGCAGTAGACCAACGCTTTCGTACGGAGCGCTCCATAACTCGATCACGAAATAACTCGGTCACGAACATTTCGCTGACGGCGGATTCGATCGGCCGCGCGGGGAACGAAAGCTTGCGTGGGCTGACAAACCGACACTGCCGGCGTCGAAAATGGCAGGTTATCCGAGCCAACCCCAGGAGGTGCAATGAACGCCAAGGTTATGAAGCTCCCCGGAGCCGAGCACCCGATAACCATCGAATTGAGTCACGCGCGGGTCGTCGTCCGCGTGGCGAAAATTGACATCGTGAATAGCCGGGACGCACTGCTGCTGCGGGAGTCGAGTTATCCACCGGTTCTTTACATTCCCCGAAAGGATGCCGACATGTCCAGGCTCGAGCGGAGCAATTATTCGACTTACTGCCCTTACAAGGGTGAATGCTCGTATTACAGCATCCCGCTGGGAGGGCCTAAATCGGTCAATGCGGTGTGGTCCTATGAGAGACCCTATGCGGCGGTCGCCGAGATCCAGGGGCATCTAGCCTTTTATCGGGATCGCATCGATTCCATGGACGTAGCCGCGAATTCACCATCGTAGCCCGCCCGCAGGGAAGCCGACCGCGCACAGCCGGCGCATGGCGAACACAGGCCGCGCACCGCAAACAGGCCGCGCACCGCGTGCCATAGCCAGTGTAGTCCTACACGCGAACCCGCCCCCTGAGGACAGGAATTGTCAGACTCATAACCTACGATCGTTTGGCAACAAGAGGTCAGCGCAATGCACCACGAGCCAGCCAGATTGTGCTGACCGATCAAGATATCTATCTGTTCCGCGAGGGAACGCACTCGCAATTATACTCCAAGCTGGGATGCCGCCTGCTGGCGCCGGGCGAGGGCGTCAGCTTTGCCGTTTGGGCACCGAACGCCGAGGCGGTATCCGTGATCGGCGACTGGAATGGCTGGGCGGCGGGAGAAAACCCTCTGGTGCCGCGGGCCGACGGCTCGGGCATCTGGGAGGGCGTCGCGGCAACGGCGCAGCACGGCCAAGGCTATAAGTATCGCATCAGCTCGCGCTTCAACGGATACGCCGTCGAGAAAGCTGATCCATACGGCGTGTTTTGCGAACTGCCCCCGGCTACCGCGTCGCGCGTTTGGACACTCGAGTACACGTGGCAGGATTCCGAGTGGATGACTTCGCGCGCCGGGCGCAACGGCTTGGATGCGCCGATGTCCATCTACGAGCTGCACGTGGGGTCGTGGCGCCGGAGGGACGGCCACTTCCTCAATTACCGCGATCTCGCGCATGCACTCGGAGACTACCTGCGCGAACTGGGCTTTACGCATGTGGAGCTGATGCCGGTGACCGAGCATCCGTTCTACGGATCATGGGGCTATCAAACAACGGGTTATTTCGCGCCGAGTTCGCGCTATGGGACTCCGCAGGACCTGATGTACTTCGTCGATCACCTGCATGCGATGGGGATCGGGGTGATTCTCGACTGGGTGCCGTCGCATTTTCCCGCGGATGAGCACGGACTCGTGTACTTCGACGGCACGCATCTCTATGAACACGCCGATCCGCAGCAGGGTTTCCATCCCGAATGGAATTCGGCGATTTTCAATTTCGGACGCAATGAGGTGCGCAGTTTCCTCATCTCTTCCGCACTGTTCTGGTTCGAGAAATATCACATCGACGGCTTACGAGTCGATGCGGTGGCATCCATGCTGTATCTCGACTATGCCCGCAAGCAGGGCGAATGGATTCCGAACCGCTTCGGCGGCCGGGAAAACCTCGAGGCCATCGAGTTCCTGCGCACACTGAACCTCGCTGTCTATCGCGACCATCCGGATGTGGCGATGATCGCGGAGGAATCGACGGCCTGGCCCATGGTCTCTAGACCGACCGACATGGGCGGCCTCGGTTTCGGTTTGAAATGGAACATGGGCTGGATGCATGACACCCTGGAATACATGAAGCAGGATCCGGTCCATCGGAAATATCATCACGGACAGCTGACGTTCTCCCTGATCTATGCTTTCAACGAGAACTTCGTGCTGCCGCTGTCGCATGATGAAGTGGTGTACGGCAAGGGATCGCTGATCGGTAAAATGCCGGGCGACGACTGGCAGCAGTTCGCCAACCTGCGCACGCTCTACGGCTACATGTGGGCGCATCCGGGCAAGAAGCTCCTGTTCATGGGCGGCGAATTCGGACAGCGGCGCGAATGGACCCACGAGGGCGAGCTCGAATGGTGGGTTGCCGATTTGCCCGAGCACGCCGGCATCAAGCATCTGGTGCGCGATCTGAACCGGATTTACCGCCACGAACCGGCGTTGCACAGGATCGACTTTTCCCCCGATGGATTCGAATGGCTCGACCTGGACAGCGGAGAAATGAGCGTCATCGCGTTCCTGCGCAAGGCGCCGGGTCAAGGCGCTCCGTTGCTGGTGGCATGCAACTTCACGCCGGTGCCGCGGCCCAATTTCCTGGTCGGCGTACCGGCCCGCGGGGTTTGGCGCGAGATTCTGAATACCGATGCCCGGGAATACGGCGGTTCCGGATGGGGCAATCTCGGCGGGGTGGAATCGGCGCCCGTGAGCACTCGAGGCCGAGTCGAGTCGGTCACTCTCAATTTGCCGCCGCTGGCGACGATTGTGCTGCGTTTTGAATCATGACCAAGGCGAAGCGCAAAGCTGCCCCCGCGACGAAGACGGCGGCGGTGTCCGCGGCCGCCGGGACCGATGCGACGCTGGGGATTCAAGAGGGCCGGGTCCGGGCGGTGATCGATGCGGTTCTGCCGGCGGTCGACGGCGGACGTTTCCCGGTCAAATGCATCGCCGGTGAAACCGTCGCGATTGAAGCACATTGCTTCACTGATGGTCACGACAGGCTGCGCGTGGTGCTGCGTTGGCACGCGATCGGCGCAAGCGAGGAGTATGAAGTCGACATGCAGCCGCAGGCGAACGACGTTTGGCTCGCCGAGTTCACCCCGCCGCGCGCAGGCCGCTACCGATACACGGTGGCGGCGTGGGTGGATCATTTCGAATCATGGCGCCACGAGCTCGAACGGCGCGACGATCGAGCGGACATTCGCACCGCCTTGGCGGTCGGCGCCGCGCTCATCGACGAAGTTGCCGTGCGGGCCGCGGGCAGCGACGCGGCCATCCTGACCGAATGGTCGGCGCAGTTGCGCGCGGCCGGGGCCGACGCCGGCGTCGATGCCGGCGCGCAGAAGGCGATGGCGCTCGATGCAGCGCGCGCACGCATCGTTGCGCGCCATGCCGACCGGACTTTCGCGGCGACGAAGGGACTGGAACTGGTGGCGGACCGCAAGCGTGCGGGCTTCAGCAGCTGGTATGAGATGTTTCCTCGCTCCGCAGGCGTCGAGCCGGGCCATCACGGCACTTTCCGCGACGTCGAGGCACGGCTCGCCTACTTGGCCGGCATGGGGTTTGACGTGCTGTACTTCCCGCCCATTCATCCGATCGGACGCATCAACCGCAAGGGCACCAACAATGCCTTGGCCGCGAGGCCCGAGGATGTCGGCAGCCCGTGGGCCATCGGGGCGGCCGAGGGCGGACACAAAGACATCCTGCCGCAGCTGGGCACGCTCGAAGACTTCCGGCATTTATCGGCCAAAGCGCGTGAATTCGGCATCGAGATCGCCCTCGACATTGCGTTCCAGTGTGCTCCCGACCACCCCTATGTCGCCGCCCATCCGCAATGGTTCAGGCATCGTCCCGACGGCAGCGTGCAGTACGCGGAGAACCCGCCGAAAAAATACCAGGATATCTACCCATTCGATTTTGAAACCGAGGATTGGCGCGCCCTGTGGCTCGAACTCAAGAGCATCGTCGACTACTGGATTGCGCAGGGGGTCAAGATCTTTCGGGTCGACAACCCGCACACCAAGGCGTTCGGCTTTTGGGAATGGCTCATCGAGGCGATCAAGCGTGATCACCCTGACGTGATCTTCCTTGCCGAAGCGTTTACCCGTCCGAAGCTCATGCACCGTCTGGCCAAATTGGGCTTCTCCCAGTCGTACACGTACTTCACTTGGCGCAATACCAAGCGGGAACTCACCGACTATTTCACGGACCTTGCACTCGGACCGGGGCGCAGGTACTACCGTCCCAATGTGTGGCCGAACACGCCCGATATCCTGCACGAGACGCTGCAGTCGGGACTGCGCCCGGTATTCGCGGCACGGCTGGTGCTTGCGGCGACGCTGGCCGCCAACTACGGCATTTACGGTCCGACTTACGAGCTGCTGGAAAGCGCGCCCCGCGAGCCCGGCAGCGAAGAGTATCGGGACTCGGAAAAATATCAATTGCGCCATTGGACGATCGAGCGTGCCGAAAGCCTCTGGTCCTTGATCGCACGCATGAATCGCATTCGCAGAGAAAACATCGCGCTGCAGTCCGACAGAGGCCTGCACTTCTGTCCCGTAGACAACGATCAGCTGATCGCGTACCTGAAAATAGACGCCGGTTCCGATAATGTCATTCTGACCGTGGTGAACCTCGATCCGCAACACGCGCAATCCGGATGGGTGGACCTCGACGTGGACGCCTTGAAACTCGACGGCGAGCAGCCGTACCAGGTGCACGATCTGTTGAGCGAGCAGCGCTACCTCTGGCGGGGCCGCCATAATTACGTCATGCTGGACCCGCAGCGCTTGCCCGCACACGTGTTCAAACTGCGGCGCCGCGTGCGCCGCGAGCAGGATTTCGACTACTATCTGTGAATCGACCTGTAAATCGACACGCTAGATGAACGACGTGAAATCCGCCGCGCTCGACCCCGCCGCGCTGTCCGGGCTGCAGCCCCAGGACGCGCTCTGGTACAAAGATGCCGTCATCTACCAGCTCAACGTCAAGTCGTTCTTCGATTCCAACGACGACGGCATCGGCGATTTCAAGGGCCTGATGTCGAAGCTCGAATACATTCGGGATCTGGGGGTCAACACGATCTGGCTGATGCCATTTTATCCCTCGCCGCTCAAGGACGACGGCTATGACATCTCCGATTACCAGAACGTGCATCCTCAGTACGGCACGCTCGATGATTTTCGCGCCATGCTGCAGGAGGCGCATCGGCTCGGATTGAAAGTGATCACCGAGCTGATCATCAACCATACCTCCGATCAGCACCCGTGGTTCCAGGCCGCGCGCGCGGCTCCGCCGGGTTCCCCGCAACGCGACTTCTACGTCTGGAGCGACACCGATCAGAAGTACCTCGGCACGCGCATCATTTTCACGGACACCGAAACATCGAATTGGGCCTGGGACAATCATGCGAAGGCCTATTACTGGCATCGCTTTTTCAGCCACCAGCCTGATTTGAATTTCGACAATCCGAAGGTTTTGGAAGCGGTTCTGCAAACCATGCGTTTCTGGCTCGACATGGGGGTCGATGGCTTCAGGCTCGATGCGATTCCCTACCTGGTGGAGCGCGAAGGCACCAACAACGAAAACCTGCCCGAAACTCATGCGGTGATCAAGCAATTGCGCGCCGCCATCGACGCGCACTACGAGAATCGATTTTTACTGGCAGAAGCCAATCAGTGGCCCGAGGACGTGCGCGAATATTTCGGCGACGGCGATGAATGCCACATGGCGTATCACTTTCCGCTGATGCCGCGCATTTACATGGCCATCGCCCAGGCGGACCGCTATCCCATCATTGAAATCATGCAGCAGACGCCGGATATTCCCGACGCTTGCCAGTGGGCGATTTTCCTGCGCAATCACGATGAATTGACCTTGGAAATGGTCACGAGCAAGGAACGCGACTACATGTACACGACCTATGCGGCGGACCTGCAGGCGCGCATCAATCTCGGCATCCGCCGCCGCTTGGCGCCGCTGATGGAGAACGACCTGGACCGGATCAAGCTCATGAACAGCCTGTTGCTGTCGATGCCGGGCTCGCCGATTCTGTATTACGGCGATGAAATCGGCATGGGCGACAATTTCTTCATCGGCGACCGCAACGGCGTGCGCACTCCCATGCAATGGAGTCCGGACCGCAATGCCGGGTTCTCGCGCGCCGACCCGCAGCGCCTGTATCTGCCGCCCATCATGGATGCGGTATACGGCTATCCCTCCACCAATGTCGAAGCCCAGTCGCGCGATCCGAGTTCGCTGCTGAGCTGGACCAAGCGCCTGCTCGCGGTGCGCAAGACCAGCCAGGCGTTCGGACGCGGCGCGCGCCGATTCTTGAGGCCGGGAAACCGCAAGATACTCGCTTACCTGCGCGAATTCGGCGAAGACACCATCCTGTGCGTCGCCAACTTGTCGCGTTCGGCGCAGCCGGTGGAGCTCAATCTATCGTCGTTCAAGGGCCGTGTGCCGGTGGAAATGCTGGGCCGCACGGCGTTTCCGCCCATCGGCGAGCTGCCCTACCTGCTGACGATCTCGGCTTACGGTTTCTACTGGTTCAGCCTGACCACCGACGCCGAAGTTCCGTCATGGCACGAGCAAATCGTGTCCATCGACGAGCGTCCGGTGCTGGTGCTGTTCGACGGCTGGACCAGCCTGTTTCGCGAACGCGTGGTGCCGTGGCGCATCGGCATTGCCGAAAAGACTCGGCTGCAATTCGAGACGGATACATTGCCTCGGTTCATCGAGACGCAGCGCTGGTATGCGGCCAAAGGCACGACGATCGATCGCGCCCGCATCGCGGACCATGTGCTGTGGCAGGAGGGCAAGCTGAGTTGGCTGGTGACGCTGCTCGACCTCGATTGCGCCGGCGAACACACCGGCTACTTCATGCCGCTCGCGCTGGCATGGGAGGAGCGCGACGAGGAGCGGGTGCGCAATCTGGCGACGGCGGCGGTAGCGAAGATCCGCCAGCAGGCGAATGTCGGCGTGATGGGCGACGCCTTTGCGGACGAGTTCTTCTGCCGCTCGGTCGTGGCGGCGATGGCGGCGCGCAAGGAAATCGCCATGTCCCAAGGCAAGCTGCAATTCCGTCCGACGACCGAATTCGATCAGTTGGCGGGAAGCGATTTCGGCGCGCTGCCGGTGGACCGGCCGCGCGGTTCGAGTTCGAATACCGTCGTCACCATCGGTGAGCGATTGATGCTCAAGGGCTACCGCCGGTTGCGCACGGGCGTGAATCCCGAACTTGAGATGGGCAGGTACCTCACCGAAGTCGCGCACTATCCTAACTGTGCGCCGTTGGCCGGTGCGCTCGAATATATCGGCAACGACGGCGAAACGCGCCTGTTGGCTATGTTGCAGGGCTACGTGGCCAACCAGGGCGATGGCTGGACCCACTCGCTCGAGTATGTGCAGCGCCATCTGGAACAGTATCGAACCACGCCGGCCGGCGACTCGGCGCCCGTCAATGCGCATGAAGCTTATTTGACGTTGATTCGGGTGTTGGCTGTACGCACCGCCGAATTGCATAAAGCGCTGGCACGGCCCACGCGGGACCGGGCCTTCGCACCGCAGCCACTGAGCCGCGCCGACATCGACGCCTACCGCCAGCGCGCCCTGGACGAAGCGCGCAACGCGCTCGACCTGCTCGCGTCGGCCGTGGAGCAAGTGCCGGCAGCGGATCGCGATCGGGCCGCCGCGGTGCTGGCGCAGCGCGATCAGGTGTTGGCACGCATCGACGCCTTGTCGAGTCAGGCGCCGCAGGGCCTGAAGATCCGCATCCATGGCGACTACCACCTGGGCCAGGTACTGGTGACGCGCAATGATTTCGTCATCATCGACTTCGAAGGCGAGCCCGGGCACACCCTGGAGGAGCGCAGTGCCAAGCAGTCGCCCTTGCGCGACGTCGCCGGCATGTTGCGCTCGTTCAGTTACGTGCAGCACAGCGCCTTGCGCAAGATCGCCCACAACGAAGCCGAAGGCGCGAGGCTCGCTCCGCTGGCGCGCGCCTGGGAGGTCGAGGTACGGGCAGCTTTTCTTGCCGCGTACGACGCGGCGGCGCGCGGCGCCAAGTTTTACGGGGCGGAGGCGCCGCAAGCGGGCGACGGCCTGCTGGGCCTGTTCGAACTGGAGAAAGCCCTGTACGAATTGCGTTACGAGCTCGGCAATCGTCCTGGCTGGGCCGGTATTCCCTTGCAAGGCATCCTGGACTGGGGCGCCGTTTGAAATGATTCACCATCGGACGCAGCGTCGAGATCCGGGAGGCTGGCATGCAAAGCATTGATTTATTGCTCGAGTCTGCACGGGAGTTTCTGCATCAGGTTGCCGCGTTCCTTCCGCGGCTGCTGCTGGCGCTGGTCGTGGTGGCGATCGGATGGCTGCTTTCCAAAGCGGCGCGGTTCGCCGTGGAGAGGGGGCTGCGCGCCGTCAATTTCACCGTCCTGACCGAACGCGCCGGCACGGACAATTTTCTGCAGCAAGCGGGCCTGCGCGGCGATACGACCACCTTGTTCGGGTGGGTCGCGTACTGGTTGGCCATTCTCGCGACGTTGATGATCGCCTTCAATGGTCTCGGACTCACGTACATCACCGACCTGCTCGGGCGCGTGGTGCTGTTTGTGCCCAAGCTGCTGGTGGCGATGCTGGTGGTGGTCTTCGGTTCGTATTGCGCTCGCTTCGTCGGCGGAGCCGTGTACACCTATTGCGTGGATGCGCAAATCCCGGATGCTGACCTGCTGGGCAGGATTGCGCGGTATCTCATCGTGACATTCGTCGTGATGATTGCCATCGGCCAGGTCGAGGTGGGTGGCGACATCGTGCAGCGGACCTTTCTCATTCTTCTGGCCGGGCTCGTGCTGGCGTTCGCGCTTGCGTTCGGGCTCGGCGGCAAGGAGTGGGCGGCCGCAATGCTCGAACGCTGGTGGCCCCGGCATAGGCGGGACGACGAGCCCTGACGCGAGTGCGTCCGCGGGTTTCATGCAGCCGAAGCAAGCAGTGTCAACGCGGTATTTACGCTGGCCGCAATTGCACCGATACTTTCACGCTCCAATTGCGTGCCCACTCGGTCAAGATCGATCCGCAAGGCCTCGAGTTTACCGAACAGCGCGAGCACCTCGAGCAGATCGCGTTCAAGCGTGGGGGCGGCAGTGCCGTGATCGAGAAACGCGTCCAAAGTATTCTGCGACATTGCGGTGACGGTGTCGCGGCCGACGAGTTCATTCACGTACCTCAAGTCGCTGTGATAAACATTGCCGATGTCCGTGCTGGCCCAAAGCAAGCGCTGCGTCTGCGCATGGTGTGCCGCTAACGGTTGCCACCGCGGCGACGCGATCACACTTTTGTATCTTTGATATACGAATTGTGCGACAGCCACCGCAGCTCTGCCGCGCAGACGCCCTGCGTGAACGGCCTTCGTGGGCTGTTGAATCGAATCAAGCTCTCTATCGATCGCGGAATCGATGCGGCTCAAAAGAACACTTGCCGCGGACGCAACGCGCTCGAGCGGCAATCTTCTGGCGACGCGATCTTCCAATCCCGACAAATACGCGTCGGCCACCTCTCGGTAGCGGCGCGCACCGAAAATCAACGTCGCGTTCACGTTGAGACCGGCTGCGATCAGTCGTCGCATGGCCACTAATCCGGCATCGGTCGCGGGTACCTTGATCATGGTGTTGGGTCTATCGATCACGTTCCAGAGGCGCCTCGCTTCGGACTCCGTACCATCCGCGTCGTGGGCGAGTGTAGGAGGAAGTTCGATATTCACGTAGCCATCGCGGCCTCCGGTATTGTTATAGACGCGCCGCAGCTGATCGGCCGCGCGGCGTAACTCTTCGATACTGAGGCGCTCGTAAATCTGGTAGGCGGCGGCGCCGGCCGCACGTAGTTTGGCGATGAGTTCGCGGTACGCCATATCTTCGGCGTAGGCCGTGGCCAGTCCGACCGCATTGGTATTGATACCCGCAATTCCGTCCCCAATGAGGTGTGCCAATGGGGACCCGATCAGCGTGCGAGGGTGATCACAATCAAGCCAAACGCTCTGTCCAACTCTCTGCAAGTCGTATAGGCGACTTCCTCCGACGTCGATACGCATGGCCGCTTGCTCCTGTGTTACGCCTATGGCCGGTGCATCACCACACCGGGCCGTCATTGCGCCAGCGCTCGTCTGCGAGACGCTGGTCCACTTCGGCCTCGGCGGCAAGCCAGTCTTCCAGTTCATGCCCGGTTCGGAATCCGCGCTTTTCCGCTCGGAAGTACGCCGCGCTCGCAATCAAGGAGTGCCGCTGCTGCATCGTTTGTATCGGAGTGGGACAGAACCGCAAGGGATTGAATGTGCGCGGATTGAGCGGTACGGCGAACCGTTGTCCCTCACCAAAGAGATGATCCGGATTTGACGGTCGCGGCCGTCTCACTGATTCAGCAAACGTCGAGTCGCGCATATACCTTACTCTCCGTGTGCAGAGAGTTTCATCGCGGGTCGGCCGACTCACTCATGGAATGCGAGCGGCACGACAAAACCCGGTACTGCCCAAAGCGCCATACCTAATGTGCGGGCGCGCCGGGCGGGCGTCTCGGTCCAAATGGCGGGCGCGTCGGCCTTGAGGGCGGGCGCGTCGGCCCGAAAAATGTCGCGCTCCCGCTCCAACTTGCGAGCGTCGCCATCGCCACTCCCAGGAGGACGTTATCTCTAACGCCGCCGACATTCGTGGTGTACCCGTACACCCACGGCGAGGCGATGATCCACAGCGCCAGAATCAGGTTGACCCCGCTCAGGACGGCGGAGTCGCGCAACGAGGCAAGGCGGCTCGCGGCGAGTATGGAAATCAAGGCCCCTATGATCACACTGTTCATCACGGCGGAGGTCCCGCTGTAACCGAATATCCAGGGGGAAACGATCAGCCAAATTCCGAGCAGGATGTTGATGCCGCTCGCGGTGCGAGCCTGAGCGGCATAGTTACGTGTAAACGCTAACATGACGCAGTTCTCCTCGTAGACAGCAGCTTCGAGGCTAGGCTCGGCATCGTATTTTGCAAGCGATAAAAATCGGTGCTATATATCGGCAAAATCGATGGATACCGAGCTCGCACGTACATTTCTCGTCGTGATCGCAACGGGCAGTTTCGTTGCGGCGTCGCAGCGATTGCATGTCACGCAGTCGACCGTGAGCACGCGAATCCAGCGTCTGGAGCAAACGCTCGGGGCTGAACTGTTCGTTCGGAACAAGGCGGGAACGACTTTGACCCCGGCAGGACAGCAATTCAAACGGCACGCCGCGCTGTTGACGCGCACGGTCGAGCAGGCGCGGCACGAAATCGGCATCGTCAGCGGATTTCGCGCAACCCTGACCGTCGGCTGTCGGCTCGGCCTCTGGGAAGATTTGCTGCTGCGTTGGTTGCCGACATTCGCTTCCCTGGCGCCGGATGTGGCGTTGCGCGCGCTGAGCGGATTCGAAGAGGATCTGATGCAATCCTTGATCGACGGCCGAGCCGACCTATGCGTGATGTACACGCCGCAGTCTCGACCGGGACTTACAGTCGAACTCCTGCTGGAAGAGCAGCTAGTGATGGTGTCCACACGAGCGGACCCGTCGCTCCACCCGGGTAGCGATTACATTTATGTCGATTGGGGCGCGGAGTTTTTCGCCCAACACAGCCTGGCATTCCCTGATTTTCTGGGCGCCGCGCTCACGGTCAATATCGGTTGGCTCGGCCTGCAACGTCTGCTTGCATACGGCGGGACCGGGTACTTCCCGGCGCGGATGCTGCGCGCGCATGAGCTGGCCGGCAGGGTGCATCGCGTTGCCGGAGCACCGGAATTCCGGCTGCCCGCTTACTTGTGCTTTCCGGCGAAGGTGGATTCCGGACCGCTCTCGCTTGCACTCGACACGATCCGCCGAGTCTCGGCAGAGGCGGCATGAGTGTGCACCATCGAATATGTCACGATATGATATAGTAGGTTCCACGGCAGGCACGATGGCTAGATCCGAGCGGGCGACACGGTCGAGGGGTGGAGCTGCACCTACTCCCAAACCGCGAAACGCTTGCTCCTTCAGACTTGCGGCGCTATATCGGGCGAAGCTCGAGTGCTTCGTGCGGTCTTTCCCGTTCATCTTGGAGATAGCTGACAGTGCCGACGCCCGACACCAGAAGAGACTTTGCCGCCGATGAAAGATTGCTTGGAATTACCGCCGCGGCTGCGTTGGTCGGTATTTCGAGTTCCGCAGCCGCTTACGTCCTGCTCGAACTCATCCGCCTATTCACCAATATTTTCTTTTTCCATTCTTGGTCTACGGCGCCCAATTCCCCGGCTCACAACACGCTGGGCCTGTGGGTGATTCCGGTACCCATCGTCGGCGCATTGATTATCGGATTTTTGGCGCGATTCGGATCGGAAAAGATCCGGGGTCACGGCATTCCGGAAGCCATCGAAGCGATATTGTTCGGCAAGAGCAAAATGTCGCTGAAGGTCGCTCTCCTCAAACCCCTCTCCTCGGGCATCGCGATCGGAAGCGGCGGCCCCTTCGGCGCCGAAGGACCGATTATCATGACCGGGGGGGCATTGGGATCGCTGTTGGGACAATTCCTGCACATTACGGGAGGTGAACGTAAAGCCTTGCTGGTCGCGGGTGCGGTCGCTGGAATGACGGCCATATTTGGTACTCCGATCGCCGCGGTGATGCTCGCGGTCGAACTGTTGTTGTTCGAACTGCGTCCGCGCAGCTTGCTACCCGTCGCCGTGGCTTGCGCAGTCGCCGGTTTCGCAAGATCGTATTTTTTTGGTACGGAAGCGTTGTTTCCGCTGCAAACGTCGGTGGTAACTCCGATCTGCCTGCTCTCTTGTTTGCTCGCCGGAATCGCGAGCGGTGCACTGTCCTGGGTACTGTCCACGTCGCTTTATATCGTCGAGGATGCCTTCGGCAGGTTGCCGATCCACTGGATGTGGTGGCCGGCGATGGGAGCGGTCGTCATCGGGATCGGTGGATGTCTGCAACCGCGCGCTTTAGGCGTTGGGTATGACGTGATCGGCGATCTATTGCAAAATCATCTGGCGATCGGCGTCGCATTGGCTCTTCTGCTGTGCAAAGGCGTGATGTGGGTCATAGCTCTTGGGTCGGGAACTTCCGGCGGTGTTCTGGCGCCGCTATTGATGCTGGGGGCTGGGCTGGGCGTTGTTCTGGGACCGTTCCTGCCCGGAGGCGAGCCAACTTTGTGGCCGCTGGTTTGCATGGCCGCGACACTCGGCGGGATGATGCGAGCGCCTATCATGGCACTCATGTTTGCATTCGAAGTAACCCATGACGGCAATGCCCTGCTGCCTCTCCTGACGGCGTGTGGCGCCGCCTATGGATTTACGGTGCTGTTGATGCCGCGCTCGATTCTGACGGAAAAAATAGCGCGCCGCGGATATCACATTTACCGAGAATACGGCATCGATCCGCTCGAGCGTCATACGGTGAGCGAAGTCATGACTCGCGAAGTCACGACGATCGAAGCGCAGGTCTCGATTGCGGACGCGCTCCGCACGTATTTTGGTCCTCAGCAATCGCATCGCGCGTTCCCGATCGTGCGAGAAGGCATGTTTTTGGGAATGGTCGACCGCGCCATGCTGGTGAAGCACCTGGAGGCTTTCCCCGCCATGTGCGTCGGCGGCCTATTCGGCGAGAACCTGCCGGTGATTGCATTGCCCGAGGAAACCTGCCGAATCGTCGCTACTCGCCTTGCCGTGCATCATCTCGAACGCCTGCCGGTCGTGAAGGATGCCGACTCGCGTGAACTGCTGGGTCTCGTTGCGCGCAGCGACCTCATCAAGCCCTCGCGATCGTTATTTGACGAAGAACACCTCGACGAGCAATTCGATCCAACGCCTTTCGGCGGCCTTCGTAATGCGTTCAGGCGCCCATCGCCGATCAAGCGTCGATGAGATGATGGCGAATGGCGATCAGCGTCAGCTCGGATTGATTCGCGACGCCGAGCTTCTGCTTGATGTTGTAGAGGTGAGTCCCGACGGTCGAGGCGGATAGATTCAAATCCGAGGCGATGCGCTGCACCGTTGCGCCGCCGGCAAGGCGGATGAAAACTTCGAATTCTCTCTCCGACAGGCGCTCGACCGGCGACTTCGTTCCGCCGTCGAATTCCGCGAACGCCAGCTTCTGCGCGAGCGCCGGGTCGAGATAGCGGCGCCCGGCGGCAACCGCCGACACAGCGTCGAGCAGCGCCTCGGGGGCGCTGCGCTTCGACAGAAAGCCGAGCGCGCCTTCCTGCATCGCGCGACGGGCGTGTATCGGGTCATCATGCGCCGAGAGGGCCAATACTTGCGCGTGAGGGTGGCGAGCTCGAATGCGGCGCAGTGCCTCGAGGCCGCCCATGCCCGGCATGGCGAGATCCATCACCACCACGTCGGGATTGAGCTCGAGATAGAGCTGGCACGCGGCCTCGCCGCAGTCAGCCTCGCCGATGACCGATATCCCAGCGGTGGATTGCAGCAGGAGGCGAAATCCCATGCGCACCACGGCGTGATCGTCGACCAAGAGGACGCGAATCACGACGGGTCACCCAGAGGGATGTCGGCGGCGAGGTAGACGCCGCGGCCTTGGCTGTTGCCGACGGTGAAGGTGCCGCCCAATTGTTGCACTCGGTCCGCCAAACCGCGCAAACCAAAATGCCCGGGCCGCGCCGCCCAATCGGCGGCCAATCCGACGCCGTCGTCGGCCACCGTGGCGACGATTCGCCGCACATTGCATTCGACCGCGATATCCACCCGCGAAGCCTGGGCGTGCCGCAGGGCATTGATCAGACCCTCCTGTACCACTCGGTATATCGCCAGCGTGATGCTCGGCCCGAGGTCGATGGGGAGTTCGTGGCGAAGCGAAAGCGCGACCGAGGGGTGGCGCCGCTGCCAGTCGCGGACCAAGCTCTCCAGAGTTGCGGCCAGGCCCAGCGTATCCAGCGACAGGGGGGCGAGCCTGGGAATGAGGCCGTGCATGGCATCGTACAAGCGCGCCGCCTCGTCTGAAATCAATCGTGCGACATCGCCGGTCGCAGGGTCGCGAGCGCCCCCTTGGCTCGCGATGGCGAGCGCGAGGCTGCGAATCGCCGTGACCGACTGACCGAATTCGTCATGCAGTTCGTGTGCGATCAGGCGCCGCTCCTCCTCGACCCGTTGGTCCGCCAGGGAGGCCATTTCGCGCCGCTCCTCGAGGCGTGCCTCGGCGTCATGCGCCTTACGCTCGGCGAGCACCTTGTCCTGCACCGCCTGCGCCATGCGATTGAAGGCGGCGCCGATCACGTGGGCTTCATTGCCGGCCAGGTTCGGCAGGCGGAACGCGAGATCCCCCTGCTGAATGCGCTCGAGCCCGTCGGCGATGACGGGAAAGGGCTCGAGCGCCCGCTTCACCGACCAGAACGCGAGTGCATTCACGACGACGAACATGGCCACCGCCACGCTTGCGAGCCGCGTGACGTCGTCCCACGCATCGAGCACGGAGCGCGAGGGCTGCGCTTGCACCACCAGCAGTACGCCGCCGCGCAGCGGAAACGTATATGTCGCCGGCTGCGGCGCCAGAAAACGTGCAAACCACACCGGCGCCTCGCGTCCGGCCTTATAGGTCGCCGGCGGCGACTGATAGAGGACCTCCCCGGTGGCCGATCGCAAGGACACCTCGTTGGCGCGGACCCGTCCGAGCTGCTGCAAGAACTGCAGCACCAGATCCGGCCCCCCCACCTGGGAGTAGACCGCCACGAGGCGGCCGAGGAGCTGCGACGCGACCCGGTTCGCCGCCTCGATCTCCTCGCGTACCGAATTGCGCGTGCTTTGGACCTCGGCTGCGATCAGCACGATCACGAACGCGGCACTCAGGGCCGCCACCACGAGATTCAAGCGGGTCCGCAGTCTCATAGGGGCATGGTACCAGGGCCATGCGGCGCCGCGGTGCGGCCGGCTAATGAAAATCATGAGTCCAGTTTCATGATGCCGCTGATTCGGCGAAAGCGCATGGGGAGGACCATGAATGCGTACCCTTTATAGGAGCTCGATATGAAATGGGAAACCCCGCAAGCCGTCGAATTGCGATTCGGTATGGAAATTACGATGTATGTGTCCCATCGCTGAATAGCGAGGGCGTTCGTCCTTGATGGCGGTGCCATCAGGGACGGCGCCAGCCTCAAGTGAAAATTCGGGTACTGGGGTCCGCCGCCGGCGGTGGTTTTCCCCAATGGAATTGCAATTGCCCGAACTGCAGGGGGTACCGCGCGGGCACGCTGCAAGGCCGTGCCCGCACCCAGTCTTCCATCGCCGTCGCCGGCGGCACTTCATGGGTGCTCGTGAACGCATCACCCGACGTCTTGGCACAGCTGCGGGCGAATCCTGATCTGCAGCCAGGCCGTGCGATCCGCGACAGCGCCCTCGCCGCAATCATCCTCGTCGACGGGCAGGTCGACCACACGACGGGGCTCTATATGCTGCGCGAATCGGTCCGCCCCTGGCCCGTTTGGTGTACCGACAGCACCTTCGCCGATCTCACCCGCGGCAATCCCGTGTTCGGTGTGCTGGGGCATTTTTGCGGCGTGGATCGGCACCGCATCGACCTGAACAACGGCAGTTTTACGGTCGATGCCGTGCCGGGCGTGCGGTGGCGGGCGTTGCCGGTCGCGAGCAAGCCCGCGCCTTATTCGCCCAATCGCCACTCACCCATCGCCGGCGACAACCTGGCGCTCATCATCGAGGATGCGGAAACCGGGCGAACGGCCGTGTATGCGCCGGGCTTGGGTGCCATGGACGAGCGCGTGTGGCGTGCCATGCAGTCCGCGGCTTGCGTGCTCGTGGACGGCACATTTTGGACCGACGACGAGATGATTCAGCTGGGAATATCGACCAAACACGCACGCGATATCGGCCACCTTCCCCAAGCCGGTCCGGGCGGAATGCTGGACTGGCTGGATCGGCTGCCGTCCGCGACGCGCAGGATCTTGATCCATATCAACAACACCAATCCCATTCTCAATGAGGCCTCCGCCGAATCGGCCGAGCTTGCGCGCCGCGGAGTCGAGGTCGCGTGGGATGGCATGGAAATCGTGCTGTGAGCCTCATGGCCTGGAACCGAGACGAGTTTGAAGCGCAGCTGCGAGCCTTGGGCCGCGGTTATCACATCCATCATCCCTTCAACGTGTCGATGAACGCAGGTTCAGCGACACCGGAGCAAATTCGCGGCTGGGTTGCGAATCGCTTCTATTACCAGATCAACATCCCGATCAAGGACGCCGCCATCCTCGCCAATTGCACGGATCGTGCGGTGCGCCGCTCGTGGGTGCAGCGCATTCTCGACCACGATGGCCATGGCGAGGATCCCGGCGGGATCGAATCCTGGTTGCGGTTGGCGGAGGCAGTGGGATTGTCACGGGAGAGGGTGGAGAGCTTGACCGAGGTACTGCCGGGCGTGCGCTTTGCAGTGGACGCCTACGTCAACTTCGCGCGCCGCGCACCCTGGCCGGAGGCCGTATGCTCCTCGCTGACCGAATTGTTCGCGCCGGAGATCCACAAGCAGCGTCTCGCGAATTGGCCGCAACATTATTCATGGATCGACCGCGCCGGCCTGCAATACTTCCAGAGCCGGGTCAGCCTGGCGCGCCGTGACGTGGAATTCAGTCTCGCGCTCACCCTCGATCGCTTCAATACGCGTGCCCTGCAGGAACGCGCGCTCGAGATTCTGAAGTTCAAGCTCGACGTGCTGTGGCAAATGAGCGATGCCATGGCACTGCGATACGCCGCCCGCCATGAATGAGCCAGTCATCGGCGTCCTGTCACGGCCGGCGGTTGCGCGCGGTTTCCGGCTGCAATGGGAGGCCGCACAGAACGCGCACGTGCTCCTCTATCCGGAGGGGATGATCAAGCTCAACACGAGCGCAGGCGAGATCTTGAAGCGCTGTGATGGTGCGACGACGATTGCCGACATCACCGCGGACCTCGAACGTGCCTTCGCGGCTTCCAATCTGTCCGAGGATGTCATTCGCTTCATCAACATGGCGGTGGAGAAGAAATGGTTGAAAATCCCCTCGTGAGTGCGCCGGTGAGGCCCGGGCCGCCGCTGTGGCTGCTGCTGGAGCTGACTTACCGGTGTCCCTTGCACTGCGCTTTCTGCTACAACCCGACGGATTTTGCGCATACGACCGCGGAGCTCGATACCGGCGACTGGCTGCGCGTGCTGCGCGAAGCGCGAGCGCTCGGCGCCGTACAACTGGGACTGTCGGGCGGCGAACCGCTGGTGCGGGACGATCTGGAACCCATCGTGGCGGAGGCGCATCGGCTCGGCTTCTATACGAACCTCATCACCTCGGGCGTGGGCCTCGACGACGCGCGCCTGCACGCGCTCAAAAAGGCCGGGCTGGATCACATACAGCTCTCCTTCCAGGACAGCACCCGGCAGATGAATGATTTTCTGAGTAGCACGCGCACCTTCGATCTCAAATCGAAAGCGGCCGCGCTGATCAAGCAATACAACTACCCCATGGTGCTCAACGTGGTTCTTCACCGGCTCAACATCGATCACGTGGAGGAAATCCTCGACATGGCGCTGCGCTTGGGCGCCGACTATGTGGAATTGGCGAACACCCAGTACTACGGCTGGGCTTGGCACAACCGCGAGCAATTGCTGCCGAGCTTGAGCCAAGTGGCGCGGGCGGAGCAGACGATGCGGCGCTTCCGCGAACGCGCCGCCAATCAGATGCAGATTTATTTCGTGGTGCCGGATTACTTCGAGCGCCGCCCCAAGGCCTGCATGAACGGCCTGGGCTCGATCTTTCTGACCATCGCGCCGGACGGGACCGCGCTTCCCTGTCATGCCGCGCGCATGTTGCCCGGTCTCGAATTTCCCAATGTGCGCGGCGCCAGCATCGAGGACATCTGGTACAACTCCTCGAGCTTCAATCATTTTCGCGGCGATGCGTGGATGAAAGAGCCTTGCCGAAGCTGTCCGGAAAAAGCCCGCGACTTTGGCGGCTGCCGCTGCCAGGCTTATTTGCTGACGGGCGATGCGGCGAATGCGGACCCCGTGTGCGACTTGTCTCCGTACCATCATCTGGTGACCGAGGCGGTCGCACGGGCGGACCGGCCCGCGGAACCGGCACTCCGATCCGGATCGGAGGAAAAGCCGCTGGTGTTTCGCAGCGTGCGCAATTCGTCTACGCTATCTCCCAAGCGAGATGAAAACTGACACCATGCAGTGGTTGACCTGGGGCTTCCTCATCGCCATCGCGGCGGAGACGATGATGCGCCTGTGGCTGGGATCGCGTCAGATCGCAGCCGTGCAGGCGCATCGCAACCAGGTCCCTCTGCCGTTTCGCGGCCAGATCACGCTCGCCGATCAGCAAAAGGCGGCCGACTACACCGCTGCCCGAGTGGGATTCGGGCGATGGACGACCGTCGTCGAGGCGCTGGTCAAACTCACCCTCACCTTGGGCGGCGGCCTCGCGGCAGTCGACGCAGCCTGGCGCCATACGGGTCTTGGCGAACCGTGGCGCGGCGCCTGCGTCGTCGCCACCGTGTTGTTGCTGCTGCAGCTGGTCGAGTTGCCCTTTTCGATGTGGCGAACATTCAGGATAGAAGCCCGCTTCGGGTTCAATCGGGTCTCGCCGCGGTTGTACGTGCTGGATTTGGTCAAGCAATTGCTGCTGTCCGCGGTGCTCGGCGGCCCGCTGTTGCTCGCCACCTTGAGCCTCATGGAGCATGCCGGGGCCGGCTGGTGGGTGTGGGTCTGGTTGATCTGGCTGGTCTGGACCCTCGGTTTAACCTGGGCCGCCCCAAAGTTCATCGCGCCGCTCTTCAATCGCTTCTCGCCGCTCGCCGATGAATCGCTCAAGAAGCGGGTCGAGACTCTGCTCGAGCGCTGCGGATTCGCGGCGCGCGGCGGCGTGTTCGTCATGGACGGATCGCTGCGCTCTGCGCATGGCAACGCCTACTTCACCGGCATCGGCCGCAACAAGCGTATCGTGTTCTTCGATACCTTGCTGTCGCGCATCGAGGCGCCGGAAATCGAAGCGGTGCTCGCCCACGAGCTCGGACATTTTCGCCTGCATCACGTGCGACAACGGCTGATCGCGTCCGTGCTGCTGACGTTCGGCGGGTTGGCGCTGCTCGCTTGGTTGGCGGGACAGCCGGGTTTCTACGGCGCGCTCGGCGTGCCCGTGCCCTCCGCCGCGATGGCACTGCTCCTATTCATCGTGGCCATCCCGGTCTTTGCGTTCTTTGCGACCCCCATCTTGTCCTGGTGGTCGCGCCGACACGAGCGAGAGGCCGATGATTTTGCGGCCGAATATGCCGATGCCGGCAAGTTGGCGGCTGCCTTGGTCAAATTGTTTCGCGACAATGCGGCGACGCTCACGCCCGATCGCATCCATTCAGCATTCTTCGATTCGCACCCGCCGGCGCTCGAGCGCATTGGGCGGCTGAGTGCGTTGGCATCATCGAATGGCTTCGATCTACCTCGACTATAACGCGAGCACGCCGATAGC
>DASYFQ010000166.1:0-5049 GCA_036498345.1 Steroidobacteraceae bacterium
AGAACATCTTTGGGCAGCCTGTACCCTGGCCCGGTAATATGACGCGCTATGACTTCGATATCCGTGTTGATTTTGACCCTGAACGAGGAGATCAACCTCGCGGAGTGCATCGACTCGTGCGCGTGGTCCGACGATATCGTCGTCTTCGATTCATTTAGCACCGATCGCACGCGCGAAATCGCCGCCGCGAAGGCGGTTCGCTTCGTGCAGCGAGAGTTCGACAACTATGCCGCGCAAAGAAACGCCGCGCTGACCCAAGTTCCGTACAAGCATCCCTGGGTATTGATGGTGGATGCGGATGAGCGTACGCCGATGGATTTGGTGCAGGAGATGACCGCCGCCGTGGCGACAGCGGATTCGGATATCGCGCTTTTTCGCATGCGTCGCAAGGACTATTTTCTGGGCAGGTGGCTGCGCCGGAGCAGCGGCTACCCAAGCTGGTTCGGCCGACTCGTGCGCTTGGGCCGGGTGCGGGTTGAACGCGAGGTGAACGAAGAATACATCGCGGACGGTAGGATCGCCCACCTCGAGGCGCACCTGCATCATTACCCCTTCAACAAGGGAGTGGCGTATTGGTACGAACGGCACAACCGATATTCCGACATCGAGGCGCTGGCGAAGGTCGACGCCTACTCATCCCCTCTTGCTCTCGCCGCCTTGTTGAGCGGGGATCCCATCGACCGCCGCCGTGCGCTGAAGCAGCTGGTCTATCGTTTGCCGATGCGACCGACCATTTGGTTTCTGTATCTCTACCTTTTTCGGATGGGATTTCTCGACGGCGCCGCCGGGCTGGCCTTCAGCCGTATGCGGGCATCATACGAGACCATGATCGACATAAAAGTACTCGATCTCGAGCGCCGGCGCCGCGGCGAACCCGTGTAAAACGGTAACACAAAATGCATATTGGTCCGCTAACGTTGAGGGTCTTATCGAACTTCCGAGATTCGTCCGATGCTCGAGCTCACAACGCCGCGAGGCCTACCGGTCCAAGTTCCCGAGACTCCGGCTGAGGATCCCTCTCCCCGCTTCAAGTCCCATGAGTTGGACGCGATCCGGAAGTATTATCGGGAGAACGGTTACGTCATCGTCAGCAACCTTTTCTCTGCGGAAACTTGCGATGCGCAGCGGCGTCTCTGGGAGGAAGAGGTAAAGCCATTCGTCGGTTACATTTACCGCCAGGCGACCGCCAAAGCCGAAAAACACGTGTTCAATGAAAGCGGCTGGGTGATGAACCCCATTCTCAATCTGCAAAGCGTCGACCCGAGGCGCTTTCCACGGTTTCGCAATCACGCCACGGAAGCCGTTCTGGCTTCGCCGAATCTGCGCGATCTGTTCGCCGGAATTTTGGGCGAGTTGCCCAAAGTCGTCCAATCCATGTATTTCGAGGGAAATTCCGCGACCTGGGAACACCAGGACAGTTACTACCTCGACTCCGAAAAAATAGGCGAGATGGTGGCCGCATGGATAGCGATCGAGGATATCGCAGCTCGCGCCGGCCGCTTTTTCGTCTGTCCCGGATCGCATAAGCTAAAATTGGATGAACACGGACTCGAAAACAATATCGCCGAGCATCACGACGTCTATATTCAATCCGTGGTCAAGAAGATCAAGCAGCTGAATCTGGAGATACGAGCCCCGGCCTTAAAAAAAGGCGACGTGCTCTTCTGGAACGCGTTCACCATCCACGGCTCTCTCAACACCCAAGACGCGCGGTTCTCGCGTTCGTCGATTACCTGCCACGCGATACCCAGCTCACGCCTGTTTCTTCACCATCAAATTCTCTTGTGGGACGTCGCCACGGATACGGTCAACGACACAAAAATATTCAGACCGAAAGATCTTGCTGCGCTGAAGAATCGGCTCATTTTTCAAGTCGAGACCCGGTTTCCGTCCATCTTCTACTGGGCCAAACAGCGTGCGGTGAAACAGGTCTTCAAATGGAAAACGCGGTAACCGGAGCACAGAACCGAACGACGCATCAACTTGCAACGGACAATCCGTTTTCCACCTATGCGCGCCGCCCGAGGATGCGATTGTATTCGCCCTCCATTTGGGCGCCCACGCCTTCCCAGGAAAGGTGCCGGATGGCCGCTTGCCGGCCCAATGCGCCGCATCGTTTGCGTCGAAATTCGTCACGGTGCAGTTCCGCGACGGCCTGGGCGAGAATACTCGGCTCTCCTGAGGTGACCACGCCGGCGCCCACCTCGCGTACGAACTTGGCCAGTCCGACTTCCGGCGTGACGACCACCGGGCAGGCCATCGCCATCGCCTCGGCCACCACGTTGCCAAAATTCTCCGAGTAGGACGGCAAAACGAACATCTCGGCGTTTTCGTACAGCGCCCACTTATGCTCATCGCTCACGGGTCCGATGAAATTCAGCCGGTCGGCGATTCCTTCGCTTCGGGCCAGCGCTTTGAGTTCGGGCAAATAATCCTCTTCGTCGTTGCCGGCGATGATCAATGCCAGTTGCGGCACCCATTTCCAGGCGCAAATCAGCCGGTCCAATCCCTTCTTGTGGTTGATGCGGCTCAAGAAGAGCGCGTAGGGCCTCCCGATACTGGCAAATGGCCCGGCCGCGAGGGGTAGATGACGGCTGGGCCAGCCGACGCCATTGGGCACGCAAAAGATTTCGGGCAATTTCAGCCCGAGCGCTTTCGCTTCATCGCCCTCGATTTCGGCGGTAACGTGCAATCGCGCGGCCCTGGCCAACGACCGCCGTTCGACCAAATTGATCCATGCGGATTTCACGAGACGACTCTTACCGCGAATCAAGTCGCGAACCAAACTGCCGCGTGGCGAAAGCACGTACGGCACTCCGGCACGATACGCAACCCGGGCGGCAATGTACGTTGGCCACAAGAAAACGGAATGTAAATGCACCACGTCGAAGTCCGCGATAGCTCCTCGAAGTTGCCTGCCCAGCGCCGGACACCAGCATAGGCGACGCAGCGCGGGTACCGGAAAGTAGTGGACCAAGACGCCGTCCATATCTACCGGCCTGCCCAGCGGCACGTCCGAATCGGTGTCGCCGTCGATGTTGGTTGTATAGACGCTGACCTGGTGTCCGCGACGGACGAGCGATGCACACAGCGCATGCACTGAGCGAATGGGCCCGCCATAGCGCACGGCGGGATAGTAGGCGGGAATCACCTGTAATATCCGGAGACTGATATTGGATTTTCCGGCAGCCGGTTGGATCGATGGCGACTTCAGCATGGGCTATTAACGCTCAATATGTATATCCCTTGTCGCATTTCATCATTGTTGTATGGGTTTTGTATGACAGGCTTTTTCTGCGAGCCGCAGCGCCCGCAATTCACGGGGCTGTTAACTCGCGATCGATAAAGTCCGCCAGGCGCAGCCCCAGGGCCATTGCGGTGAACGTAGGATTCGCCGCGCCCAACGACGGAAATACGGCGGAACCGGCAACGAATGCGTTGCTGGTTCCGTGTACCAACAAATTGGAGTCTACAACTCCGGTATTGGAATCGAGCGACATACGCGTCGTTCCGGCGGGATGATAAATATCGTAAAGATTCGTGGGAGCAATGGCCGCATCCGGCGTGAAATCCAGAAGCTCGAGCCGAGCGACGCGCTCGAGGCCATTGGCCGCCCAAAAACGGGCGAAGGTCGACTGTACCGCCGTCGCAACGCGTACCGCGTTGCGACCCAAGTCCCAATCAATATGCAGGGAGCGTTGACCGTCGGTGCCTGCTTCGCCCAAGTAGATTCGATTCTCGCGCAACGGCGCTTGTTCGAAGTCGCAATGCAGGAATACCTTCGAATCCCGAGGGAACGGCAGCCGTTGCCGCGCAAATCTCTCGAAGAGAATCTCCATGACTCCTGGGAGCGACGAGGGAATTCGCCAAGCACCCGCGAATGCCGCGCCGAGCCTGCCATGCTGAATACCGCGAAATATGTCGCGCAGCAAGGCAAAACCCGAATCCACGGCCGCCTCGGCAACAAAATGGGCATACAGGGCGGGCAGCCCTTCACGGGACAGCAATTCGTTCGACAGTTCCATGCGTAGTGAGCGCATGGTTTTGCCGACGAAGATCGGCGCAAATAAGCGTTGAAAGCCGGCGTGATCCACAATGGTGACCCGCGCCAGCCTCAGCGACAGATGATCATGGAGGAAGCGCCCGGTCAACTCATTGACGCCGCTGCTCAAACCTCCGGCGGCTTCATTCATCTCCAGCACGCAGCGTGCTGATTCAAGAGCCCCGGCGCAAATGACGTACGCACGCGCCCGAACGCGCACGGCGTGGCCGGTCACGGACCTCGCGGTAACACCGATCACCCGTTGCCGCCCCGCGACGGACTGTAATTCCCATTCATGGACCCTGGCATTCAAGTACCCTTGGACCGACTTGGATGCGGCGAGCACGGCGCCGAAAGCGCCGTAGATATTTCGGCGGCCGAACGGAATCCACTTGGAAAAGCGCGGCGCCCACTCGGCCCAGTGCAGATCGGCAAGCGGATGCTTCTGAATCGCGGCGAACGACAGCCCGAAGGTCCCCGGCATGACTTGGAGCCACGCCTCGAGCGCGGCGAAGTGGGGCGCGAGTTCCGAATACGACACCGGCCAGGCCGGTGCCGTGATTTGCGAACGCTCTTGCAGGTCTACGTCACGAACGGGTAGGAGCTGACCACCCCAAAGCGCCGATGTGCCGCCGACGCCGAACGCCCGTCCCGCGGTGGCGCCGCGATAGGATCGTCGATCAAACTCGATTTGTCGCCCGGCGGTCTGCTCCATTGCGCGCGCCGATCCTCGTTCCAGGAAGGTGACGCTGCGGTGCTTGTCGGCAAGGGCCCGAGCCACCGCCAGACCGACCGGTCCTGCACCGACGACACAAACGTCACTTTCGATCGTATCCGACGGGGAGCCCTGCGCCAGATCGTGATCCATCGATGAATTCATTGTCCTTCTAACTCGGTCAAGTGCACCGCAAGCTCCGCCACTCGCGAAGGATGACGCGACGAATAAAGTACGACCCCAGTCTCGTTGACTTTCACGGCATCGCTCAGCAATGATTTCATGGACCCGG
>DASYFQ010000167.1:0-3786 GCA_036498345.1 Steroidobacteraceae bacterium
CCTCCAGGGAATCCCGCCGATGCCTAGCCGGACTGGCGGCGGCCAGCGAACGGCATCCAGTCGGCGCGGAAGTATTCGGCTCCATCGAACGCGGTCCGCAGATTTTCGGCGAACATGCTTGCTTGGAACGCCCCCTGCCCGCGGCCTCGCGCGACGACCCGCCGAAGAGCGGTGCTCAACGCTCTTCGCGCATCGCCGTCAGCAGCGCCCCGAGCTGCCCGCCGTGGCTCGCCAGCACCGCTTGGATCTCAGAACGGTAGCTCACCACCATGCTAACATTATCGATAGTGATGTCCTGGACCCTGTAAAGCCCGTCAACGACGCCGAGCTGAAAATCCATTTCGTTCCGCGCGCCCTGTGGTGCAATCATCTCACCGGTTACGAAAACAACACCTTTCGGGTCGGTTCGGCTGCCGGTCACGCGGAAGTCGCCACCGCTGGCCTCTGCAAGGCGCCTACCGTGGGAGAGCGTGATGTGTTTTTCGAGGAGGGCTCGGAACTCTTGCTGCTGCTCCGGGCTCGCGGTGCGCCAATACGGGCCGAGAACAAAGCGCGAGATCCCATCCATATCGAAATCCTGGTGTAGTACCTGACGGAAATAAGCCTCTTTCTGATCCAAAGACGCAGCCGAGCGCATCTCGGCAAGCACGTCGTTCGCGCCGCTCCTGATGAACTCCGCGGCGGTTTCGTCAGCCGCAGCAGCAAGCGATGGGGCCGCCTCACCCGCGAACACCGCAATCGCGACGGTGAAGGCGCTTAAGAGCCGCGGAAGGACGGCGTCGATGTTCATCATAACGTGAGTTGGATATGAAACGCGAAGATCCAGGTGTTAGGATGCGTCGATGTCGCGCCGGGACGGATGTCATACTGAACGCCCGGACGGAAAAACAATGAGGGGGTGAGCTGGAAGGCATAGTTGAGTTCGACAAGCTGTTCGCTCGTCTGGATCGGCAATCCCGCCTTCTCCAGCTGGAATTGAAACCGTGGATTGATATCAGTCCGCACCCAGCCGAGGGACAGGATGTCCAGCTCACGGCCCGCAAATACGCCACGGGAAGCAAATCCGGCCTCATAATCATTCTTAAACTTCGCGGTGTTCTGATCGCTGACAGTAAAGACGGCAAAGAGCGCGATCCCGTTGGCATGCTCTGGCCCCCATTTGATGATTTGCTGGGCGGCCTCGACATAGAGACCGTACAGCCCCGTATCAAAGATTTTGGGGTTAGCTAAATCCGGCCTTGCCGACGTATCATAATAGCCGCCCAGGTTATAGGTTCCGCCATAATCTCCGATGTTCTTGCCAATCTGATATTTGAACTCTGCCGGCACGATCACGCCGGTGTTCCCGGCAAAGTTGAGCTTAAAGCCGTCCTGCCGGCGCGTATAACGCGGGTTCGCATCGACGACGGCGGTTTGAAACTGAAGTTCATCCGTTATGTGCCATTTAACGCGACCGGTCCATCTGCCGGCCGGCGCATCCGCCCATGCGCTGTTGTCAAAGAGCGTTATCGGATGTCCGCAGAGTGCATCGTTGATGAAGTTGCAGAGATAAGGCAATTGGCCAAAATCATTGCCCATCGGATAAAAGCCGACCTTAAGGGCCACCTCCTTCGCGGAGAGGAACTTCTCGACGCTGATCTCGTTGAAGCGCAGATTTTGCCCTTGTCCAAAAATCGACTGGTAAGGGAAATAGCCGCCGGTTCTGAGCGTAAGATCACGGCCCGCGCGGTCCGTCATGGCAAAGCGCCCAACGGCGTCCGACCAAATGCCCAGCTTGTCGAGATCAAAGCCGACGCCAAAGTCGACCTGTTGCGCATAGGCGGTGCCGGTACCGTGTATGCCCGCCGTATTGGATGCCGTCTGACTGATATAGTGTGCAATGAAATCGATACCCTCTTCCGATAGTTTCTTCCGGAGCGGCAACTCGCCAAATAATGGGACTTGGAGGTCGTAGTCCAGTTGGAATTGAGGCGAGATTACCGCGGGGTTGGTTAGCGGCGTTATTTGCGGTACGATTAGGGTGGATGGGAAATACGGTGCAGCGAGTGGCGCGGCCGGACCCGGCGCCTCCGTTGTCACTGGCGGTGTCGGCGCGCTTGGGGTTGTTGCCGGCGGATTCTCGGAAGTTTGGCTGAAACCGGGCTGGGCAGCATATGCAAGAAGGCAGAGGCATAAGATGGTCCAGCCGATGAATTGTGCCCACTGGCGGGCTCGTGGTTTCGCGCGTTTTTGCGCTTGATGAATGTCTCGCAGGTCCCTGCTGCGGCGTTCTTGCAACATCGGACCTCCCACCATAGCGTGGTTCGCGTACCCTTGCTGTCATATCATATGAACCGGATTGTGCCATGACAGAAACTGATCATCAACCACAGCGCGTATGGTCTCCCGCACTCGCGCACGCCGTCACCAGGCCGGTCATCGTCGTCGTGATGGGGGTCTCCGGGTCGGGCAAAAGCACCGTCGCAGCCCTGCTCGCGGCCGCACTAGGATGTCAGTTTCAGGAAGGCGACGACCTGCACCCGCCAGAGAATGTCGCAAAGATGCGCGCCGGGACTCCGTTGACGGATGCGGACCGCATGCCCTGGCTCCACAAGATCGCGGAGGAAATCGACGGCTGGCGTGCGCGGGGCGAATGCGGCGTCTTGACCTGCTCGGCGTTGAAGCGGTCCTATCGGGACATCATCATCGGCGACCGCCGCGATGTCGTGCTGGTCTATCTAAAAGGATCGCGCGAGCGTATCCACCAGCGCATGATCGCAAGGCACGGGCACTTCATGCCTCTGGCTTTGCTCGACAGCCAGTTCGCGACATTGGAGGAGCCCACACCGGACGAGCACCCGATCATCGAAGACGTGGAAGGCAAACCAGCCGACATTGCCCATGAGATCGTGTGTCAACTCGAGGATCGCGATCGTCAAACCAACCCGTCCGGGCCGATCGCCACGACGAGCGCGTGAGCAGACCGATGACCGCCATTCACGCCGCCATCCGTGTCCCCAGGGTGCGCTGGGGCATCGGCGTGCTGCTGGGCGCTGGGGTGCTGATCAATTATTTCGACCGGATCAATCTCTCCGTCGGCGCGCCGCAGCTCCAGCAGGAGTTCGGTCTGACCGATGGCGAGCTCGGCTGGCTGTTCAGCGGGTTCTTTTGGTCCTATGCGCTATTGCAGATCCCGACCGGCATGATTCTCGATCGCTTCGGTATTACGGCGGTCTATCGGGTCAGTGCCTTTCTGTGGTCGCTGGCTTCGGCCGCGACTGCGCTCGCCGGCGGCTTTGGCGGTATCCTCGTGGCGCGCCTAGTGTTGGGCGTGGCCGAGGGGCCCGCCTTCCCAGCGAGCGCCAAGGCGACCGGCTACTGGTTTCCACGCGGCGAGCGGGCGATGGCGACCTCGATCTTCGATGCGGCCGCTAAGTTCGCCAATGTCATCGGCGTGCCGCTCGTCGCCCTGGCGGTGGTGCGATTTGGCTGGCGCTGGGGTTTCATCATTACGGGCTCGCTGAGCTTCCTCTATTTCCTCGCCTTTCTGATCGTCTACCGCGACCCGAGCCGGCATCCACGGCTGAGCCCCGCCGAGCTCGAGTACATCCGCGCCGGCGGCGCCACACGGGAAGGCCCGGCAGAAAGCGGCGAGGTCGCCATGCTCGGCTATGTATTGCGCAATCGCAAGGTATGGGGGCTGACGATCGGTTTTGCGGCATACGGGTACTCGTTTTATCTGTTCCTCACCTGGTTGCCGAACTTCCTCGTGCAGTCAATGCACATGAGCATCCTCAAATCCGCCGG
>DASYFQ010000168.1:0-3682 GCA_036498345.1 Steroidobacteraceae bacterium
TGCGCTTCACCACCAGTGCCAAGGAGGGTGTGGGGCACGGGCTATTCCAATTGATCGCTGTGGGCACACCCCCCGACGAGGACGGCTCGGCGGACCTGCGGTATGTCTTGGCGGTCGCCAGCTCGATCGGCGAGCACATGACCGAGTACAAGGTGGTAATCACGAAATCCACCGTGCCCGTGGGGACTGCCGATCGAGTGCGCGAGGCGGTCAGTGCGTCGCTCGCGGCGCGGCAGGCGACCATTGAGTTCGACACGGTCTCGAACCCGGAATTCCTCAAGGAAGGGGCCGCCATCGGCGACTTCATGAGACCAGATCGCGTGGTCGTCGGCACGGATTCGGAACGAGCGGCCGAACTCTTGAGGTCCCTCTACGAACCCTTTACCCACAATCGCGATCGGATGATCGTGATGGACGTGCGGTCGGCGGAACTCACCAAGTACGCCGCCAACGCCATGCTCGCGACGAAAATCAGCTTCATGAACGAGTTGGCGAATCTGGCCGAACACTTCGGAGCCGACATCGAATCGGTGCGTTTGGGGATAGGGTCGGATCCGCGCATCGGGTACGCCTTCATCTACCCCGGGGTGGGGTACGGCGGATCGTGCTTCCCCAAGGACGTGCAGGCCCTGAGGCGCTCGGCGGGCGAGGTGGGCTACGAGACCAGCATTTTGACTGCGGTCGAGAGCGTCAATAACCGTCAAAAGCACGTGCTGTTCAACAAGATCAAGGCGCACTTCGGTGAACTTCGAGGCAAGACCATCGCCCTGTGGGGCCTGGCGTTCAAGCCCAACACGGATGACATGCGTGAGGCGGCCAGCCGCGTCTTGATGGAGTCTCTCTGGGAGGCGGGGGCGAAGGTGCGCGCCTATGATCCGGTCGCGATGCCCGAGTGCGTGAGGATTTACGGTCAGCGGGACGATCTGACCCTGTGCAAGACCAGCCCCGAGGTGGTCGAAGGGGCGGATGCGCTTGCCATCGTCACCGAATGGCGCGAATTTCGCAGCCCGGATTTCGACGCCATCAAGCGGGCGTTACGCACACCAGCGATATTCGACGGGCGAAATCTCTATGACCCGGAGCAGATGGCGCGTGCGGGCTTCAGTTATTATGGCATCGGCCGTGGCAAACGATCCAAGTGAGTGAATTGTGACCCTATTGATTCCGGTGATCCTATCCGGCGGCGCCGGCACGAGACTGTGGCCGCTGTCGCGCGAAATGTACCCCAAGCAATTGCTGGCGCTGACCGGCAAGCACACCATGCTGCAGGAGACGGTCACCCGCCTGGCGGGCATCGCGGACGCCCAGCCGCCCATCGTGGTGTGCAACGAAGCGCATCGTTTCACGGTGGCTGAGCAGATCCGGGCCCTGGGATTGACTGCGTCTGCGATTCTGCTGGAGCCGGCGGGTCGCAATACCGCGCCCGCGGTCGCGCTGGCGGCATTGAAGGCACTGGAGATCGATCCCGAGGCGACTCTCGCGGTGGCGCCGGCGGATCACGTGATTCGCGATCCGCGCGCCTTTCAGGCGGCGGCTGAAGTGGCGGCAAGATTGGCGCAGAACGGCAAGCTCGTGACGTTCGGCATCGTCGCCCACGCCCCGGAAACCGGCTACGGCTACATCCGCCGCGGCGGCGGGACGGGTCCCGCCTATCCCGTGGCGCAATTCATCGAAAAGCCGCCGCTGGATCTGGCGACGCAGTTCGTCGCATCGGGCGATTACTTTTGGAACAGCGGCATGTTCGTGTTCAAGGCCGAGCGATACCTTGCGGAGCTCGCCGCCTTCGCACCGGATATTCTCGATGCCACTCGCGCCGCGTATCGCGCGGCCAAGACGGATCTGGATTTCGTGCGAATCGACAAGACGGAATTCCAGAAATGCCGCGGCGAGTCGATCGACTACGCCGTGATGGAAAAGACACGCGATGCGCTCGTCCTGCCCCTCGATGCCGGCTGGAGCGATGTCGGCTCCTGGTCCTCGCTGTTCGACGCCTTGCCGGCCGACGAAGAAGGCAATGTGCTGCAGGGGGATGTCATGGTTCATGACACCCACGATTGCTACGTGCACTCGACCAGCCGCTTGGTCGCGGCGGTCGGCATGGACGATCACATCATCGTCGAGACCAAGGATGCCATTTTGGTGGCCCCCAAGGAGCGCGTGCAGGACGTGAAAGACCTGGTTGCCATGATCAAGAAAACCGGCCGCAGCGAATCGTCCTGGCACCGCGAGGTGTTCAGGCCCTGGGGCAGCTACGACAGCATCGATAACGGCGAGCGCTTCCAAGTGAAACGGCTCTCGGTCAAACCGGGCGGAATATTGTCGCTGCAGATGCATCACCACCGCGCCGAGCATTGGATCGTGGTGCAGGGCACCGCGCGCATTACCTGCAATGACAAGACGTTTTTGCTGTCGGAGAACGAATCGACCTATATCCCCATCGGCGCCACGCATCGCATCGAGAATCCCGGCAAGATGCCGCTGCACATCGTTGAAGTGCAATCGGGGTCGTATCTGGGCGAAGACGACATCGTGCGCGTCGAGGACAGCTACGGCCGCCAAGGGACCACGACTTGAAATCGATCACCTGCTTCAAAGCATACGATTTACGCGGCCGGATTCCCAATGAGCTGAATGACGATGTGGCGTACCGGGTGGCGCGCGGCTGCGCGCAATTTCTCAACCCCAAGCGCATCGTCGTCGGACGCGATATTCGCTTGTCGAGCGCGAGCCTCACCGATGCCGTGTGCCGCGGATTGACCGACAGCGGCGTCGATGTGTACGACATCGGGGTCTGCGGGACGGAGGGCGTGTACTTCGCGACCTTCGACGGCGGTTACGACGGCGGCATCATGATTACCGCGAGCCACAATCCGCCCGATTACAACGGCATGAAATTCGTGCGCGAGCAATCGAAGCCCATCAGCGGCGACAATGGGCTGCAAGCCATTCGCGGATTTGCCGAACGCGCCGAGTTCCCCGCACCGCCGCGCCTCGGCGTGCGTCATCGCATTGATACCACGGAAGCATACGTCGCGCATCTTGAGTCCTATGTCGATACACGGAAGCTCAAGCCGCTCAAGATCGTGGTCAATGCCGGCAACGGCGGGGCGGGTCTGATCATCGATAAGCTGGAACCGCATCTGCCGTTCGAGTTCATCAAAGTGCATCACGAGCCGGACGGTCATTTCCCGAATGGCATCCCGAATCCCATGCTCGAAGAGAATCGCGCGCCCACGGTCGAGGCGATCCGCCGGCATGGCGCGGATTTCGGCATCGCCTGGGACGGTGATTTCGACCGCTGCTTTTTCTTCGATGAGCACGGCGGCTTCATCGAGGGATACTACATCGTAGGGCTCTTAGCCTCGGTGCTGCTGCGCGGCCATCCCGGCGGCAAGGTGGTGCATGATCCCCGTCTCACATGGAACACGGTCGAAGTCGTCAAGGCGCACGGCGGTGTGCCGGTGTTGTCGAAATCCGGTCACGCCTTCATCAAGCAGCGCATGCGCGAGGTCGACGGAGTCTACGGCGGCGAAATGAGCGCGCACCATTACTTCCAGCGCTTCGCCTATTGCGACAGCGGGATGATTCCCTGGCTCCTGGTCGCGCAAATTCTGTGCGAGTCGGGGATGAGGATTTCCCAGCTGGTGGGCGAGCGAATCGGCTTGTTTCCGGTCAGCGGCGA
>DASYFQ010000169.1:0-15251 GCA_036498345.1 Steroidobacteraceae bacterium
GGCGGGCTGACACTCAAGCCGATTTACGATCCGGGCGCGTTTTCCTGGTCGACGGTGGCCGGTGCCACATCGATTGCGGTGCTGTCGTTCCTCGGCTTCGACGGCATCTCGACGCTCGCGGAAGAGAACCGCGGAAACCAGAATGCCATCGGCCGAGCGACGGTGCTGTCTTTGATCTTGGTCGGCGCCTTGTTCATGCTGCAAACCTGGATTGCCACCGATTTGGCGCGCGGGATGCGCTTCGCCTCTCCGGATACGGCATTTTACGAAGTCGCTGAACGGGCGGGCGGTGCGTGGCTGCGGCTGGTCACGATTTTAGCGACCGTGATCGCATCGGCCGTGGCCAATGCCATGGCGGCCCAGGCGGCCGTCTCGCGCATCCTGTTTGCCATGGCCCGTGATGGAAAGCTGCCGGCCTTTCTCGCCAAGGTACATCCTCGGTACAAGACGCCCTACATGAGTACGCTCGCGGTCGCCGTCGTCTCTCTTCTGGTCGGACTCCTGTTCGCCAACCGTTTGGATGACCTCAGTCGAGTAGTGAATTTTGGGGCGCTGACCGGTTTTGTGCTGCTGCATTTGTCCGTGATCAACCATTATTTCTACCGCCGGCGCAGCCGCGGCTGGTTGCGCCATGTCGTCTTTCCCCTGACGGGATTGGCGATCATCATCTACGTGCTCTACGAAATGGATCGTGCGGCGAAAATTCTCGGCGCCTGCTGGATAGCCATCGGTGTCGTGTACTACCTTTTTCTGGCATTGCGCTCGAAGAGACCGGTCGCACTCGAAATCTGAATCCCCAGGCGGCGCACGCGGAAGGCCCGTTCACCGGCCATTTGACACACTCGCGCCACGATTATGTCAACTATCCGTCATTTTCCACCCCTAACCTCGTCGTGGGGGAAAACATCAGCCTTAAGGAGTATCGACCATGTCGACCATCCGTCATCTCATTGCGTTGAGTTGCGGCCTTTCGACTCTCGCAGCGCCGCTTGCTTTTTCGGACGAGGACGGCGGGCACACCGCCGGCCGCCACGTGTTGCTCATCAGCATTGACGGCATGCACGCGCTTGATTTGCATAATTGCGCCGCCGCGTCCACGTGTCCGAATATGGCGGCGCTGGCTAATAGCGGCGTCAACTATGCGCGAACCTCGACGTCCAAGCCGTCCGATTCCTTTCCGGGATTGATGGCGATCGTCACCGGCGGCACGCCCAAGGTGGTCGGTGTTTACTACGACGTCGCTTACGACCGCGTGCTTGCGCCGCCGGCCGCCGATACCGGGAACGGTCTGCTGCACGGGAGCTGCGCGGCGGGGCAAGCCAATGGGACGCGCACGGAATACGAAGAGGGTATCGACATCGACAAAACCCTGCTCAACGGCGGCGGTCCCTATGGCGTCTACGACGGCGGCTACAAGTCCATCGACCCCGCCAAGCTGGTGCGCGATCCGTTCAGGAACTGCGCCCCCGTCTATCCCTGGAATTTCATTCGCACGAACACGATTTTCGGCGTCATCCACAAGGCGGGCGGCTACACCGCCTGGTCCGACAAACACGCTGCGTACTCGGCCGTATCCGGGCCGACCGGCACGTCTCTGCCGAGCAACGTTGATGACTACTATTCCCCGGACGTCAATTCCAATTTGATTCCGCTGCCGGGCGTCAGGACCGCGGGCGGCCTCGATTGCAGTTCAATCCCGAAGAACAACGGCGGCGACTGGACCGGTGACTTCGACAACATCAAGTGCTACGACCAGCTCAAAGTCAATGCGGTGTTGAATTGGATTCAGGGTAAGGCCCACCTCGGCGGCAGTTCCGGTCACGTGCCGGCGATTTTCGGCATGAACTTCCAGGCCGTGAGCGTCGGCCAGAAATTGATCGAATCAGGCGTGAAAGGCGGTTATTCGGATGGCGCGGGTACTCCGACGTTCAGCATGCAGGGCGAGATCCAATTCGTGGACGGCGCCATCGGCCAGTTCGTCGACGAGCTGAAGAAGCAGCACCTCCTGGAATCGACCACGATCATCATTACGGCCAAGCACGGTCAGTCGCCGATCGACACCAACCGTTTCTTCCCCATTCCCGGCAGCAGCGGCACGAATGGCACATCGCCGTCCGCGATCCTCGGCTCGGCGTTCCTGCCGGATTCGGAAATCAACCAGATCGGACCCACGCAGGACGACGTTTCGGTGCTGTGGTTGAAGCCGGGGGCGAGCACGTTGGCGGCGGTGGGCCTGCTCGAGAGCGGCGCGAAATCAGCGGGCATCGGGCAGATCTTCTATGGGCCGTCCCTGGAGGCGATTTATGACGCGCCGGGCCTGCCCGCCAGCGGCGGCGATCCGCGCACACCCGACATCATCGTTGCGCCCAATGTCGGCGTGATATACACGGGCAGCACGAAGAAGCAGTCCGAGCACGGCGGCTTGGCACAGGACGACACCAACGTCATGCTGCTGGTGTCCAATCCGTCGCTGCACGCGCGCACCGTAACGAGTTTCGTCGAGACCACCCAGGTGGCTCCGACGATCCTGAAGATCCTCGGGTTAGATCCGAATGAGCTGGATGCCGTGCGCAAGGAGGGCACGCCCGTGCTGCCCGAACTGAGATTCGCGGAGTAGACGATTTCCGCGTAATGCTCGGCGGCGGGTCCGATACGGGGCCCGTCGCCCGCATGCTACGGCCCGCGCCGCCGCCACTGCGGACGGTTCTCTCTACTGCGTCACAGTATTGCGTCACAGATTCGCCAGTTCGGCGGGCAGGCCGTCCGGACGATCGGATATCGTGTAGTCCTACACGCACGTCAGCCAACGTCTCTAGCGTAAGAATTCCAGATTCGCTAACAATTCGAACGCCATGATGCTAAAACCCCCAGCAGCTGCAAATCTCACCGGCGTCGCCGCCGAAGCGGCGCAGATGGCGGTCGAGGCCGGCCTGATTTATGTATCGGACGCCGAGCCCGGCATCCGGCGTTTGCGTGCGGGCAAGGGTTTTCGCTACCTGACCCCGGAAAACCGCAGGCTGGCCGCGGCCAACGAACTCAAACGCATCGCGAGCCTCGCGATTCCGCCGGCCTATCGAGACGTCTGGATCTCCTTGAAGGCACGTGGTCATCTCCAGGCGACCGGGCGGGACGCACGCGGCCGCAAGCAATATCGCTACCATCCCGAGTGGCGGCAGGTGCGCGACAGCGCCAAGTTCGATCGCATGGTGGCCTTCGGCGAGGCGCTGCCTAAAATGAGGCGAAAACTCCGGCGCGACTTGGCGTTGCCCGGCCTGCCGCGCGAAAAGGTTCTCGCGGTGGTGGTCAGCATTCTCGATGCGACGCGGCTTCGCATCGGCAATACCGAATACGCCCGCGACAATAAGAGCTTCGGCCTCACGACGCTGCGCAATCGCCACGTCAGTTTCATTCGCGACGGGCGTGCGGTGCTGAATTTTCGCGGCAAAGGCGGCATCCAACATGAAGTTCACATCGGCGATAAGCGCATCGCGCAGATCGTCAGACGCTGCCACGAGATTCCCGGTCAGCACTTGTTCCAGTATGTGAGCGATGACGGCCAGCGCTGTCCCATCGATTCGGGACAAGTCAACGATTACCTGCGCGATGCGATGGGCGATGAATTCACTGCCAAGGACTTTCGCACCTGGGGCGCAACGCTGCACGCCATCACTTTGCTCGCGCGCACCCCGTTGCCGGACGCTCCGAGCGAACGCGCCCTGAAACGCGAAATCGCCGGGGTGATCAAACAAGTGGCCGCCAAGCTGCGCAACACTCCGGCGGTTTGCCGCAAGTCCTATATCAATCCGGCAGTATTCGATTCCTGGCGCGCAGGCGTCATCCACAAGGTGTTCAACGGCAGCCTGAGTCTCGCCGCCCCGCGCAAGGCAGAAACGTTGGTACTGGCCTTCCTGCGCCACGAAGCCAAATCGTCCGGTGCGCGCTAAAATGGTACCGCCCTCGGCGGATCTCGGGGGAGCCAAAGAACCTGTGGATCAGCGGCAGCGCGGGCTAATCGGTCAGCGAATCATGCCCTTGTAAGCATGCCACGTGGCGTGCCCCAGCAGGGGGGCAACGAAGAGCAGACCCGCAAGCAGCGTCGCGTAGCCGATAATCGTCAGCACCAGGATCAACGCGCTCCATACGATCATGGCGGGGATATTGTGAAATACGGCGTTGACGCTCGCGCGCATCGCTTGCCCGGCGGAGGCGTGCTGATCGATGATCATCGGGATTGACACGACTGACACGGTGAACACGCCGGTTGCCAGCACTCCACCCACGACGATATAGGCCAACACCTGCGGGCGATTCGTGGCGTCGAGAAATCCGCGGTACAAAGTCTCGCTTATATCGGGCGCGCCGATATGAAACACGGTGCCGAGAAGCAGCGCCGAGATACCGAACCACACGACGGCGCAGATGGCCAAGATGACACCGAATTCAAACAATGCCGGGGCGTTTCGTTTAAATCCGTCCAAGGAGTCATCGAAGTTCGCCGACTGGCCCAGGGAATAGCGCCGCGACATCTCGCAGAGACCGGCCGACATCAAGGGGCCCACGAGCAAGAACCCGGAAATGGCCGCGGCGATGAAATACGGGTGCGTGCCGCAAAATACCAGAATCGTCCAGCCCACCCCCACAATCAACGCACCGTAGCCGAGACTGGCTACACTGCGCATGTCGAGCCATCCGTCCCGCAGCCATCTGAGGGGCCGGAGAGCCGGGATTCGCATGATCTCGAGATGAAGGGTCTGTTCTTGACCGCTGACGAGTGTAGTGCCCATGGCCGTATCCTCCGGAATGAGGTTAACCCATCGAATCACCCAAGGCCGAGTTTAGTCCCATTTGCCGCGCCGCGCTCTTACAAAGTCGGCGCCTGGGCGATCCCCCTATGTCAGCCACCCTTGCCGCATGATTTCGGTCCGATCGTGCGCTAATATCCCTCGTTTGCACATCGGCGGCCTGCCGATGGAACGAAACCGACAAGGATCACCATTGAACAGCGACGACCTCAAGGACGCACGCAGGAAGGCGGCCCTCGATTATCATGAATTTCCGACTCCGGGAAAACTTTCGATTACCGCCACCAAGCAGTTGCTCAACCAGAGCGACCTGGCGCTGGCGTACTCGCCGGGCGTCGCCGCGGCGTGTGAAGCGATTGTCGAAGATCCGCTCAACGTCTTTCGCTATACCGCGCGCGGCAACTTGGTCGGGGTCATCACGAATGGCACGGCGGTGCTCGGGTTAGGAGCAATCGGACCGCTCGCCTCCAAGCCGGTGATGGAAGGCAAAGCGGTACTGTTCAAGAAATTCGCCGGCATCGACGTCTTCGACATAGAAGTCGAGCAGCGCGATCCCTTGAAGTTGGTCGAGGTGATCGTCGCCCTCGAGCCTACGTTTGGCGCCATCAATCTAGAAGACATCAAGGCCCCGGAGTGCTTCATCGTCGAACGCGAGTTGCGCCGGCGCATGAAGATTCCGGTGTTCCATGATGACCAGCACGGCACCGCGATCATCGTCGGCGCCGCCTGCCTCAATGGGCTGCAGGTGGTCGGCAAAGACATCAAGAAAATCAAAATGGTGGTGAGCGGGGCGGGCGCCGCGGCGCTGGCCTGCGTGGACCTGCTGCTCGATCTCGGCCTGGTGCGCGAGAATGTCTGGTTGACCGATCTTGCCGGCGTCGTCTATGAGGGCAGGCAAGAGCTGATGGATCCCGAAAAGGCGCGCTTCGCGCAACCCACTCACGCCCGCACATTGGGCGAAGTCATCGGCGGCGCCGACGTGTTCCTCGGCTTGTCGGCCGGCGGCGTGCTCACGCAAAGCATGGTCGGGGCGATGGCGCCCAAGCCTTTGATCCTCGCTCTTGCCAACCCGACGCCGGAAATCCTGCCGGAGGAGGTCCGGGCGGTGCGCAGCGATGCGGTTATCGCCACCGGCCGCAGCGATTATCCCAACCAGGTCAACAATGTCCTGTGTTTTCCCTTCATCTTTCGCGGTGCGCTGGATGTGGGCGCCACGACCATCACCCGGCAGATGGAAATCGCCACCGTACACGCCATCGCCGAGTTGGCGCGTCAGGAGCAGAGCGACGTGGTCGCCGCCGCCTACGGGGGCATCCAGGACTTGGCGTTCGGCCCGGATTACATCATCCCCAAGCCCTTCGATCCGCGCTTGATCGTCAAGATAGCGCCGGCGGTGGCCAAGGCCGCGATGGAGTCCGGCGTGGCTACTCGACCCATCGCCGATCTGGAAGCTTACGGCCAACGCCTGCTGCAATTCGTCTACCACAGCGGCACGCTGATGCAGCCGATATATGCCGCGGCGCGGGCCCTGCCCGCGGAGCGCAGCCGCATCGTCTATGCAGAAGGCGAGGACGAACGGGTGCTTCGCGCCGTGCAAATCGCCGTCGACGAGAAGCTCGCGACGCCGATCCTGGTCGGCCGCCCGGCGGTGATCGAGCGCGGCATCAAGCGCTACGGTTTGCGCATTCGGATCGGAGAACACATCACCGTCGTCAATCCCGAGCACGATGAGCGGTACCGGGAGTATTGGCAGGGCTATCACAAGCTCACCGAGCGCAGCGGTGTGACGGCGCAATACGCCAAGCTGGAAATGCGCCGCCGCACGACGCTGATCGCCTCGATGCTGCTGAAGAAGGGCGAGGCGGATGGGTTGATCTGCGGAACCATCAGCACCAACGCGCGGCACCTGCACTACATCGATCAGGTCATCGGTCGTCGCGCGGGCGTCAATGTGTATGGCGCGATGAGCGGGCTGATCCTTCCAGGGCGGCAGGTCTTCATCGTCGATACGCACGTCAACCTCGATCCCAGCGCGGCGCAGCTTGCGGAGATCACGCAACTTGCCGCAGATCAGCTGTGCGCGTTCGGCCTCAACCCCAAAGTGGCGTTGCTGTCGCACTCGAATTTCGGCAGCAGCGATGCGGCCTCGGCGCTCAAGATGCGCGCCACGTTGGCGTTGCTCCAGGAGAGCATGCCGGACTTGGAAGTGGATGGCGAAATGCACGGCGATTGCGCTCTGGACGAGGCAGCGCGCAAGGCGATACTTCCCAGCAGTACCCTGCACGGCAGTGCGAACCTCCTGGTCTGTCCCAACCTCGACAGCGCGAACATTGCATATAATTTGCTCAAATCGGCCGCGGGTCACAACGTGGCCATCGGTCCGATATTACTGGGCTGCGCGGCCCCCGCACACATTCTGACCCCGGCGGCCACGGTGCGGCGCATCGTCAACATGACCGCGGTCACCGTGGTCGAAGCCAGCAGGGCGGGCACCTCGCGAAGATGTTGATGAGGCGGATCGTTGAACTCGATTCGCGACGCCCGGTCTCATTGCTCATGCAACGGGTTCGACCTTGGGTGTCACATTGGGGCGTGGTGGTGGCGCTCGGCAGCTTGGCGTGCGGAGCGTTTCGCGGTGGCGCTGCCGATGCCGCTCCTGCTGGGCCGGCTTCCGACACTGCCCCCGCCGATGTCGTGACCGGTGTGTGGCAGCATCACAAGGCGACGTTCAGCTACTTTGGCATCACATCGCTCTTCACCTGCGACGGCCTGGAAGATCAGGTGCGCCAGATCCTCGTGCATCTGGGAGCCCGAAGGGATGCCAAGGTTCGAGCCAGCGGCTGTCCGGGTCCGTACAACGCGCCGAGCCATAGCGCATGGGTGGACGCAGATTTCTATGCACTCGCTCCGGCCGCCGATGCAAAGAGCGCCGACACCGTCAAAGCGAACTGGACGCCCTTGGAAGTGACGGCGCGGCGCCCCTATTTCATGGGGGACGGCGACTGCGAACTCATTCAGGCGATGAAGGATCTCATCATCAAGAATTTCGCTTTGCGCGACGTCGAATACCGTACCAATTGCGTTCCGCACGAGCAATGGATGGATTCATTTGCGATCAAGGGCCAAGCCTTGAGAGCGGTGCCGTCGAAATCGGACGCGCCGAAAGGCTGAGTTGAAAGGCTAACCGGAACCGTAGGCGCGGCTTTTCCAGCGGGCGCCTCGGCCACGCCAATAATTCACCGCCGAGCCAACGGTCGCCGCCATGTAAAAGAGCGCAATCAGCGGCAGCGCGAGCGCCCAAAACCGGCTTCGCCCATAGCGCGCCAAGGTAGGCATGTAGCTGATCATCGAAAGGCCGAAAGCACCCAGACCGCAAGCCAGCGGCCAGCCCCGCATGAACATCATTGCCGCCGCGGGGACCAGCCACACCACGGCCAGGCCGAGCAATGTGAGCGCCAACAGGACCGCCGAATAGCGCAATTGGGTAAATGCCGTGCGTGCAATCATCTGCCAGATATCGGCAAAATTCGCATAAGGGCGAATGGATGCGGCAAGGCCGGAATGGCCAAGGAAGATCGCGCCTGATTTTTTCACCGAATTCGCGAGCGCCACGTCATCGATGAGGCTGTTCTTGATCGCCTCGATGCCGCCGATCCGCTGCAATGCCTCGCGCCGAATCAGCACGGTGCCGCCGGCGGCGGCGGCGGCCGGCGATGCGGGATCATTGACCCTGCTGAACGGATACAGCATTTGGAAAAAGTAGATGAAGGCGGGCACCAATGCGCGCTCCGCAAGGCTCGTGCAGTTGAGGTGCACCATCTCGCTCACCATATCGACGCGGGATTGCAGGAGCTTGGCGACCAGCGAGGACAGGTGCCGCGGATCGTGCACGATATCGGCATCGGTGAACAACAGGATCGGCGCGCGACTCGCTGCAACGCCCTGGCTCAAGGCCCACAATTTACCGGACCACTCCGCCGGCTTGGATTGCAGGGTGATGACGGTCAGGTTCTCGGCCGTGCCCGCCAGCGCCGCGGTGCCGTCCGTGGAATTATCATCCACCAGGATGACTCGGAACGTGCCGCGGTAATCCTGCGCGAGCAGCGAGCGGATGACCGGAGCGATGGTGTCCACCTCGTCGCGCGCGGGAACCACGACATCCACGTCCGGGCAGTCCTCCGGCACGGCGGGTGGCAGTTCCGGGGCGGACAGCCAAAATCTTCCGTGCGCGAAAAACAAGTAGAGCCAGACCAGCAATGACAAAAGCGCGATCAAATAGGCTCATCCAGGGAATTGGCGAGTGGCGTGAACAATTTGGGGCCCGACGACGTCATGACCCAGCAGTCTTCCAACCGAACGCCGAACTCACCCGGGATGTAAAGTCCGGGCTCGTCGGAAAAGCACATGCCGGGCTCGAGCGGCGTGGCGTCGCCATGTACGAGGTAGGCGGGCTCGTGTCCGTCGAGTCCGATGCCGTGGCCGGTGCGATGCGAGAGTCCCGGGAGTTTGTAGCCCGGACCCCAACCTTGGCTCTCATAGTAGGCGCGCACGGCATCGTCGATCCTGCCCACGGGGACGTCGACCTTGGCGGTCTCGAGGGCGATCTCCTGGCCGCGCTTGACGGTGTTCCAGACCGTGCGCTGGCGGGCAGTGGCTTGGCCGAATACCCAGGTGCGCGAGATGTCGGATTGATAGCCGTGCACCGTGCAGCCGCAATCCATCAATATGGTCGAACCCTCGCGGACCGCTTGAATTTGCACTGACCCATGCGGATAGGCGGAAGCCTCGTTCAGCAGCACGAGCGCGAACTCCGGTTTGCCGCCGAGTGCGGTAGTGGTACGGTCCATGAGCGCACCGATAGCCGCGGAATTCATGCCGCGCTCCACATTCGCATGGACGAAGCGCAGCGCCGCGAGGGTCACGCTATTGGCCAATTGCATGAGGGCCAATTCCGCCGGCGACTTGATCAGCCGACAGGCGCGCACCAGGGGATCGGCCGAGATCATCTCGTAGGCATTCGATGCCTGACGTAGGCCGTCGACGATAAAGAACCGAGTGGTGGATTCCACGGCCAGCACTCCCGACACCACGCCCCGGTCGCGCAGACCTTGAACGATCCGCTCGATCGGGCTTTCGTGTTCATTCCACGGCCGCACATCGCCGGGCACCTGCAGGGTCTCGCGTACCGACGGCTCCTCGAACGCCGGGGTAACGACCAGCACGTCGCCGCGCGCGGGTAGGATCGCAAGCGTGATCCGCTCGGAACGCCACCACCGTATTCCGGTGAAGTACTCAAGCGTCGCTCCCGGTTCGATGAGAAGCGCGGCGAGCTTGCGCTCACGCATCAGGCCTTGAACCTTGCCGACGCGTGCGCGTCTCTCGTCGGCCGAGATGGGCTTGGCGTCCGCCGTCAAGGATTTGAGTGACGCCGTGGTCGCCGTGGACGCCGCGGGAGACCTCGCGCCCGCGATCAGGGGAGCGCTGGCAGCGGCTTGCAGAAAGACGCGTCTCGATAGCATGGTCATCCTTTTTTTGATCGCCGATTCAAAATCGGAGGGCTCCCTTCGGAAAATTCCGCTGCAAGAATACTGCAATTCGCAGCGGTCGAAACGGTAAGATGCCCCGGGGATTCAACGAGGATGTGGCAATGACGGAAATTTACAAGCTCTACGGGCGGCCTGGCTCGGGTTCGCTCGCGGTACAAGTGGCGCTGGAAGAAATGGGCGCTCGGTACGAGCGAATTTGGGTCGGTCGTGAACCGTCCGACGTGGCGAAGTTCCGTGCTATCAACCCCGCCGGCAGAGTGCCGGCACTGGTGCTGCCGGACGGCACCGTCATGTTCGAGTCGGCCGCCATCCTGATCCACCTCGCGCTCAGCCACCCCCAAGCCGCGTTGGCGCCGCAAGCGGGCACCAGCCGTCACGCGCTGTTCCTGCAGTGGATGGTGTTTCTCTCGGCCAATGTCTACGAGGCGGCGCTGCGCATTTATTACTCGGGCCGCTATTCGAGCCGGGGCGAGACGGATGCCGACGCGGTCCGGAAACAGGGCACGGAGCATTTTTGCACCCATCTGGCGCTCGTCAGCCAAGGCCTCGGACCCTATGTGCTGGGCGCCGATTATTCGATCGCCGACGCCTATTTGCACATGCTGGCGTCGTGGTACCCCGGGGACAAGGGCGAACTGTACGCCCGTGCTCCGAAGCTCGAGGCGCACGCGAAGCTCCTGTCGGCACGCCCGGTGGTCGCGAAAGTCGAGGCTGACAACGCGCAGTAGCCGACCGTAGCTATCCGCTCTGCGCCGTCGTAGGATGTGGCTTTCCTGCCGGGAGCGTTCGGTGGACGAAGTCTTCGTACGGCGTGAGGTGATCGATGCCGCAAAACTGCGCGGTTTGTGCGTCGCGTCGAATGCCGCCGGCGCCATCCAGACCCTGTCGCACTTGGGCGCCATCGCCGTCACCGGCACTCTCCTCTGGCTCTTGCTCGATACGTGGTGGGCGGTGCCGTTATTCGCGATCCACGGCGTGCTCCTCAACTTCCTTTACGCCGGCCAGCATGAGCTCAGCCATTGGACGGTGTTCCGCACGGGCTGGCTGAATGAGTGGGTGGGGCGCATGTTCGGCTTCGTGCTGTTTTATCCGCGCACCTTCGACCAGGTGCAGCACATGGCTCATCACCGCTTCACTCAGGACTGGGTGCGCGACGGCGAACTCGCGCGGGAGCGTTACACCATGGCCTCCTACCTGCTATGGATGTCGGGGGTGACTTACTGGTACACCCGCTGGCGCCGGATCTTGCGATTCTCCGCAGGGATCGTCACCGAGCCCTATCTGCCGATCAAACGCCATGCCGAGCTGATGCGCGAAGCGCGAATTCATCTTGCCGGTTATGCGCTGATTACAGGCATCTCCGTGGCCGCCCGGAGCTGGGCTGCGGTGATTCTCTGGCTGGCGCCGATGCTGGCGATGAAAGGCGTTCACCAATTGCAGAATACGATCGAACACCTGGGCCTGCCGCACGATGACAACGTGCTGGTCAACACGCGCAGCACCCGCACCAATGCGGTCATGCGCTGGCTTGGATGGCAGATGCAATATCACACCGCGCATCATGCCTTTCCCGGGGTGCCGTTTCACCGGCTGCACGAATTGCATGCAGCCATTTTCACCTCGCGCGGCGCGGCGCCCCCGTCGATGACCTATTTGGGTTTTCAGATCGCGGTACTGCGCGCGTTCGCGCGCGGCAAAACCGAAGCCGATTATTCGGACCAGCAGACTTGGATCGCCGACCCACCGCATGGGTAATCGCCTTCTGGTCTATCAAGCATTGTGGGCAATGGACCGGCTATGCACACCCGAGGCATCGCTGGCGGAGAAATTCGACCGCGTGCGCGAGGCCGGGTTCGATGGCCTGGCGATCGACCTGGGCGCCCTCACCATGGAGCAAGCAGAGGCGACCGTGCCGCAATTCAGCCGCACGGGGCTGGCGGGCGGACTGACCGCGTTTCCGGCGTCCGTCGATGCATTGCGCCCGGCGCTGCGTTTGGCGCACCGTATCGCCGCACCGTTTGTCGTGGTGATCGGTCAAGAAATGCCGCTTAGGCTCGCCGACATGGTGCCCGTGATCGAGGGCTGGCTGCGCGTGGCGGAGCAGGAGGCGATGCCCATCCAATTCGAGACGCACCGCAACTGCATCACCAACGACCTCTTTACCACCGCACAATTGCTCGACGAAGTTCCCGACATGCGGCTGGCCGCCGACCTATCGCACTACGTCGTCGACCGCGAAATGCCTTGTCCGCCGCCGCCTGCGTTGCAGAAATTGATCTCGAAGGTGCTCGAGCGCTCCGATTCCTTCCAGGGCCGCGTGGCGGCGCGCGGACAAATTCAAGTGGCGCTCGACTTTCCGCAGAATGCGAAATGGGTGGCGCTGTTCCGCGATTGGTGGCGCCAGGGATTTGCCGCTTGGCTGGCGCGGCATGCGGGGGACAATTCGGCGATGGTTTTCCTGTGCGAGCTCGGGCCGCCCGACTATGCGATCACCGATGCACGGGGACATGAGTTGTCGGATCGCTGGGCGGAAGCTGCGCTGCTCGCGCGATGGGCGCGAGAAATATGGAGCGAAGTCAGGAGTGCCGATTCTCCGACATCTAATGGGTGATCCATCCTACAGGCCAAATTCCAGCGCCGCGTAACATTCTCACTTGTAGCGAGTCGGCCGTTCGCCGGCGTCAGTCAGGAGCCAAGTGATGTCCATTAACAAAGATCAAGTCAAGGGCCGAGTCAAAGAAGCCGAGGGCAAAATCCAAGAAGCCGCCGGTAAAGCCGTCGGCAGCACGAACCAGCAGGTGAAGGGCACCATCAAAAAGAACGTAGGTGCGGCTGAAGCGAAGTTTGGCGATGCGAAAAGCGACGTCAAGGATTCGAAGTAGCGAGACACTCTGACGCACGACATTGATACCGCGTACACCGCGCAAGACATTGCGCGAGTCATGGACGCCGGGGGAAACCATGCGCCGCTTCGAAGCGGCGCATGACTCCTCGCATGCCTGGCAAGTCTCCTCGGTGGGCTCAGATCACCACGTCAGAGCGCCGCACCGCCTCAGAGGGCCATGAGCACGGCGCCCGCGGTGACCAGCACGCCCCCCAGACCTACTTTCCAAGTAAGCCGCTCGCCCAGAAACAACACCGCGAACAGCACGACCAGAACCACACTGAGCTTGTCGATCGGAGCGACGCGGGACGCGGGACCCATTTGCAGTGCGCGATAGTAGCAAAGCCAGGACAGACCGGTGGCGACCCCCGACAACACCAGAAATAGCACGCCTCTCGGGGATAGATTTTCCGGGCGCTGCCATTCGTGTCGCGCCCAGATCAGCAGCGCCGTGACCAACAGAATCACGATGGTTCTCAAGAAGGTCGCGAGGTCGGAATTCATTTCCGACACGCCAACCTTGCCGAAGATCGCCGTCAGTGCCGCAAAGAATGCCGATCCGATCGCAAATACGCGCCAGTCCACATTCATTCGCTCAGTCGACGCCGATCATGACGTTCGGCGCCTTGATGATGGCGTAGACTTTGGCGCCGGGCTTCAGCCCGAGCTTTTCGGCCGAGGTCTTGGTGATGATCGATACAACCTCGATACCCGGCGCCAGTTCCATGATGACTTCGCTGTCGACCGCTCCGGGCGTGACGACCTTGATGGTGGCGGGAAGAACATTGCGTGCGCTGACTTTCATGGCGATGCGCTCCTGGAGTAGGGGACCCAGCGCAGGATAGCACCGCGGCCGTCCGCCGGCAGGGTTGTAAGGTCCTGGATGTCGGTACGGTGTAACTTAGACTATCCTGAAGCGTGGGAGTTGTGCATGCCGCTGCCGATTGAGAACTACGCCCTGATCGGCGATTGCCATACTGCCGCGCTGGTGGGCAGCGACGGCTCCATCGACTGGCTCTGTGTCCCTCGATTCGACTCCGGCGCATGTTTCGCGGCGCTTCTCGGCGGCCCGGAGCATGGGCGATGGCTGCTGGCGCCTGTCGCAGAACCGCGCCGGGTCGAGCGCAGGTACCGCGGGGACAGCCTGATACTGGAAACAGATTTCGATACCGACGAAGGAAGCGTTCGAATCATCGACTTCATGCCGCTTTCCGACCAGCGCTGGGATGTCGTCCGCATCGTCGAGGGATTGAGCGGCCGGGTCCGTCTGGGTATGGAACTGCGGGTCCGATTCGACTATGGCTCCATCGTGCCATGGGTGCACAGGTCCGGAGGAGTGTTGTTGCTCACCGCAGGACCCGACACGCTCGAATTCACAGCCTCCGTCCCCGTTGAAGGCGAAAATATGAAGACCATCGCCGACTTCAGCGTGAGTGCCGGCGAGCGCCAGTCATTCGTACTCAATTACCGCCCCTCGCACACCGATGCTCGAGGCGCCATCGACGCCGAGCAAGCGCTGACCGAGACCGAAGATCTGTGGCACGAATGGTCCGGCCGATGCGCCTATCGGGGTCGATGGCGCGAGCCTGTGCTCCGCTCGCTGATCACCTTGAAAGCGCTCACGTACAAGCCGACCGGCGGACTCATCGCCGCACCCACCACCTCCTTGCCCGAGCAGCCAGGGGGCGTGCGCAACTGGGACTACCGCTACTGCTGGCTGCGCGATGCCACGTTTACCCTGAACGCGTTGTTGCTCGCAGGCTATGACGACGAGGCCGCCGCTTGGCGGGAGTGGCTGCTGCGGGCGGTAGCCGGCTCTCCCGACGATTTGCAGATTCTTTACAGCGTCACCGGAGTTCGACGACTCGATGAATACGAAGTGGCCTGGCTTCCGGGCTACGAGAAGTCGGTTCCGGTACGCCTTGGAAACGCGGCGGCAAAGCAATTCCAGCTGGATGTCTACGGCGAAGTCATGGACACCTTGCATCTGGCCCGCGCAGCCGGCTTACCGCCGGAACC
>DASYFQ010000170.1:0-22792 GCA_036498345.1 Steroidobacteraceae bacterium
TTGGATTTGTAGAAGCGCGGGTTCTGCGGCAGATCCGCGGGCAACTGGGCGCGCGCCGCGTTGATGGCTGCCTGCACGTCGCGCGCGGCGCCATCGATGTTGCGATTGAGGTCGAACTGCAATGTGATGTTGCTGCCGCCGAGCGTGCTCGACGAGGTCATCTGGGTGACGCCGGCGATGCGGCCAAACTGCCGCTCCAGAGGTGTTGCAATGGCGGAGGCTGCCGTCTCCGGGCTGGCGCCGGGCAACTGTGCCTGCACGTTGATGGTGGGAAATTCAACCTCGGGCAGTGACGACACCGGAAGCAGTGCATAGCCCACGGCACCACCCAGCAGCAGCGCCACGCTCAAGAGCGAGGTAGCGACCGGGCGGCGAATGAAGGGAGCGGAGATATGCATGGGCGGTCGGTCTCCTCAGTCCGCAGAGACCGTGTGCTCAGTGGTGCGGTGCGCGGAGATACGCGCGCGCCGGCGGCTCAGCCGTTGCGCCAAGCGGTCGAAGTAGAGGTAGACCACCGGCGTGGTGTAGAGAGTGAGCGCCTGGGAGACGATAAGGCCGCCCACGATGGTGATGCCGAGCGGCTTGCGCAGCTCCGACCCCATGCCGGTGCCAAGCGCGAGCGGCAGGCCGCCCAGCAAAGCGGCCATGGTGGTCATCATGATGGGCCGGAAGCGCAGCAGGCAGGCCTGGTAGATGGCCTCCTCTGAACTCTTTCCGTGATGCCGTTCCGCTTCCAAGGCGAAATCGATCATCATGATGGCGTTTTTCTTCACAATGCCGATCAGCAGGATGATGCCGATAATGCCGATCACATTGAGATCCATGTGAAAGAGCAACAGCGCCAGGATTGCGCCTACGCCGGCGGAGGGCAGCGTGGAAAGGATCGTGACGGGATGGATGTAGCTCTCGTAGAGCACGCCCAGCACGATGTACACGGTGACCAGCGCGGCAATGAGCAAAAACACCTCGCTCGACAGCGAGTCCTGAAAGGCTTGCGCGGCACCCTGAAACGACGTGGTGATCGAAGGCGGCAGCTGCACGGCCTTTTCGGCGCGCTCGATCTCATTGACCGCCGTGCTCAGCGATGCATTCTGGGCGATGTTGAACGACACGGTGACGGCCGGAAACTGCGCAAGATGGCTCACCACCAGCGGGGCCTTGGTGAGCTTGATGTCGGCGATGCCGCTGAGCGGCACCTGACCGGTGCTGCCGGTCTGGGTCGGCAAGTACAGGGTACCGAGCGCTCGCAGGTCGGGAAGGCTGTCGGGCTTGGCGAGCAACACCACGCGATACTGGTTGGATTGGTTGAAAATGGTAGAGACGATGCGCTGGCCGAGCGCATCGTAGAGCGCATTGTCGATGGTCGCCGGAGTGATGCCATAGCGCGCCGCCAATTGTCGATTGACCTCGATGTTCACGCTCAAGCCATCGTTGTCAAGATCGCTGGTCACGTCGGTGATCGACTTGATCTGTTTCATCCGGCTCATCAGAGCGGGCACGTATTTCTGAAACTCCTGTTGATTCGGTCCCCGGAGCACGAGCTGGTACTGGTTCGGCGACACGGTGGTATCGAGCGTGAGGTCCTGTTCGGGCTGCAAATACAGCTTGATGCCGGATACGCCGGCGACTTCGTCCTGCAGGCGCTTGGCGATCTGGCTCGCGGTGAGCGAACGAGCGCTGTGCGGCCGTAAATTGATCAGAAATCGGCCGTTGTTGAGAGTCGTGTTGGTGCCGTCGATGCCGATGTAAGAAGTGATCGAGGTCACGTCGGCGTCCTTGAGGATCACATCTGCCAGGGCCGTCTGGCGGGCCGCCATTGCCTGGTATGACACCGAATTATCGGCCACGCTGATGCCCTGGATGACGCCGACGTCCTGCACCGGGAACAGGCCCTTGGGGATCACGATGTATAGGATCACGGTCGCCGCCACGGTAATGGTCGCGACCAGCAAAGTCAGACCTTGGTGGCGCAGCACCCAGGAGAGGCCACGCTCATAAGCCGCCAGCGTCTTGTCGAACAGGCCTTCGCTGATTCGCTCGAAGCGGCTCGGACTGCGGTCGGCCTTGCGGCGCAGGATGCGCGCGCACATCATCGGCACGAGCGTCAGCGAGACGACGGCGGATATGACGATGGTGATGGCGAGCGTGACCGCGAACTCGCTGAACAGACGTCCGATCACGCCGCCCATGAACAACAGCGGAATCAGCACCGCAATCAGCGAGATCGTCAGCGACATGATGGTGAAACCGATCTGTCCCGCGCCCGCTAGCGCAGCGTCCAGCGGGTTCATTCCCTCCTCCAGATAACGCACGATGTTCTCGATCATCACGATGGAATCGTCCACCACGAAGCCGGTGGCGATGATCAGCGCCATCAGCGACAGGTTGTCGATGGAGTAGTTGAGCTCGTACATCACCGCCAGCGTTGCGATGAGTGAGACCGGTACGGAGATGCTCGGGATGATGGTGGCCGGCACGTTGCGCAGGAACACGAAGATCACCAGCACCACGAGCGCGACCGACAGCAGCAACTCGACCGCGGCATCCGAGACCGAGGCGCGGATCACGTTGGTGCTGTCGGCGACGATCTGCACGTGCATCGCCTGAGGCAGGCTGGCCAGGAGCTGGGGCAGCTGCTTCTTGATCTGATCGACCGTCGCGATCACGTTCGCCCCTGGCTGGCGCATCACATTGAGGACTATCGCCGGCGCGCGGTCGTACCAGGCACCCTGCTCGATGTCCTGTGCGGCCTGGGTAACTTTGGCGACATCGTGCATGAACACCGGTGCGCCGTTCTGATAGGCAATCACGGTGTTCAGATAGTCCTTCGGGTCTTGGATCTGATCATTGTCATTGATCGTGTAGTCCAATTCCGGTCCGTCGAAATTGCCTTTGGGCTGGCTGACGTTGATGTTGGCGAGCAAGGTGCGCAAATCGTCGATATTGAGGCCGTAGCCCGCCAACTTATGCGGGTCTGCCTCGACCCGGACCGCGGGCACATTGCCACCCAAGGGAGAGACCAGACCGACCCCCGGCACTTCGGAAATCTTCGAGGCAAGGCGGTTGTTGGCAACGTCCTGCAGCTGGGTCAGCGACATTGACTCGGACGTGACGGCCAGCGTCAGGATGGGTTGATCGGCGGGATTGACCTTCGCGTAAATCGGCGGCGCCGGCAAGCCGGTCGGCAGCAAGCTGTTGGCCGCGTTGATGGCCTGCTGGACGTTCTGTTCCGCGACGTCGAGGTTGAGCGCGAGATTGAACTGCAAGGTGATGACCGAGGCCCCGGCGGAACTCGCGGAAGTCATCTGCGTCAGGCTGGGGATCTCGCCCAGCTGGACTTCCAGCGGCGCCGTCACGGTGGTCGCCATCACCTGGGGGCTGGCGCCGGGGTAGAAAGTCTTTACCTGGATGGTCGGGTAATCGACGCCGGGCAGCGAGGAGATCGGCAGGAATCGCATGGCGACCAGGCCGACCAGCATCAGCGCAATCATCAACAATGAGGTCGCTACCGGCCTCAATATGAACAGGCGAGAGAGGTTCATGGGGTGCGCACCGGCAATCGCCGCCGATCAGCCGTTTGAGGGCGCGCTTGCGCCTTGCGCGGGAACACCGGGTTTCTTTTTCCTCTGTGTCGCCGGCGCGGAGGGCGCGGCGCCGCCGGCCTCGGCGATGCTGATCTTGGCGCCGTCGTTGAGCCGGTCGGTGCCATCGATGACGACCGTGTCCCCGACGATGAGCCCCGACAGGATGGCAGTGTTCTTGCCGTCGCTCGGGCCCAAGGTGACCTTGCGCACGGATACCGTGCGATCGGTATTGGCCAAGTAGACGTAGTCGCCGGGCGCGCCGCTCAGCACCGCCGTCGTGGGCACGAGCACCGCCTGTTTCAGCGTGTCGACGAGCAGCTTGACGTTGACGAATTCGCTCGGGAACAGCGCCTCGTCGTCATTGGGGAAGCTCGCGCGCAGTGTCACGGTGCCGGTACTCGTGCTCATCTGATTGCTGATCGCATACAGCGTGCCGGTGGCGATTTTCCGCGTGTTATCGCTCGTATAGGCAGTGACCGGCAGCTTCGCACCGGAATTGAAGCGCTCAATCACCTGGCCGAGTTCGTTCTGGGCCACCGTGAATTCCACCGTCGTCGGCTTCATGGTGGTGATGACGACGATGCCGGTCGTACTAGAGGCGGTGACGAAATTGCCCGGGTCGACCAAGCGCAGGCCGACCCGGCCGGCGACCGGCGCCGTGATGTGGCAATACTCGAGGTCGAGCCGGAACTGAGCAATATTGGCTTGGTCGGTCTTGACCTGAGCCTCGTCCTGTTGGACCAAGAACTCCTGATCGGTGACCAACTGCTCAGCGATGGCCTTTTGCGCGCGCAATTGATGGTAACGGGCAAGGTCGGAACGCGCCTGAGCCAGCGTCGCCTGATCCTTGAGCAGCTGCGCTTGTGTCTGTTGCAAGTCGATTTCGTACTGACGCGGATCGATTTGGGCGAGAAATTGCCCCTGTTTCACATTCTCGCCTTCCCGATAACCGACCTGGGTCAGATAGCCGCTCAACTGCGGCTGTACGGTTATCGTGGCGGTGGGCGTGACCGTACCGAGCTCCGTCAACATTTCGGGCATGTCGCCGCTGGCCGCTTGGGCGACTTTGACGACCTGAGGCGCGGCGCCATGCGCAGGCGGCTGGTGCGTGAATGAACGTACGAGCACCACAACCAACACGGCCGCAATCAGCGCCACGGCAAGGATCAAACCCATACGGCGCTTTCCAGGACGCTGTACGGCCCGTGTGTCCTGTTCTTCGCTCATGTCCTCTCCGTTGCCGCGCGGTCAAACCAAGAATCGGTCAGGGTCGCTCCCGGATTCGGCACCCAGGCGCAGCGGTGCCGGCCACCTGCTAGCGTTGTGGACGTGGCCTAAATTTCAATGAATCGGCGGGCAAAGGAGCGCAAAGGTTTGTTAAGCGCGGGATCCGCAGAGCGGTTATTTGGCGCCCGAGCCGGCGGGGGAGGGGGCACCGCACCATCTGCATTTTGAACCCGTGTTCACGATGCACATGAGTGTTGGGGCGGGCGGTTACCGGCGGGTTACGCCGTGCGGGGTCGTGTGTTACGAATGAAATTGGGTGCAAGGTCAGTGTGCAGCTGCAATATTCTCGAAAACTCGCCTCATGCCATTCACGCGCGCGACATAGTCTCGGGCGCCGTGGTCTCCGCATCGCTCGCCCTCCGTCAGCCGCTGCCCGCGACGGACGTAGGCGTCGCCCGCGCCGGCGCCGCAGAGGTGAATGAGCGCGGCCAGGTCTTGTTTGCGCTCGAGCGTGGTGAATTTCACATGATGGCGCGCAAGCGTCGTTTCCACACTGCGATCGAGATACGCCGCCGTGAGCTCCACCGCATGCGAGGGAATTACCCGGGTGTACAAGCCATTGAACCAGCATGATTTCCAATCGTTCCAGGGACCGTCCTCGGCGACGGCGTGATCGTGGATGCAATAGCGTCGCGCCTCGGCAAAGGTGCCGTCGGTGATCTGGTACATCCCCACTGAACTCGACGCCGGGCGGTATACCTCGAAAGGCTTGGGCTTGAAGGACCAGCGCCAGTAAGTGCGCACCACGGGATTGCCGGAACCCTCGATCTGTGCGAGCGCGGCCAGCAGCTCGGGAGAAATCACGTTCGTGGAATACTTCCGAAAAAGCGGAGCGTACTGCCGCCAGGTCTCGGTCGGCGTCTTGTTCAGCGTGCCGCTGACCGGGAAAAAAAGCTCCGAGGGTTTGCGGACGACCTGGTACACCCAGTTGACGGCCAGCCAGAGGACGACGGCTATCACCAGGACAACCAGCGTCTGCAGCAGCATCGGCGCGCGCCTGAATGCGCGCCATGCCTGCCTGCGCAAGCGGGCGCTCGGCAAGAATCTCGCGATGCGCCAGCGGCGACGCGGTCTTTTGCGCGCTGCCCGCGTCACTTTTTCTGAAAGCGGGGAATCGCCTCCAGGATCGAACACGGTCGGTGCCGGCTGTCGAGTTGCAAGCTGATCAATTTGTCCCACCCGTCACGGCAGGCGCCATTGGAGCCGGGGAGAACGTAGATGACTGTGTTACCCGCGAGACCGGCGCAGGCGCGGGATTGCATTGTGGACACGCCTACCGTCTCGTACGAAACGAGGTGCCAGAGCACGGTGAATCCCTCGAGTTCCCGGTCGAAGAGTTCGCGCATCGCTTCCGGCGCCACTTCGCGCGCGTTGAGCCCGGTGCCGCCGTTGGTGATGATCACATCCACCGCCGGATCCTCGATCCAGGCCCGCGCTTGCCGCTGGATGCCGGCCTTGTCATCTCGCACCAGCGCGCGCGCCCGCAGATGATGGCCCGCGGCGGCGATGCGCTCCGCCAGCAGATCCCCTGAAGTGTCGTTGCCGGCATCCCGCGAATCCGAGATGGTGAGCACGGCCACGCCCAATGCAGCGAACGCGCGATCGGTATCTATCCTGCCGCCGGGCATGCTCTTTCCCCCGGGCGTTCAGCCCAATTTGTCGCGGACGATCTTGTACACCGCTTCGCTCTCGGCCGCGCAAAACTCGACCAGCTTTTCGAGCTCTGCGGTCGCTGTTTCAGCGAAGGCACGGTCCTTGAGCGCGGGTGCGTTGATGTAGACGTTGAGCGCGGCGCTGCGCAGCCCCGTAAACCCGGCCAGCACGCCGACGCCGCCGTCGCTGATGACGTTGAGATAGCCATGTTCGCTGGCGCGGCGCGATAGTGCGATGACCTCGGCGCATGCGCGTGCGCAGTCCATGGGCGTTTCGGTGGCACGCCGCAGGCCCGCCTGGATGGCCGCCGCGCGCCGTGCCTTGTCGTCGTCGGATGCCTTGGGCAGCTTGTACGCGGCCATGATGCTGTCGAAGGCGGCGATATCTTCGGCCACCATCGCCGTCAGCCGTCTGCGCACCTTTTCGGATTCCTCGCGTACGGCCTTCATTTCCGCCTCGACCGCCTCGTAGCCCTTTTTGCCGATGGTGACGTTGCAGACCATGGAGACGAGGGCGGCGCCCATGGCGCCCATGATGGCCGCCGCGCTGCCGCCACCCGGGGTCGGCTGGCCGCTGGCGAGGTCGTCCAGAAATTTTTCAACGGAGCTTTGAGTGACCATTGCTTGATTGACCATTTGCCTGCGTTTGTTTCAACCGACCATCGTCTTGGCGATGGCGTAAATTTCTTCGGCGTCGAGCAGCAGATCGTTCTGCTCGAACAGGCGCGCGATGCAGGCGCGATGCAGTGCCAGCTTGAGCGCTCCGAAGCCGAGCGAGCCGAAGAGTATCTTGCCGTGCTTGAGGACGCCGCGATCGTTCTGACCCACGCCTTCGATGCCCGCCGGCGGCGACGCATTGGCGTCGGCCACCAGCTCTAAAGCGGTGCTGTCCCGCCACTGCTTCTCATCCAGCAATGTGATGCCGGCAGCCCCCGTGGCGAGGACGATCTGCGCACCCTCGATGGCGGCACCCCGCTCGGCATTGGTCGGCGCCTCGACGGCTTGCACCACGATGCCGAAGCGTGCATGGATCGAATCGCAGGCCGCTTGCACGACATCGCGCTTGCGGCCGGTGATCGCTACCTCGACGCCTTCGCGAGCAAGCAGCACGGCGGCGCGTTGGCCGACCGGGCCTGAGCCTCCGAGCACGACGGCGCGCTTGCCGGCGAGCGCGCGGCCGTGCGCGAGCCACGCCACGGCCGCCGAGGCCGTCGTATTGGAGCCATTACAGTCGAACATGACCGAGACGCGGAATTTGGCAAAGAACTTTTTGCGTACCGCGGCGAGTACGGCCTCGCCTTCGATCAGGTTGCCGCCGCCGATGAAGATCGCCGTGTTCTTCTTGTCGTTGACGCCTCGGGTAAAGATCGCCCCTTCGACGAGACCGCCGACATTCTTGGCATTGACGCCGCCGTATGCCGAAATGTGATCGGCGCCCCCGTCGAAGCCTACGACATTGTCGAAGACCGAGGGCAGGGCGTCCGTATCGAATTGGTAGAGCAGCTTTTTCATTGGTGACCCGGTACGGTGACCGGGCTATGTTGCTGGTCTATTGATACCGCGTCAAATCGCTGATCGTACGGAACAGGCAGGCGCGAGCGGAAATCCTCGTCCGTCAGGACCGCAGAGGACGTCAGGACCGCAGTCAGAACCGCAGAGGACGTCAGGTCACGAGATGCTGCGGCTTGCCCGCGGCCCAACGTTCGATGTTGTCGATCAATTGATCGGCGAGGAACTGCATGGCCCCGTCCGACGCCCACGCAATGTGCGGCGTCAGGATGAAATTCGGACGCCGCACATCGAGCAGCGGATGGCCGTCCCTGGGCGGCTCGACGGTCAGCACGTCGAAGCCGGCGCCGGCGATCAGCCTCTCATCGAGCGCCTGAATCAGCGCCGCCTCATCGACCAAGCCGCCGCGGGCAGTGTTGATGAGCAGGGCATTGCGCTTCATTTTCCGAAAGGCATGGATGTCGATCAGGTTGCGGGTGGACGGCAGGAGCGGACAGTGCAGCGAGATCACGTCCGATTGCGCGATAACCTCCTCGTGCGGCGTGAAGGTCACCCCTTCCATTTTCGGCGGCGGATGATCGGCGAACAGCACCCGCATGCCGAATGCACGTCCGATCGCCGCCGTGCTCTGGCCTATGGCGCCCTCGCCGATGATGCCGAGCGTGCTGCCATGCAGGTCGCCGATGTCGTGGGTAAAGAAGCAGAATTGATCGGACCTGTTCCACGTGCCGTTCTCGACGTCCTCGCGGTACGCGAGCAGATTGCGTCTCAGCGCGAGAATCATCGCGAACGCATGCTCCGGCACCGTATGCACGGCATAGTTGCGGATGTTGGCGACGGCGATGCCGTGTTCCTTGCAATAGGGTATGTCCACCACGTCGTAGCCGGTGGCCGCCACGGCGATCATCTTGAGCTGCGGCAGCTGACGCAAGGTCTCCGCCCGCATCGGTACCTTGTTGATGATGGCGACTGCCGCGCCCGCAAGCCGCGGCACGATCTCGCCGACCGCAGTTTTTTCATGTTCGATGTATTCGTTCTCGAACGAGAGCTTGCGGACCTTGGCCTTCAGCGAGGCGCGGTCCAGAAACACCACGCGCATGGTCATGCAGCGACGCCGGTTTTAGGCACGCCGACGTGTTTGGCCGCGATTGCGGGCGAATGGGTGCGCCAGTAGCTCTGCGCGGCGGCGACACCGCTGCCGGGCTCCACTTTCACGCCCACATCGAGCATGGACATCTCGGCGCCCGCAATGCCGCCCAACAGCATGAGTTCGTTGAGATCACCCAAGTGGCCGATGCGAAACAACTTGCCGGCGACCTTGGACAACCCGGCGCCCAGTGCCAGGTTGTAGCGCGTAAAGGCGCGCGCGATGACCTCCGCGCCATTGATGCCCTCCGGCAACATGATGGCGGACACGGTATCCGAGTGCCACTTCGGAGCGGTCGCGCACAGCTTGAGCTTCCACCCCTCGAATACGGCGGCACGCACGCCGCCGGCGAGGTAGCTGTGGCGATGGAACACGTTTTCCAGCCCTTCCTCAGCCAGCATGGCCAGCGATTCGCGCAGACCGTACATCATCGGTATCGACGGGGTGTACGGGAAATAGCCCGAGGCGTTGGCGGTCACCATATCGCCGTAATCGAAATAACAACGCCTCGAGGTCGCACTCTTGGCGGCTTCGAGCGCTTTCTGGCTGACGCAGGTCACGCCCATGCCGGCGGGCAGCATCAAGCCCTTCTGCGATCCGCTGACGCACACGTCGACGCCCCATTCGTCCATGCGGAAGTCGATGCTGGCGAGCGCGCTCACCGAGTCCACGAACAGCAGCGCAGGGTGCTTCACGCTGTCCATGGCCTTGCGAATCGCGGCAACGTCGCTGGTCACGCCGGTTGCGGTCTCGTTCTGGCACACCAATACCGCTTTGATCTTGTGCTGCTTGTCGGCGCTGAGCGAAGATAGGTACCGCTCGACCGGAGCGCCCTCGCCCCAGGGAGTTTCCAGAAGCTCTACCTCGAAGCCAAGCCGCACGCACATGTCGGCCCAGAGATGGCTGAACTGCCCGAAGCGGGAGGTCAGAACTTTGTCGCCGGGGTTCAGACAGTTGGTGAGCGCCGCTTCCCAACAGCCCGTGCCGGACGATGGAAAGAGAATGGGGCTGGCTGAGGTCGTCTTGAACACGGGCTTCAAGGCATTCAAGCAAGCCCGGGTGAGTTCGGGGAAGATCGGCGAGCGGTGGTCTTCCATCGCCACTGCCATGGCGCGCAGGACGCGGTCGGGAACGTTGGTGGGCCCGGGAACGAACAGAAAATTGCGACCTGCCATATGATCTCCTTTGCGCGGATTGTGCGAGTGAACGAATTACTTTGTACGCTGCCAGCCGACGGAAAATCAGTTGTACGCTGCAAGCCGAAGGCGATGCAATCGGGTACGGATCCGCCGCCGCTTGACGAACGCCCGGGCTCTTCGGCACCGATTGTACGTCGAGATTGGGGCTGATGATATATGAGATATCATAGCATATGTTGCATATGACAAACAGGATCAAAACAAACGAATCGACCTGGGGGATTTCGTGATGCGAATTGCCATTATAGGACAGAGAGATTTCGGCAAGGCCGTGCTCGACGCATTCCTCGATCGAGGCGACGCCGTCGCCGGGGTGTTCTGTGCCCCGGAGAAGCCAGGCGCGCCTGCCGATCCGCTGCGGCTGGCGGCGGAGGAACGGCGCATCCCGCTCCACCAGTTTGGATCTCTCAAGACGGAGGAGGCGCGCCAGGCGCTGCGTGCCCTCGATGCCGATCTCGGCGTCATGGCCTATGTGTTGCAGTTCGTGCCGCAGGAGTTCGCCACCATTCCGCGCCACGGCATGATTCAGTTCCACCCATCGTTGCTGCCCCGTTACCGGGGACCCAGTTCCATCAACTGGCCCATCATCCGCGGCGACCCGCACACGGGTCTCACCATCTTTCGGCCCACCGACGGGCTCGACGAGGGTCCGATCATTCTGCAAAAGGAGACCCCGATCGGTCCCGACGACACGCTGGGGAGCGTGTATTTCGATCGCCTGTTTCCAATGGGGATCGCTGCCCTGCAAGAGGCGGCAGATAGGGTCGCGAGCGGCGCCGTAGCCGCGGTACAAGACGAATCCCTGGCCAGCTACGAAGGCTGGTGCCGCGATGCCGAAGCGCGGATCAACTGGCACAACCATATCGATCTCGTCTACAACCTCATCCGAGGGTGTGACCCGGCTCCTGCCGCGTGGACCACCTTCAAGGGTAAGAAATTGCAATTACACGCGGCTCGCAAGCATCCGGCACGTACCTTCGCCGAGGTCAAAGGCAATATCGGCGCCATCACCGCCATTGGCGGGCAAAGTGTGTTCGTGACGGCGCAGGGCGGGCAGGTTGAGATCTTCAAGCTGCGCTACGACGGCGGCAAAAAGCTGCCGGCGCCCCAGGTATGCGCCGAGGCGGGGCTGTCCCTCGGCGCAATTCTCGGCGATTGATTCGGGCTAGAACAGGCCAACCATGCGGTCGGGCTAGAACAGACCGACCACGCGACCTTGCTCGTCGATGTCGATCTTGTCCGCGGACGGCACTTTCGGCAGACCCGGCATGGTCATGACATCGCCGCACACCACCACGATGAACTCCGCGCCGGCGGCGAGCCGCACCTCGCGTATGTTGACCATGTGCCCGCTCGGCGCACCGCGCAGGGCCGCATCGGTCGAGAACGAGTACTGGGTTTTGGCGATGCAAACCGGGTAGTGCCCGTAGTTTTTCTGAAGTTCCTCGATCCGCGCACGAATCTTGGAGTCGGCCGAGATATCGGCGGCACCGTAGATCTTCGTGGCGATGGTTTTCACCTTGTCCCACAGCGTCTGTTTCTCGTCGTAAACGAAACGCAAGTTCGGTGCGCCCTTCTCGGCGATTTCCACCACCTTGCGTGCCACATCCGTCGCGCCCGCACCGCCTTCGGCCCAGTGCCGCGCGAGCACCAGCGGCACTTCGAGCGCCGCCATCTTCTTCGCGAGCAGCGCGTGCTCGGCGTCGGTGTCGGCGGTGAAGTGATTCACCGAGACGACGCAGGGCAGGCCGTACTGGTTGCGGACATTGCTGACGTGCCGCTCCAGATTCGCGATTCCCTTTTCGAGCGCCGCGAGACTTTCCTGGTTGATGTTCTTGAGATCCGCGCCGCCGTGATATTTGAGGGCACGGACGGTCGCGACGATCACCACGGCGGCGGGGCGCAGGCCGGATTTGCGGCACTTGATGTCGATGAACTTCTCGGCGCCGAGGTCGGCGCCGAAACCTGCCTCCGTCACCACGTAATCGGCCAGCTTCAACGCCGTCGTGGTCGCGAGCACCGAATTGCAACCGTGCGCGATGTTGGCAAACGGACCGCCATGAATGAAGGCTGGATTATTCTCGAGCGTCTGCACCAGATTGGGCTTCAGCGCCTCCTTGAGCAGCACCGTCATCGCACCCTGCGCCTTGAGGTCGCTGGCGAGGATCGGCGTCAGGTCGCGACGGTAGCCGACGACGATCTTGCCGAGCCGCTGCTTGAGGTCGGTCAGGCTCTTCGCGAGGCAGAAAATGGCCATTACCTCGGACGCCACTACGATGTCGAAACCGTCCTGGCGCGGGAAACCGTTGCCCACACCGCCGAGGCCGACGGTGATCTCGCGCAATGCGCGGTCGTTCATGTCCATGACGCGCTTCCAGGCGATGCGTCGCACGTCGAAGCCCAGTTCGTTGCCGTGGTGGATGTGGTTGTCGATCAGCGCCGAGAGCAAGTTGTGTGCGAGCCCGATCGCGCTAAAATCCCCGGTAAAGTGCAGGTTGATGTCTTCCATCGGCACGACCTGCGCGTATCCGCCGCCGGCCGCGCCGCCCTTCATGCCGAACACGGGGCCCAAGCTCGGCTCGCGCAGGCAAATTACTGCTTTCTTGCCGATCTTGTTGAGCGCGTCGCCGAGTCCCACCGTGGTCGTCGTCTTGCCCTCGCCTGCGGGCGTGGGGCTCAAGGCGGTGACCAGAATGAGCTTGCCGTCGGGTTTGTCTTTCAGCGTCTCGATGTAATCGAGCGCGATCTTCGCCTTGTAGTGGCCGTAGTTTTCAATGCTTGCAGCCGGAATCCCCAAGCGCGCGGCGATCTCGCCGATGGGCTTGAGGGTTGCATTCTGAGCGATCCCGATGTCGGAACTCACGATTTCTCCCGGTGTTGTTGGCGGCATGCGCCGAATTCGGACCCCGGGCGGCGCCAGCGCCGCGTCCCAGGGGATTTTTAGGCGACGAGACTATATCACCTAACACACGCGTCTCACACGGCCCGAAGCGAAGGGGTTTCGAGCGATGCGAGCGGCCTGAGGCGACGGGTTTTCAACGCGATGCCCTTTGGACCCTCCTCATGCTTTTTCTAGATGGTCAGCACGATTTTTCCGATGTGATTCGACGTTTCCATGAGCCGATGCGCTTCGCCGGCGCCGGCCAGGGGAAACGTGGCATGAATGGTGGGTTTCACGCGGCCCGCTGCGAGCAGCGGCCAGATGTTTTTTCGGACCGCTTCGGCCACCTCGGCCTTCTGCGCGACCGTTCGAGATCGCAGCGTCGATCCGGTCAGCGTCAGCCGTTTGGTGAGGATGGTGCCCATATTGATTTCCGCCCGCGATCCGCCGATCAGCGAAATCATGACGATTCGGCCCTCGAGAGCCGCGACTTCCAGGTTGCGCGCGACATAGCTGCCGGCAACCATGTCCAGAGTGACGTCGACTCCCTTGCCGCCGGTCTCGGTGCGCATCACCTCGACGAAGTCCTCGGTGCGGTAGTTGATTCCCCGCACGGCGCCGAGCCGTTCGCAGGCGCGCGCCTTGTCGTCGGATCCTGCGGTCGCGAAAACGCGCGCTCCCCATACCGCGGCGAGTTGGATCGCCGTGGTGCCGATGCCGCTGGTGCCGCCGTGAATCAGCACGGTGTCTCCCGACTTGCAGTGGCCGCGATCGAATAGATTGGTCCAGACGGTAAAGAAAGTTTCCGGGATGGCAGCCGCTTCCACCAAACTGATTCCGTCCGGTACGGGCAGGCACAGCGGTGCCGCCGCGACCGCATATCCAGCGTAGCCGCCTCCCGCCAACAGTGCGGTGACCTTATCGCCGATCGACAATCCGGAGACCTTGGGTCCCAGGGCGACAATTTCCCCGGCGATTTCGAGCCCCGGCAAATCAGAGGCGCCGGGCGGCGGCGGATAGCGGCCCTGCCGCTGCATCACATCCGGCCGATTGACCCCGGCGGCGGCCACGCGCACCAGCACTTCCCCCTCTCCGGGCTGCGGTACCGGTCTTCGGGCAACTTTCAGCTGCTCGGGGCCGCCCGGCGCCGCGATTTCAATTACCGTCATTTCAAGCGGGACGGACATCAATTTCTCCTGGGCGTTTACAATATGTCTGCCGGCACAATCCGATGCGGCGACGGGTAATTTGAGCTGGACGCGTCAATCGAGATTAAATGAAATTCATCTCGCGCCTCCACGGTCGTATGATAAAGGATTTAGCAGGTACCGGCGATCTGCCGAGCCGGCGTCATTACGCGCAGCATCCACTATGTTCATCCGGCAGCTCGAATATCTCGTCACTCTCGCCCGCGAAAAACATTTCGCGAAGGCGGCCGAGGTTTGCCACGTGTCGCAGCCGGCGCTGTCGTCGGCGATCCGGGGCCTGGAGAAGGAACTCGGCGTGATGATCGTGCAGCGCGGACGGCGGTATATGGGGCTGACGATCGAAGGCGAACGAGTCCTGACATGGGCGCAGCAGACGTTGGCATCGCTCTCGAACATGCGCGAGGACGCGACCGTCGCGAAGTCGACCATGACAGGGACGCTGCGCATCGGAGCGATACCGACCACCATGACCGTCGCCGCCTTCCTGACGGCGCCCTGTATTTCCGCGTATCCGAATATTCGCTACACCGTGTCTTCGTTGACCGCCGACGCCATCGTCAGCCAGCTGGATGACTTCGAGCTCGATCTCGGTCTGACGTACCTGGAGGACACGGTGATCGAGGGGTTTGACAAGCTGCATCTGTTCGACGAGCGATACGTCCTGCTGGCCGACCGCAAAGTGTCGCTCGAACCCACGTTGACGTGGGAACAGGCGGCGCGGCTGCCGCTGTGCCTGCTCACCGGAAAAATGCGCAATCGGCAGGTCATCGAGGCAGCCTTCCGGCGAGCCGGGGTCCAGCCTACCGTCATTCTCGAGACGGACTCGTTGTTTTCGCTGTATGCCCACGTGAGCGGAGCCGGGCTTTTCAGCATTGTGCCGCATAGCTTGCTCAATTTCTGCGATCTCGAGAACCGGGTACAGGCGAGACCGCTGTTGCCGCAGCTGACCCGCACCATCGGCTTGATCGCCCGCAACAAGCCCTCGCTCGCGCCCATTACGGGCGCCGTATGGGAAATTGCGCGTGGTCTCGATCTGCAGCCGCGATTCGACTTGGCGCTCGCCGGCTTTCTTCCGCCTTCGGGTGATTGACCGCGCCTATCAAGTCATCCGTTCAAACGATTAGAAGTTTTTCCCGCTTGAATTCACACTGAAATCGCTCCATTTCAGTTACCAGGCCTGCCGCGTTCGACGGCGGAGGCCGGCGAGGAGAAATTTATGGATCGCAGAGTTGACCTTGATCACTACGAATTATTCATCGACGGCAAACACGTTGCTCCGAGCAGCGGCGAGTATTCCATCGATCTGAATCCCGCCACGGAAGAACCCATTGCCGAAGTGGCGCAAGGCGCCAAGGCCGACGTCGACCTTGCCGTCAGCGCGGCCCGGGCGGCGCTCAAGGGGTGGGGCGGTATGCGGGCGGCCGAGCGCGGCCGCATCTTGCAGCGCGCGGCATCGCTGATCGAACAGCACCAGGAAGAGCTCATCGAACTGGAAAGCCTGGATGCCGGCAAGCCGCTGGCGGGGGTGCGGCGGCAGGACATGGCCGCGGTCATCGATACCATTCGCTACTACGCAGGGTGGTGCGACAAGATCACCGGCCAGGTGATACCGGCGCGGCCCGATGCCTTGACGTACACCGTGCGCGAACCGGTCGGGGTGGTCGCGGCCATCGTGCCGTGGAATTTTCCCCTCATGATCGGTATGTGGAAAATCGCGCCGGCGCTGGCCTGCGGCTGCACCCTGGTGGTCAAACCGGCGGAACTCACGCCGCTTTCCATGTTGCGCGTCGCCGAATTGTTTCTCGAAGCGGGACTGCCTCCGGGCGTTCTCAACGTGGTATGCGGCAAGGGCAGCGTGGTCGGCGAGGCACTGGTTCAGCATCCCGGCGTCGACAAGGTAACCTTCACCGGTTCGCCAAAAGTGGGTCGAGGAATCTTGCAAGGCGCGGCCAGCAATTTCAAGAAGGTGACTCTCGAACTCGGCGGAAAATCCGCCAACGTGATTTTCGCGGATGCCAATCTGGATAGGGCGGCGCGCTCCGCGGCGTCCGGAATATTCTTCAACGCCGGGCAGGTGTGCTCCGCCGGCTCGCGCGTGCTGGTTCAGCGGCCGGTCTACGACGAAGTGGTGCAACGCTTGGCGGAGCGGGCCCGCGCCATCCGCGTCGGCGATCCAAGCGCACCCGGAACCACGATGGGCCCTGTGATTTCGGCCGGGCAGATGAAGACGGTGCTGGACTACATTGCGATCGGCAAGGCGGAAGGGGCGTCGGCGGTGACGGGCGGCGCGCGTGTCGGCGACACGGGCTATTTCGTCGAGCCTACGGTGTTTGCGAACGTCGAGCATGAAATGCGGATTTCGCAGGAAGAAATATTCGGACCGGTGCTCGCGGTGGTTCCTTTCGACGACGAAGCGGACGCACTGCGCATCGCCAACGGCACCGCGTACAGTCTCGCGGCGGGAGTGTGGAGCGCCGACACCGGACGCGTGCATCGCATGGCCGCCGGCCTCAAGGCGGGCACCGTGTGGATCAACACCTACGGATATACCGACGTGCGATTGCCTTGGGGCGGGTCCGGGGAGTCGGGTTTCGGAAGAGAACACGGCGAATCCGCGATCGAGAACTTCACCGAGCCGAAGTCGGTTTGGTTGGCGCTCGACCAGTGAGTTTCTAGCACGCCGGCGATTGGATGTATCATCGGCTCATCACCACCCGGGCGGGGCGATGGGCCGATGAAGTTCTGCGTGTATGGCGCCGGCGCGATAGGCGGATATTTGGCGGTCGAGCTGGCCTTGTCCGGCCAGGAGGTGTGCGTGATCGCGCGCGGCCCGCACCTCGAGGCCATTCGAGACCACGGCCTCAAGCTCGTGATCCAGGGCCGCGAAAAAGTCGCGAGAGTTGCCGCCGCCGAGGATCCGCGCGTTTTTGGGGTCCAGGATGTCGTCATTTGTGCGCTCAAGGCGCATCAGGCATACCGCTGCGCAGCCGACTTCGCGCCGCTCCTGGGTCCGGCCACGGCGGTGCTCACCGCGATGAACGGAATTCCCTGGTGGTACTTTTACGGCGCCGGCGGCCGCCTCGAGGGACATCATCTCCAGTCGGTAGACCCCGGCGGCCGCCAATGGGACTTAATCCAGCCGCAGCGCGCGATCGGCAGTGTCGTCGAGCCCGCCTGTGAAGTGATCGCACCGGGTGTCATCGTGCATCACGAGTTCAACCGGTTCACCCTCGGCGAACCGGACGGCAATCGGTCCAGCCGCGTGCTTCGCCTCGCCGAGGCGCTCACCGAGGCGGGCTTCGACGCGCCCGTGCGCGAGAATATCCGATGGAACATTTGGCTCAAGCTCTGGGGCAACGTATGCTTCAATCCGATCAGCGCGCTCACGGGCGCCACTCTGGATCGCATGGTGGGCGAGCCCAATCTGCTGGCGCTGTGCAAGACCATGATGCTCGAGACCAAGACGGTCAACGAGGCGCTCGGTGTCCAGATTCCCATCGAGATGATGGATCGGCGGCTCGCGGCCGCCGGGTCGGTGGCGGGGCACAAGATGTCCATGCTGCAGGATCTGGAGAGAGGCCGCAGTTTGGAAATCGATGCGCTGGTCACCGCCGTCCAGGAACTCGGGCGCCTCACCGGGGTGTCAACCCCCATGGTCGACGCAGTCCTCGCCCTGGTTCAGGAGCGAGGCAGGGCCGCGGGGTTGTATGCTCCCCTTGAAGCCATCCCCTGAGTGTAGGATCGATATATGACAACCGCCTATATCACCCATCCGGATTGCCTGCGCCACGAGATGGGCGCGGGACATCCTGAGAGTCCCGCCCGCTTGAATGCCATCAACGAGCAGATGCGCTCGTCCGGAATGCTGGACCAGTTGCGTTGCTTGGAAGCGCCCTTGGCCGCGGCCGACGACCTCAAGCGAGTGCATCGTGCGGCCTACGTCGATTTGATCTTCGAGAATGCGCCGACCGAAGGCTATGTGCAGCTCGACCCCGACACGGCGATGAATCCGCATAGCTTGAGCGCTGCGCGGCGTGCGGCGGGCGCGGGACTACTGGCGGTCGATGAGGTGATGGCCGGCCGTTCGGTGAATGCGTTCTGCGCGGTGCGGCCCTGCGGCCACCATGCGACTCAGGTGCGATCCATGGGCTTTTGCATTTTCAATAATATCGGCGTCGCGGCGGCGTACGCGCTCGAGAGAAAAGGGCTCGAACGGGTGGCAATCATCGACTTCGACGTTCACCACGGCAATGGCACCGAGGATATGTTCAGCCCGCCGCAGTGGCGGGATCGCGTACTGATGGCGGGGTTCTTCCAGCATCCTTTCTACCCGTACAGCGGTACCGCCAATCCCGCACCCAACATGATCAACGTGCCGCTGGCCGAGGGCAGCGGCGGCGCCGCGGCAAAGCAAGCCGTGGAATCGCAATGGCTGCCTGCGCTCGAGGCCTTCGAACCGGAGCTGATTCTCATCTCCGCGGGATTCGACGCTCACCGCGAGGATTTGCTGGGCGGCATGGCGTTGGTCGAGGCCGACTATGCGTGGATCACCCGCGAATTGATGGCTCTGGCGGAGCGGCATTCACAGAAGCGCATCGTGTCCATGCTCGAGGGCGGCTACAATCTGTCCGCTCTTGGGCGCAGCGCGGTGGCGCATGTGCAATCCTTGGCGGAGCATTGAGTCGGCGGCGCCCGGCGGGCCGGTGACGCTCAGGAGGCGGGCGAAGGGCCCGTCACGTTTGCAGGTAATCTGTCATGTTTGCACGTAATGCCTCGCCACCGATTCGGCCACACACACAGGCTTCGCATGGCCTTCGCGTTCCGACGTGACCTCAACGACAACCTGGGCGCCGCCGGGAATGGTCTCGAACGCCAAGAGTTTGAAATGGCCGCGCAGACGACTACCCACCGGCACGGGCGCCGGAAACCGCACGCGGTTGAGGCCGTAATTGACGGTCATGCGCACATCGGCAATCTTGAACGCGGTCCTCACCATGACGGGCAGCAAACTGAGCGTCAAGTGACCGTGCGCCACCGTCGCACCGAAGGGCCCCGCCGCCGCGCGCACCGGATCGACGTGAATCCACTGGTCATCGCCGGTGACTGCCGCAAATTGATCGATGCGCGCTTGATCGATGTGGAACCAGTCGCTGGTGCCCAAGATGGAACCGTTGAGCGCCTGTAGTGCGGATAAATTCTGATATGTGTTCATCGCCGACCTCGCGCGGTTGGAAACCTATCGACTATTCGCGCCATGATTGCATAAGCCTCGCGCCATAATTGCATAAGCCGGGCCGCTGCGGCTGGGGGGGGTGCTGCGACGCGGGCGCTTGCTGCTGCAAGGGGAACCGGGACGCGTATGGGTTCCTCCGAACCGGTGCGTGATTGGTGCATGGTCGAGCCCGGTGCTATGCTCAGGCGACAAGGCTGGTGCAGCAGTGAACAAGGTGGCTCGCGGATCTCTCGAGACATGGCACCCGCGATGGTCGCGGTGCGGGGGGGGCGTCGCGTTGATCGGCACCTTGGCATTGAGTTCGCAATGGGCGAGCGCCGCGGTCCCCGAGGCCTCGCCGCCGGACGCCATGGCCGCCGCCATCGAAGAGCTTACCGAAATCATGGTCGAGGCGCCCGAGCCGCGCTACGTCTCGCCCACCCGGCGCGACCAAATTGGCCGCATCTGGGCGCCGGTGATGATCAACGGGCACGGGCCGTTCCGGCTGGTGCTCGACACCGGCGCGAGTCACAGCGCCGTCACCGCGCTGGTCGCGCTGGCGCTCGGCATCCCCACAGATCGGTCAGCGCCGGTGATGTTGCGCGGGGTGACGGGCTTCGCGACGGTGCCGACCATTCGCGTCGATACGCTCACCGTCGGCGATCTTGCGGTGGATTCCCCCCTCCTGCCGATCGTGCCGGATGCTCTGGGGGGCGCACAGGGTATCCTGGGCGCCGAGGGGTTGGCGGGCAAGCGCATTTTCATCGACTTTCGGCATGACAAGATCATGATTACCTTTTCGCGCAACGAGAAGTCCACTCGTGGTTTCGTGGACGTGCCGTTTCACTCGATTCGCGAGACGCTGGTCGTCGTCAATGCGCGGATCGGCGATGTGCCGACCAAGGCCATCATCGACACGGGCGGTCAGACGACGATCGCGAATCTTGCTCTGCGCGCCGCGCTGAATCGGCGCAGCATGCTGTTCAGGGGCAAGCCCGACCAAATCATCGGGGCGACCAAGGACGTCCAGGAAGGTGAAATCATTCCCATGCCCGCGATACAATTCGGCTCCATCCAGATTCGCGATAGCGGCGTCACATTCGCCGACCTCTATATATTCAAGCAGTGGAAACTATTGAACGAGCCTGCGATATTGATCGGCATGGATGCGCTCGGCTTGCTCGACACCCTGGTCATCGACTATCGCCGCCACGAACTGCAAATGCGCATGTCAAGGGCCGGCGCGGGCTAGCTGGGAGAACGGATGATCAATAAGCCGGTAATCGGAGTAGCGGCGGCGGTGGTCGTGGTCGCTGCGGGAACTTGGTACTACCTGCAAAGCCGTCATGCGGCGCAGCCGCGCGGGCCCGAGGCGGCGCAAACGCTGCCGCCCGCGGAGCCGCCGGCGGAACCGGCCATCCAGCATCCGTTGCCCGAAGGCCAGGACTCGGCCTCGAAACCCCCATTGCCGTCGCTCGCCGACAGCGATGCAGCCTTGAGCGGCGCTCTCGGTCAAGTCGCCGGTGGCGGCGCCGTGAAGGACTATCTGCTGCCGGAGAACATCATCCGTCACTTGGTGGTCACCATCGACAATTTGCCGCGGCAAAAGGTGGCCGTGGCGAAACGGCCGACCGGCGGTGCCGCGGGATCCTTCATTGCCGACGGCGATGAACTGCACGCAACCCTCGATCCGCAGAATTTTGCGCGCTATCAGACCATGGTGGCGGTGGTGGGTAAACTGGACATGCAGCAAGTCGCCGGCGTCTACGTCCGCTTCTATCCGTTGTTTCAGCAGGCGTATCAAGACTTGGGCTATCCGAACGGGTATTTCAACGACAGGTTGGTGCAGGTGATCGACACTCTGTTGGCGACGCCGCAGCCTACGGAACCCATCGCGCTGATTCGGCCGAACGTCATGTATGTCTTTGCCGATCCCGCGCTCGAATCGCGTCCCGCCGGGCAGAAATTGCTCATCCGGATGGGTCCGGAGAACGCGGCGGTGATCAAAACGAAGCTCACGGAACTGCGGGCGGCCATCACCGCTGCCCCGCCGAAACGGTAGACTGCATCGGGTTGGGATAACTACGAAACTGAATGGGGGCTTTATGGCTAGCACGTCTGCGACAGCGGCTTTGCCCGACGACTTGGGGGCGGCGCGCGATGCATGGTTGGTGATCGGGGCATCATCCCTCGGCACCGTATTCGAATGGTACGACTTTTACCTCTACGGCCTGCTGGCCGCCATCATCAGCGCTCAATTCTTTTCCGGCGTCAATGACACCACCGGATTCATCTTTGCCTTGGCCGCCTTTGCAGCCGGCTTCGCGGTGCGGCCCTTCGGCGCGCTGGTGTTCGGACGACTGGGCGATCTGGTGGGGCGAAAATACACTTTCTTGATCACGATGAGCATCATGGGCGTCGCCACCTTTGCGGTCGGTCTGCTGCCGAGTTACGCGACCGCCGGAGTGGCCGCTCCGGTCATGCTGGTGGTATTGCGATTGCTGCAGGGCCTCGCGCTGGGCGGCGAATACGGCGGGGCTGCGACCTATGTCGCGGAACATGCGCCGCAGGGTAAGCGCGGGCTCTTCACCAGCTGGATTCAGACCACGGCAACGCTCGGGCTGTTCGCCGCTTTGTTGGTGGTCATCGGGACTCGTACGCTGGTCGGTGAGGATGCGTTCAAAGTGTGGGGCTGGCGCATACCCTTCCTCGTATCCGTCGTCCTGCTCGCCATATCCTTGTGGATCCGCATGCAGCTATCCGAGAGCCCGGTGTTCCTCAAGATGAAAGGCACCGGTAGTACGTCGAAGGCGCCGCTGACGGAAGCGTTCGCACGCTGGAGCAACCTCAAGATCGTGATCATCTCCTTGCTGGGCGCGGTAATGGGCCAAGCCGTCGTGTGGTATACGGGACAGTTCTACGCCTTGTTCTTCCTGGAGAGAATGCTGCGCGTCGACGGCGCGACCACCAACATACTCACGGCGATCGCGCTGGTGTTGGCCACGCCGGGGTTCATATTCTTCGGCTGGCTGTCGGACAAGATCGGTAGAAAGCCCATCATATTGGCGGGCTGTCTGCTGGCGCTGCTCACTTATTTCCCGCTCTTCGAGGGG
>DASYFQ010000171.1:0-5931 GCA_036498345.1 Steroidobacteraceae bacterium
CCCTCGTTGAGCACCGCGTCGGGAATCGTCAGCGGCGCCAGCAGACGCACGACGTTCGCCGCCGTGCCGCAGGACAGGAGAATCAAGCCGCGCTGCTCGGCATGAGTCAACACGGCCGCCGTCAGCTCCGCATCGGGTTCCTTGGTCTTGGGATCCTTGACCAGTTCGAAGGCCACCATCGCCCCGAGGCCCCGGATATCGCCGACGCAGGGAAGCTCCTTGGCCAGCGCTTGAAGCCGGGTGCGCATTTTGTCTCCGACAGCCGCCGCCCGGCGGCACAGCCCCTCTGTCTCGATCACATCCAGCACCGCATGCGCCGCCGCGATGCTGATGGGATTGCCGCCGTAAGTGCCTCCCAAGCCTCCGGTGTGCGCCGCATCCATGATGGTCGCGCGCCCTGTGACTCCCGAGAGCGGAAAGCCGCCGCCCAATCCCTTGGCCGTGGTAATGACATCGGGCACGACGCCCGAATGTTCGATGGAAAACATCTTGCCGGTTCGGGCGATGCCGCCTTGCACCTCGTCGGCGATCATCACGATGCCGTGCTCATCGCATAGGCGCCGCAGCGCGCGCAGAAAATCGAACGGCGCCACATTGAAGCCGCCCTCGCCCTGCACCGGCTCGACGATGAGGGCCGCGACCGACTTCGGATCGACGTCCCCGTGAAACAGCCGATCCAAATCGATGAGCGCCTGTTCCGTGGTGATACCCCGGTAGGGTTGGGGAAATTCCGCGTGATAAACCTCGGCGGGAAACGGGCCGAAGCCGCGCTTGTACGGCATGACCTTGCCCGTGAGCGCCATGGTCATGAGCGTACGGCCGTGAAAGCCGCCGGAAAAGGCGATCACTGCGGAGCGCTTGGTGAAGTAGCGCGCAATCTTGATGGCGTTCTCCACCGCCTCCGCGCCGGAACTCAAGAACAGGGTTTTTTTCGCGAAGTCGCCGGGTGCCAGCGCATTCAAGCGTTCGGCCAGCCGCACGTAGGACTCGTAGGGCGAGACATGGAAACAGGTGTGCGTAAACGCCTGCGCCTGCTCTGCCACGGCCTCCATGACCCGCGGATGGCGATGGCCGGTATTGAGCACGGCAATGCCCGCCGCAAAATCGATGTAGCGCCGGCCGTCGACATCCCACAGCTCGGAATTCTCCGCCTTGGCCACGTAAATGCCCCGGCTGCTCACGCCGGCGGGCACCGCCGCCGCTTTGCGGGTCTTCAAATCGGATGATGTCGACATTTGTATCCCTTCGATGGCGTTGCCCGGACCGGGAACGGTATCATTGGGCTGTAATTTGAGCAAAAGGTGGGCGGTCCTATGAACATGGCCGACGTTAAGTTACCGGACGCCGAGCCGCGCGCGGCGAGCGGAACCCTCAATGTGCGCATTCTGCGCTCGAGCGCAGGAAGCCAGGCGGCCAGCGATGACCGCGTGGCGGTCGAAGCGCCGCTGGAATTTCTCCTGCATCATCCGGCACTTGGGCCCGAACCGATGTCCTTCGGCACGACCATGCGCACCCCGGGCGACGATGAGTCCTTGGCCGCCGGGCTGCTGTATGGCGAGGGTATCGTGAACCAAGCGGGGGACATCGAAGCCATCGAGTCGAGCACGCGGCGGCCGAACGTGGTGAACGTACGCCTGCACCCGTCGGTTCAGATCGTCCCCAACACCCCCGCCCGCCTCTTTTCTGCCGGGTCGAGCTGCGGGGTATGCGGCACCACGGGACTCGACGCCGCCATCGCGCGCGCCGCGGCCACGCACATCGCGGATACGGGCCACGTCGCGCTGTCGCTGCTGCTGCGCCTGCCCACCCGCATGCGCGCGGCGCAGTCGAAGTTCGGCGACACGGGCGGCGTTCACGCCTCCGCGCTGTTCGACTTCTCGGGAAACTTATTGAACCTGGCGGAGGACGTGGGCCGTCACAATGCCTTCGACAAGCTCGTCGGCATGAGTCTCATGTCCGGCGATTTGCCGCTGACCAATCGCATCGTGGTACTGAGCGGCCGCGCGAGCTTCGAGCTCGTGCAAAAGGCGCTGCGTGCCGGAGTGAGCGTCTTGGCCGCCATCGGCGCGCCTTCCAGCCTCGCCGTCAATCTTGCAGTGACATCCGGACTGACCCTGGTGGGATTCTTGCGCGAAGCCTACTGCAATGTATATTCACGCCCTGAGCGATTGACCTTGGACCCCGCTCCGGGGTGACAGCCAATTCGATGCGCGCGCCGCGCCGTCGTTGAACCACGCTCGCCCCGATTGCCATGCGCTCAAGACCATCGGGTAAGTCGCCGCACACGGATAAGTCACCGATTCGTGGACTGCCGCGATGAACTCGCGCCACTGGCGGTGATTGGAAAACTTGCGCGTCATGCCGTCGAGATTTGCCATACATTTCTTCCCGATTGAACTGTCGGCTCAGGAGCGCTGCGACAGCAAATAGCCGGCGGCCAAACCCAGCAGGGCGACGACGGCGAGCGCGGCCCACGGATCGGCGCGCACATAGTCATCCGCCTCTTGGGCCATATCGCGGGCTTTCTCCAGCCATGAATCCGGCGCGCCATGCAGAGGTTCAGTGACCGCGGCGAGAGCACCCGATGCGCTCGAACCAAGTCCGCCCACGTGCAAATCCCTTTTCTGGACGACCGAGTTTGGGTGGGTGGTCAGCATCGCGGATTCTCCTCAACGTGATTGAACGTCCATCTATTGAAGACAGCGTGCCCGGCAGCGGGTTCATTCACAGTCGGCGGCGAACGGTGCGCCGCGTAGGATTACGCTCACGGCGCCGATCAGCGACAGCGGCGGGCGCTGCGCTCGCTAGTTGACCTGGTAGCCCCGGCCCTGCAAACACGCGGACATCGCGCGGTTGTAGTTGCTGCGCGCTGCGTCGGCGTTGCCCGGGATACCGCCTCCGGGCTGCGTCGGATCGAAGCCGGTTTGGCTCTTCGACCAATTGTTGCACTCGAATTGGTCCGCAGCCTGCTGCTCCTTGCTCTGACCATTCTTGGGATAAATCATCAGATCGCCTTGCGCGCTGTCGGAATCCGGCGGCGGCGAGGGAGCATCGGCATTGTCGGGCGGGTCGACCACCGCATAGCCGTTTTGGTCCGGCTGCGCCGTGTAGTACACGTTGTCGGCATAGTAGTAGGGCACGCCGCCAATCCAAACGGTCGAGTAGTACGGCGGCAACACCGAGACCACCAGACCCGGCGGCGGAGCCACCACGACGAATCCCGGTCCGCGCGGCGCATACCAGATGCCGCTGTTGAAGTAGTAGCGATCCCTGCCGTGATAATAGGGGCGATAGCCGTCCGGCAAGGACCGCAGAACAGTACCGCGGGGCGGGTAGTAGCGGCCGTGGTTATAGCGGCTGTCCAACACTTGTCCGCGTCCGTCGAATGCCGGCCGCCCGGCCTCCGGTCGAGGTCCGGGGCGGCCTGCGGGGCCCCGCGCCTCCTGCCGCGGCTCGGCGCGGCCTCGATCGTGTTCATCGGCTGCCCGTGCGAGCGGGCTCGCTTGGACACCCCACAACAGCACGGACGCCGATAACAAGGCGATCTTGAGGGTGTGATTCATGGCGTCGATCCGCGGCTCAGGTAACGGTATACCCGCGTCCCGTCAGGCAGGCGCCAATCGCTCGCCGATAGGAATCGGCTCGGGCGCGTCCTGCGGCCGCGGCTTGATTGATCTGTTGCTGGGTCATATGCGCTTGCGCCTGCGCATTGGAATCCGACGCGGAGCCGATGACCGCGCCCGTGGCGCCGCCGATAATGGCACCGGCGCCGGCATTGCGCGGCCCCCCGATGATCGAACCTAGGATGGCTCCGCCGATCAATCCGACCGCGGTGCCTGACCCCGGAGGATTGGCGGGCTGAACGACCACACGCTCGTAGGCGTTCGCATCTGCGCGGCTCGGGTCAACCCCGGTTTGCTGGACCGCCCAGAGATGGCATTCGTAACGATCACGCTCGGTTTGTTCCGCACTCTGACCGTTGGCGGGATAGACGAACACTCGTTGCGGCGGGGGCGCCGGCACCGCGACGGTGCGGGGCGGCGGCGCGACGCACGCGCCCAGAACAAGAACCGCCACCGACACGGGGACGGCGAACCGAAGGCCCGCGAGCGAGCGGGTCGAAAAACGTACCAATTTCATGTCACCAATCCTTTAGCCCTGGTCGTACCTGACTGATCAACGCGATAGGCCCAATTCAGTTGACAGCCGATCGCCCCGTTAGTTGCCCGCCAATCACCGCGGGTTTCGCGGCCGATGGTTAGTTTAAGGCTTACGGAACTTTAATATGAACTGATCCGTCTTGCCGCGCACGCTCGGGTCGAACACTTTCACCTTGGGGTTGTCCCCGGGCTGGTGCAGCAGATTGCTGGCGCCCACGAAGACGAAACCGGCGGCCAGTACTTCCTTTTTCACCGTTTCAGGGTCGATCCTATGTAAAGTCTTGGTATCCCTTCCGCCCGACCCCGCTTCCGCCGTGTGATCGAGGACCAGATAGATGCCGCCGGGCTTCAGGTCGTCGAACACCAATTTATTGAATATCCCCACATCCAAACCGGGGAAATTGTGCAGGTCATGGTAGTTCTGAGAGGTCCACACCAGATCGACCGGCACGGGCACGCTGAGCTGGCTGAAGGGGTCGACCACCACACTGACGTTGGCATAGTTGGGGTCGGCGGCTATCGCCCTCACACGTGCCGCGAAATCCACCGCATCCGCCGGCGCGCCGACCACGGGCGCCGGCACTACTGCGTACACATGTCCCGAGCTGCCGACGGCCTTGCTGAAGATGCGCGTGAAGTAGCCGCCCCCGGGCAGCAGCTCGGCGATCTGCGCCCCAGGCTTGACGCCGGTGAACGCCAGCGTCTCGGCCGGCTTGCGGTTCGCGTCGCGAGCCTTGTCGGCCTCCGGACGGCCGCTGTCGGCAACCGCTGCCGCGATGTTATCGGGAATGGATGCGGCGCTCGCACCGGTTGCCGTCAGCATGACGGCGGCCGCCAAGGCGGCCGCGAGAACGCGTGGATAGCGAATCATGGTCACTCCGTTGAGGCCGCGAGGCCCGTAATGGACTCGTTGTTCCATGATTCTACCACTGGATCGCGCATGGGTTTGGCAGCTACGAAGGCAACGGCAGCGTATGATCGGCTACCCCAATCGGCGCAGGTTTATCGCATGAGTTTGAGTGTCTTCGATATCTTCAAGATCGGCATCGGTCCCTCCAGTTCGCACACCATGGGGCCGATGAACGCGGCGCGCAGCTTCGTCCAGCTGTTGGCCGCCCGCGATCTGCTGGAACGCACGACGCAGGTCTCTGCGCAGCTCTACGGCTCGCTGGCGCTGACCGGCCGCGGTCACTGCACGGACCGCGCCATTCTCTTGGGATTGGAGGGATTGAGCCCCGATACCATCGATTCCGCCGCCGTCGAACAGGCGCTCAAGAGGATCCGCGACGAAGGACGCATTCGATTATTGGGGCGCCACGAGATTGCGTTCGACGAGCCACTCAATCTTCTGTTCCACGCCGATCAAGTGCTGCCCGGCCATTCCAATGGCATGCGCTTCACGGCGCATGACGCGGCGCTGCAAGTCTTGGCCCACGAGGAGTATTACAGCATCGGCGGCGGTTTCATCGTGCAAGCCGGCGCCGAAGCGAATATCAGCGCTGCTCGCCGGGAGCCCCCGTACGAGTTCAGTTCCGGCGCGCGTCTACTCGAGCATGGTCGGACCCAAGGATTGGAGATTCACGAACTGCTGCTCGCCCGTGAGCGCGCCTGGCGCAGCGATGCCGAGATTCGCGCCGGCCTCATGCGGATTTGGCAGGTCATGCAGGATTGCGTGCGCCGCGGCTTCGAGGCCCAGGGCCTGTTGCCCGGCGTGTTGGGGGTGCGCCGGCGTGCGCCGAAACTCTATCGGCAGCTCATGAGCGGCGACCCC
>DASYFQ010000172.1:0-9937 GCA_036498345.1 Steroidobacteraceae bacterium
CCGTACTTGGCGTCGGGGACCCCGACCACCGCGACGTCGAGCACCGCCGGATGCCGGTAGAGAAATTCCTCGATTTCCCGCGGCGAGACGTTCTCGCCGCCGCGGATGATCATGTCCTTCAGCCGGCCGACGATGTTGCAATATCCCTGCTCGTCGAGGACGGCCAGATCGCCGGTGTGCATCCAGCCGCCGGCATCGATCACCTCGCGGGTGCGCTCCGGGTCGCCCCAGTAGCCGCGCATCACGCTGTAGCCGCGAGTCAGGAGTTCGCCGGCCGCGCCGCGCGGCGCGACGTGTCCGTCCGAGTCGATGATTTTCACCTGCACGTGCGGATGCACGCGGCCGACGGTGCTGACGCGCCGCTCGAGGGGATCGTCCGGCTGGCTCTGAAAGCTCACCGGGCTGGTCTCCGTCATGCCATAGCAGATCGTCACCTGCGGCATGTGCATCTCGGCGACGACCCGGCGCATCACGGCAATCGGACACGGTGATCCCGCCATGATGCCGGTGCGCAGCGACGACAGGTCGAACTCCCCGAACCGGGGATGCTCCAATTCGGCGATGAACATGGTCGGCACACCATGCAGCGCCGTACAGCGCTCGCTCGCCACGGTCTCGAGCACCGCCAGCGGCTCGAAGCCGTCGCCGGATAACACGCTCGCCGCACCATGCGTCATGGCCGCAAGCACGCCGAGCACCATCCCGAAACAGTGATACAACGGCACCGGAATGCAGACGCGGTCGTCCGCGGTGAGCCGCATGCCCTCACCCACGAAGAACCCGTTGTTCACGATGTTGAAGTGCGTGAGTGCCGCACCCTTCGGCGTACCCGTCGTGCCGCTCGTGAACTGGATGTTGAACACCTGGTCTGCGTCGAGCTGCGCCTCGATTGGCGCGAGCGCCGCCGCGTCGAGCTCATGTCCGGCGGCCTTGAGATCGTCGAACGACAGCGTGCCGCTCGAGGTTTCCGTTCCCAGCTGCACCAGCAGTCGCAGTTCCGGGAAGGCCGCGCACGCCAGTCGGCCGGGCGCGGCGGCGTCGAGCTCCGGGATCAACGAACGCAGCATGTCCGTGTAGTCGCTGTTCTTGAAGTGCGGCGCGAACACCAGGGCCCGGCAGCCGACCTGGCGCAATGCGAGTTCGAGTTCCGGGCCGCGGTAGGCGGGGTTGATGTTCACCAAGATGAGTCCCGCGCGCGCCGCCCCGAACATCGTCAATATCCACTCCGCACAGTTCGGCGCCCAGATGCCGATGCGCTCGCCAGGCTCGAGCCCAAAGGCGACCATGCCGCGAGCCACCCGCTCGACCTCGCGATCGAGTTCGGCAAAGCTGTACCGCACCGACTGGAACGGCACCACGAGCGCGGCGCGCTCCGGTACCTCGCCGGCGGCGGCCTTGAGCACTCCGTCGACGGTGCGATAGACCAGCGGCGCCTCGCTGACGCCCGACACGAAACTCGAGGTGGCTGGTCCACCGACCGTACGCATGAATCTCCTCTACGCGGCGTCCGCCTGTTCCCGTCGGCGCTCCCGAGCCTCGGCCTCGCGCCGCTCGTCTTCAATCTGGCTGAGCACCGCATCCACGTCCGGCGCGGTCGAGTCGCGTTCAAAGCGCCCCGTCAGAACGGAATCGGGCGTCAATTCGCCCCCTTCGTAGAGTGCCCAGATTTCGTGGGCGTACTGCGTCTCGAGCAACTCAGGCGCCGCTCGGCCGAAGGTCTCGCGCATATTGTTCACATCGCGCTCCAGCATGGCGAACGCGTTGTTGTTGCCGGCGGCGTTCACCGCCTGGGGCAGATCGATGATGACCGGGCCGTTCACATCCAGCAGCACGTTGAACTCGGAAAGATCGCCATGAATCAGGCCCGCGCAGAGCATGCGCGTGATCTGCGCGATCATGAACCCATGCCAAGCGCGCGCCTGCTCCGTGGTGACGTCTACTTCATTGATTCGCGGCGCGGGATTGCCGTGTGCGTCCTGCACCAGTTCCATCAGCAGCACGCCCTCGTGAACCAGATACGGCGCCGGAACGCGCACGCCCGCGCCGACCAGGCGGTACAAGGCATCCACTTCGGCGTTCTTCCATTCCGCTTCCTGCACCTTGCGGCCGTGCCGGCCGCGCTTTCCCATCGCGCGCGCATCGCGGCTGCTGCGGGTTTTACGGCCTTCCTGGTATTGAGCGAGTTTGTGAAAGCCCCGCTGCTGCGCTTCCTTGTAAACCTTGGCGCAGCGGAGCTGCCCCGCGCAGGCGACGATATACACCGACGCTTCCTTGCCGCTCTTGAGGCTGCGCACGACCGTGTCGACCATTCCGTCGTCAACCAGCGGCTGCAGGCCTTTGGGAATTTTCATGGCGGGTGACTTTACAGCACTGTTGCATGGCCCCTTCGAAATCTTTCGCGGCGTTGTGACGCAGACTGGTCTCACGCTATCGTTGGTGATCGCCGCTGCACGGAATTTGAGGAGACGACGTGTCGACCAAGATCTCGAGCCACGGTCACACCATTCAGCGCCTGCGGACGGTATCCGACGACCAGGTTCAGGGACTTGCCGAACTGCTGATCGATTGCGTGGAGGGCGGCGCGTCGGTGAGCTTCATGCATCCCCTGGCCGCGGCGAAGGCCGTGGAATTCTGGCGCCGCGTGGCTGACGGGGTGGCCCGGGACGAGCGTGCATTGCTCATCGCGGAGGATGCCAGAGGCGTCTCCGGCACGGTACAGCTGATCCTCGACCAACCCGAGAATCAGCCCCATCGTGCCGATCTGTCGAAAATGCTCGTGCATCGCCGGGCAAGGCGCCAAGGATTGGGCGCGGCGTTGCTGCGAGGCGCGGAGAACGTCGCACGCGACTGCGGGAAATCATTGCTGGTACTCGACACGGCAAGCGGCGACGCCGAGCGACTCTACGCGAAGCTCGGTTGGCAGCGCTGCGGCGTGATCCCCGGGTATGCTCTCCTGCCGCACGGCGGTCTGTGCGACACCACCTATTTCTACCGTACCCTCGCGGCGAACCCTAGTTGAACGCCGGCATTGTTCGGAATCGCGTACAATCGGACCGGATAATGCGGTAGTATCGAACGGGCTGCTCGAGCATGCCGGGCCCCTGGGCGGCTTCGACAACGAGCGGCGCATGCAATTGACCACCAGGACGCGCGTAGAATGCCTGTGATACGTGCCCGACACCGAATCACAACCCGTTCCCCCCGCAGGCACCGCACCCCTTCCGCCGGCAACCAGGAACTATCCGCATGGCTTCAATTGACACGCGCGCCTTGACTTCGAGTGACGCGCGTCCAATGACTCCGTGTGCACCGTGCGAACTCCAGCGCGGTATCGGCACGCGGCAACTGAGCATGATCGCGATCGGCGGCGCGATCGGCACCGGCTTGTTCTTCGCGAGCGGCGGAGCGATTGCCCAAGCCGGCCCCGGCGGCGCGATGCTGGCGTATGCGACCATGGGTCTGGCGGTTTACTGCATGATGCAGTCGCTCGGCGAGATGGCGACGCAATTGCCCATTCCCGGTTCGTTCGAGGCATACGCCGAGCGCTTCATCGATCCCTCGCTGGGCTTTGCGGTGGGCTGGAACTACTGGTTCAGCTGGTCGATCACCCTGGCAGCCGAACTGGTGGCGGGAGCGCTCATCGTGCAGTTCTGGTTCCCGCATTCGAACTCGACGCTCTGGGCCATGGGCTTTTTTGCGGTGTTGTTGACGCTGAACCTTCTGTCGGTGAAGGTCTATGCGGAGGCGGAATATTGGTTCGCCGGAATCAAGGTCGTGACCGTAGTCATTTTCTTGGGCGTGGGTGCCTTGATGATCGCCGGCATGCTCGGTGAGCACAATGTCGGCTTCCACAACTGGACGTTGAGCGACGCCAAGAGCGGCACCCACGGCCCCTTCGTGGGCGGTTTGACCTCGGTGCTGGCGGTGTTCTTGGTCGCGGGCTTTTCTTTCCAAGGCACGGAAGGCGTGGGTCTGGCTGCGGCGGAAACCACCAACCCGAGCAAGAATGTCCCCAAGGCGATCAGGACGGTTTTCTGGCGCATCTTGCTGTTCTACATCGGCTCAATCTTCGTGGTCGGCACCCTGATAGCCTACAACGACCCCAACCTCCTGCATGGCGACGAGGGCCACATCGCCTTCTCGCCCTTCACGATGGTGTTCCAGCAGCTTCCGCGGTTCGGGTATTACGCCGCCAACCTCATGAACGCGGTCATCCTGTCCTCGGTGCTGTCGTGCGGAAATTCGTCGATGTACGTGGCCTCGCGGATGTTGTATGCGATGTCCCACAGCCGCAAGGCACCGGCGCTGTTCGGCAAACTCAACCGGCGCGGCGTGCCCGTGACGGCGCTCCTGGCCACCGGCTTGGTGAGCGCGCTGGCCTTCTTCTCCACCGTGGTGGGCGACCAGAAGATCTATCAGATTTTCTACAATGCCTCGAGTCTGAGCGGGTTCCTGATCTGGCTGGGCATCGCGGTCTGCCACCTGCGTTTTCGCAAGGCGTGGGTTGCCCAGGGGCGCAGCCTCGACGATCTGAAGTTCAAGTCCAGGTTCTACCCTTTCGGCCCGTGGCTCGCGGTGGTCCTGTTCGTGGTGGTGTTGTTCGGCGCCAACATCGGCGTGTTCCAGGCGCCGGTATTCTCTTGGTTCGATTTCATCACCGGCTACCTGATGATCCCGGCTTTCCTGCTGTTCTATTTGGGCCACAAATACTGGAACAAGACCCGCGTCATACCCCTGAAGGACTGCAATTTCGAGATGGACTGAGGGCTGATTACACCTGAAATCGTTTAGGCCGGTCCCGCAATAGCGCCGCAATTGGCCGCGCACAACCTCCTGACATAGCCCATCAGGAGTTTGTCATGAATCACGCCTACAGCCCCAGACGGGAGTCCGTAGAAATCCCGGGAACGCCGATCCGCGCCTCGCGCATCGGCCTCGGGACGTGGGCGATGGGCGGCTGGATGTGGGGAGGAACCGACTCGCTCGAATCCATCGCCACGATCCGCGCCGCGTTCGACCAGGGGATCAACCTCATCGATACGGCGCCGGCCTATGGCTTTGGCGTCTCGGAGCAGATCGTCGGCAAGGCGCTCGCGGATGCGGGCCTGCGCTCGCAGGCCATCATCGCGACCAAGGTGGGCCTCGAATGGCGTGACGGAAAAGTCTACCGCAACGCAAGCCGGACTCGGATCATGCAGGAGATCGACGCTTCGCTGACCCGCCTGCGCACCGACTACATCGACATCTACCAGGTCCACTGGCCCGACCCGCTCGTGCCCATCGAGGAAACCGCCGACGCCATGCTCACGCTGTTCGAGCAGGGAAAGATCCGCGCCATCGGCGTCAGCAATTTCTCCGTCGAACAAATGGTGCGCTTCCGCGAAGTCGCGCCCCTGCACGTGCTGCAGTCGCCCTACAATCTGTTCGAGCGACAGATCGAAGCTGAAATTCTCCCCTACTGCCATGCCAATCGAATCGTGACCCTGGGCTACGGCGCACTGTGCCGAGGACTCCTGACCGGCCGGATGGGGTCGGATACGACGTTCGATGGCGATGATCTCCGGCGCACCGACCCGAAGTTCCAGCCGCCGCGATTCGCGCAGTATCTCGCGGCGGTCGAGCGGTTCGCTCGGCTCGCGCGCGATCGCCATGGCGCCCGCGTGGTTCATCTCGCCGTGCGCTGGATGCTCGACCAGGGCATCGGCGTGGCGCTCTGGGGCGCCCGTCGGCCCGATCAACTTCGGGCCACGACGGGCGTCGCGGGCTGGTCGCTCGACGGGATAACCCGCGCGGCCATCGATAGAATTCTCAATGAGACGATCAACGATCCCATTGGGCCCGAATTCATGGCACCCCTCAATCGGTCCTGACGCCGACCTAAGGGCTGGGACGCACGCTCCATGTCACGTATCGTGATTTACGAAGAAGACGACCTGATGCGCACGCTGCTCGAGGAATGGCTGAGCAATGCGGGCTATCGCGTTCACGGTGTGGCGTCGAACGGCCACGGTGCGGCATCGAACGGGTTCGGCGTGGCGGCGCAGGAATTCGCAGATCTCGTGATCGTGAGCCTTTACATGCCCAAACACGCCGGTGCAAAGCTGATATGTGAAATTCAGGCAGCCTATCCGGTAACGCCGCTGGTGGCGATTTCCGCGCAATTTCGCTCCGGTCTCTCGAGTGCCGGTGCGACCGCGCAGACGCTCGGCGTCGCACAGGTGATCGCAAAGCCGCTCACCCGGGATGCCTTGCTCGCGACCGTACGCGCTATCATCGGCCCACCGACTTGAGCCGTACACGACGAATGTCCAAGCCCGACGATCCCATCACGCAGCCCGCCGCCTCCATTCGCTTCAAGCGGCTGCGGCTTCGGATCGTGGCCCTTGGTCTGTTGGTCATACTTGCGTTTGCCGCTTCTTCTGCTTATGACGCATGGCGTGCCTATGGCAATTCACTCGCGGCCACGGATCGCGAAATCGACAATGTCGCGAAGGCGCTCGCCGAACAAACCGCGTGGACTTGGCAGGGCATCGATTTATTGCTCCGGGATACTGCGCGTTGGTACCGCAACGACAGCCCCAAGATTGCGCCCGAGCGCCTCGATGAAGTGCTTGCGAATCGGACGGCAGGAGTGCCCCAGGTTCGGGTGATCACCATCGCCGACGCCCAGGGGATACAGCGGCACCGATCGCGCGGCGCCACGCCGCCGAATCTCAACGTGTCGGATCGCGCCTACTTCATTGCTCAGCGGGACGGCACGGTGGCGGGGCTCTTCATGAGCGAACCGATGATCACTCGGACCGAGAGCCGCGCGGGAATAGTCCTCTCGCGCCGGCTCGAGGACGAACGAGGAGCATTCGCAGGAGTCGTGACGGCCATCGTCGACCTGGAGGATCTCGAGCGGTTCTACTCCTCGGTCACCCTCGGCAAGGATAGCGCAATCCAGCTGCTGCGCGACGATGGCACTCTGCTCGTGCGCAGCCCGGTGGCGCCGAATGCCATCGGCAAGACCTTTCCGCAGCTCGCCGCGCAATCGCCGGCCAACCGCCTGATCAACCCCATTGACGGCCGGCGAGACTTCATCGCGGTGGCACGCGTACGAGGCGTACCCCTGGTGCTTACGGTCACTCGCGATGAGAACATCGCCCTGCACGCGTGGCGCGACGAGGCGAGCCGGCTCGCGAGCCGCACCATCGTGGTCACCCTTCTGGGATTGACGGCGATCGCGGCGCTATGGCGCCAATTACGGCGCGTCGAGGCCGGTGAGCGCGCGCTACGGGACAGTGAAGAACGCTACGCGCTGGCGATGGAGGGAGCGAACGAAGGGCACTGGGACTGGAACCTCGAGACCGATCACCTGTTTCTGTCGGCGAAGATGAAAATGCTCGAAGGTCAACGCGAAGACGATGTGACCACCACGCGTGCTGCGTGGATTGCAAAGATTCCCATGCTCGGCGACGACAGGGCGCGGTTCGAAGCCGCGATCGAGGATCATCTCCAGGGCCGCACGCAGAGCTTCGAATGCGAATATCGCGTCGAGCAAGGCGATGGCGGCCCGCGCTGGCTGCTGGCGCGCGGCCGCTGCCTGCGGGATGCCGCGGGCAAGCCCTACCGGTTCGTCGGCTCGGCCATCGACGTGACCGGGCAAAAACAGGCGCAGGCCGACAAAGAACATCTGGAAGCCCAATTACGGCAGTCGCAAAAGATGGAGGCGATCGGCACGCTGGCGGGCGGCATAGCCCACGACTTCAACAACATACTCGGGGCGATCCTGGGGTACGGCGAGCTGGCCCAGGAACACGCCCCTCAGGACAGCGCCTTGCGGCGCTACGTCGACAATGTGATGCACGCAGCCGGGCGTGCCAAGGTGCTGGTCGATCGCATTCTCGGTTTCAGCCGCAGCGGCTTGGGTGAACGCGTCCATGTGCATGTTCAGTCCGTCATCGAAGAGACCCTGGAGCTCATCACGGCGTCCCTGCCGGCCAACGTGCGGCTGGAAAAAAGGCTCGAGGCCGGCGATGCCGCATTGATCGGCGATTCCACCCATCTACATCAAGTCGCCATGAATCTGTGTACCAACGCGCTGCATGCCATGGAGAGCGGCGGTACGCTCACCGTGCTTCTCGATCGCATCCGGTTGGTCCAGGGCCGTTCGCTGTCGCGCGGCACCCTCACCGCCGGGACCTACGCGCGGCTCACCATCAAGGACACGGGCGGCGGCATTCCGGCCGCCGTACTCGACCGCATATTCGATCCGTTCTTCACCACGAAAGATGTCGGCGAAGGCACCGGCCTCGGTCTATCGCTGGTGCATGGGATCGTGACCGATCTTGGGGGCGCAATCGACGTCAAGACGAGCGCCGGACGCGGCACGAGTTTCGAAATCTGGCTGCCGATTGCGGCCGAGGACGAGAAGCCCGCCGTCGAAACGGTGCGCAAGCTATCGCGCGGCCATGGTGAGACGGTAATGATCGTCGATGACGAACCGATGCTGGTGGCGCTCGCGGAGGAGATGCTGGCCGAACTCGGCTATGAGCCCGTGGGTTTCGAATCCAGCCACGCGGCGCTGCAGGCATTTCGGGCCGACCCGCCGCGTTTCGACCTGGTACTCACCGATGAAGCCATGCCGGATCTCGTGGGGATCGAGTTGGCACGCGAAATCCGGCGTATTCGGCCCGATGTCCCCATCATTCTCATGAGCGGCCACGGAGGCACGCCGCTGGCGAGGCGCGCGGCCGACATCGGCGTGAATGAAGTATTGCGTAAGCCGCTGCAGCGCGGCGACCTCGCCGAGTCGTTCGCGCGCAATTTGAGACCCATCCAGTGAGCCGTCAGCCTCAATCCTCACCCCGTCCGGTGCTACAGTACCGGGTTCCGACCACGGAGACTTCCGGTATGCCTGAAACCATTCAGCCGCACATCTTGGTCGTCGACGACGATCCCCAGATCCGCGACTTGCTGCAGGAGTACTTCGCACAGAACGAGTTGCGTGTCAGCGTGACGCCCACCGGCAGAGAAATGCTGGCGATCCTGGCCGACTACGCCATCGATCTCGTGGTTCTCGACCTGCGCCTGGCGGGCGAGGATGGCATGGCGCTCGCCCGCAAGCTGCGCGAGGAGTCGGCCATCCCGGTCATCATCCTGACCGGCGTCCGCGACGAAGCTGACCGCATCATGGGCCTCGAACTCGGCGCCGACGATTACCTGACCAAGCCGTTCAGCCCTCGAGAGCTGCTGGCGCGCATCCGCACCGTGCTGCGGCGAACCAAGGGCGCGGCGTTGACCGAGGCCAGGCAAAAATCGGTTCGCGCCTATCGCTTCGCCGAATTCGAACTGAACCTCCGCACCCGCCGCCTCGCCAAGCACCCGGGCAAATGGCTCGAGCTGACCAATGGGGAATTCAATCTCCTCGCCGCGCTGCTGGCCGCTCCGCAACGGGTCCTCACGCGTGATCAGCTGCTCGAAGCCAGCCGCGTGTACGACAACGAAGTCTACGACCGCTCCATCGACGTCCAGGTGTTGCGCTTGCGCCGCAAGATCGAGGTGGATCCCTCCCAACCGCAGTTCATCGTCACCGAGCGCGGGGTGGGATATTCATTCAGCGCGCCGGTGGAAACTCTCTACTGAGGGAGTCCCTGCGAAAGCTTTCCTCCGGATCCCGGCGAAATGGCGCTATGCCCAGAGCCCGCCCAGCGCCTTGACCAGCAGCACGCTCGCCTCGAGCCGGCGCCGGGCAATGTCGATGGCGGTCCGCTCATTGGTCAACGCCGCGCTCTGCGCCGTCACCACCTCCAAGTAGCCGACCGCACCGCCCTGGTAGAGTTGCAGCGCCAGGTCCAGCTCATGCTGTGCCGCTTTGACCGCCAACTGCTGTGCACCCGACTCGTCAGCGAGTACCCGCAGCGCCGCGAGATTATCCTCGACCTCCTGGAATGAC
>DASYFQ010000173.1:0-16160 GCA_036498345.1 Steroidobacteraceae bacterium
GATGGGCAGTTTCACTCGATTCGATTCTCGGTGGCGCAGGATCGACCAACTCGCCGCCGCAGAGAACGCTCCCACCGGCAAATTGATGTAGAACAGCCAAGGCCAGGACAAGTTATCCGTGATCCACCCGCCGATGATGGGGCCGAAAATGGGTGCAATGATGATCACCATGGACCACAGCGCGATCGCCATGCCGCGCCGCTCGATGGGATAGTTGCGCAGCAGGATGGCCTGCGCCACCGACATCATGGGGCCGGACACGAGCCCCTGGATGAGACGCGCCCCGACCAGCATCGGCAAGCTGGTTGCGAGACCGCACAGCGCGGAGAAGCACATGAATAATAGTATGGACGTGACGAACGTCCGGACCTCGCCGAATCGGCGCCCGATCCAGCCCGTCATCGGCTGCATCACCGCCGCCGCAAGCATGTAGGAACTGATCGCCCAGGTGCCTTCCGACGTACTGACGCCGAGACTGCCCGAAATGGCCGGAACGGAGACGTTGACGATGGTCATGTCAAGAATCTCCATGAACGACGCGGTTGCGATCGCGGCCGTCAGGAACAAAAGCTTGCCGCCGCGCAGCGGCGGATACTCGGGCGCTGCAGCGGTCCGTGCGGGCTCAGCCATGAACCGGTCGGCGGCTAGCGAGCTTGCCCAAGATTGAGCCGCACGATGGCTTCGGCTTGCGCATTGGCTTTGTCGAGATCCTGGGCATACACCTGGGTGTCGCCCACCGGCGTGCGGGCCGCTTCCCTCGGCAGCACCGCACCGTCGCGATTCGTCGTGTCCACCGTCACGGTAGCCGATAGACCCACGCGCAGCGGCGACTTCGCGAGATCACTCTCGTCGATTTGAATGCGCACCGGCACTCGCTGCACGACTTTGATCCAATTACCCGATGCGTTTTGCGCGGGCAACAGGGCAAACGCGGCGCCGGTACCGGCCGACATGCCTTGGACGTGGCCGTGGAATACGAAGGATCCGCCGTACAGATCGCTGCGCACCTGGGCCGGCTGTCCGAGACGCAGGTGCCGCAACTGTACTTCTTTGAAATTCGCGTCCACCCACAACGAGTTCAGCGGGATCACCGTCATGAGCGCCTGCCCGGCTTGGATGTGTTGACCCAACTGGACGCTGCGTTCCGCGACGTAACCGGTGACCGGAGCCACGACTGCATTGCGCTGCGCGGCGATCCACGCATCGCGATACGCCGCCTTGGCTTGCAGCACCGCCGGATTGTCCTCCACCGGCGTACCGTCGACCAGCGCGTGCGAGGCGGTCGACTGGCGCACTGCCTGGGTCAACGCCGCCCGCGCCATGTCGACGCTTTCGCGCGCGTGCCGCACTTCTTCCGGAGCAATCGCACGGTCAGCCAGTAACGGTTCGCGTTTGGCGAGATCGGCCATCGCCCGCGCGAGCTCCAATCTTCTCGTTTCGATCAGCGAGTCGTATTGATCCGCCGTCGATTTCTCCTGGCGAACTTGGCGCACGGTTTGCGCCAATGAGCTGGCCGTACGGCTCAGGGCGGTTTCCGCGTCGACGGGATCCAGGCGCACCAACACCTGGCCCGCCTCGGCCAGTTGCGTGTCATCGGCGAGCACCGCGATCACCGTGCCTGAGACCTGCGCTGAGATCACCACCTTGTTGCCGTTCACATAGGCGTCGTCGGTCTGCTCCCGCTTCGCCAGCACCAATACCCAATATGCTCCCCAAAGCAATCCCAAGACGATGAATATCACCGCAATGAGAATGAGAATATTGCGGCGCTTGCCATTCGTGGGTGCGGGTGCCGGTGCTGCAGGTTCTACGGTGGCGTTCATTGTTTCGTCGTGGTGGCAGTCGTGGGGGAATTTGCAAGTTTTTGCGGACGTTCGTAACCGCCTCCCAGGGCGCGTTGCAAAGCGATATCCGCCGAGAGCGCGGCTGCGTCGAGTTGCAGCAGCGCATCGCGTTGTTCTATCCAGATTTCCGTCGCGCTGAGCTCGGTCCTCGCGTCGATGATTCCCTGTCGCACGCGCGCCGCCGCGCTGCTGCGCAGCTGGGCTGACGCATCGACCTCGAGCAGGCGTTGTGTCCGCTGTGCGGCAATTTGCGCGCGGGTCGATGCCTGGGTCGCCACATCGCGAGCGGCGCTTACCAGCGTGTCCCGATAGGTTGCAACGGCCGAATCGATTGAGGCCTGGGTCGCTCCATAGCGCGCTTTGAGCCGGCCGGCATCGAATATGGGCAAATGAATGGCCGCGCTGGCCTGCGGTACCCGGCTGCCGTACTCGATCAATTTACCGACATCGACGCTCGAGAGACCCAGAAGCGCATTGATGGTCACGTCCGGAAAGAATTCGGCGCGTGCGGAATCCAGATTCCTTTCCGCAGCCTCCACGCGCCAGCGGCTGGCCGTGATATCCGCACGGCGCGAAATCAGATCGATTTTCACATCGTCGGGCAAGTTGCCGGACAGTGCCGGCAGTGGTTTCGGCTGCAGCGGCGGCAATTCCGCGACGGAACGGCCGACCAGCGCGGCAAGCGCAACCGTGCGCAGCTTCGCCGAGCCTTCCAATGCCGCAATTTCTTCACGCGCGGCCGCCAAGTCGAGGCTCGCGCGATCGGTGCTTTCCGCGGCGTCCAAGTCTGCCTTGACCCGGGCGCCGGCGATCGCGCCTTCGCGTTCGACGATGCCCGCGCGTTCGCGCGCAAGGGCGATGCGGCCCTGATCCGCCTGCCAGCCAAAATAGGTGTCGGCAACCGAACTCGCGAGCGTCAACGCGGCGGCGCTGCGTTCCGCCTGCGCCGCGTGAGCCTGGTCCATCGCGGCTTCCACCGCATCGCGCTGCTTTCCCCACCAATCGAAGGTGTAGCTCACCTGCAATCCCAGGTCGGCCAGGTTGTACCAAGTGAAACCGAGCAGGCGCGGCGGGAACAGACCGTTGTCGCTCAATCGCTGACGGTCGATGTCGGCGCTGGCGTCGACGTGCACGCCCGATTCGGCGCCCGCAATGCGCACGGACTGGCGCGCCGAATCATAGCGGGCATGCGCCGTGGCCAGAGTCGGCGAAGAGCCCAATGCGAGTTCGACCAGCTGATCGAGAGTGGAATCTTGATAGCGCTTCCACCATTGCTCGGCCGGCCAGTCGCCGCCGCCGGCAGCCTCCACACCGTCCAACGGTACCTCGTTCTGCAATTTCGCAGGCGGCTGTTTCGGCGGCAACCCGGCGCAGCCGGCGCAGCACAGTGCGATCACGATGGCGACACATCGCGCGCCGCTCATGATGCTTGTTCCGAAAGCATTTCCTTGTCTCCGACGTCCAGATTGGCGTGCAGACGTTTGAGCTGCGAAATCAATAGGCATTGCTCCGATTCGGAAAACTCTCCCAACAGGCCGCGCAGCGGCACGAACAGCTTGGGCAGCAATCGGCGCACGAAGTCCTCGCCCTGCTCGGTGATGCGCAGAACCATGCGCCGCCGATCCTGGGCGCTCGGGACTCGCGTAATCAGGTCGCGGCGCACCAGCGCATCGCTGATGCGCGACATGTTGGCCGGGCTCTGCGCCGAGCGCGCGCACAAATCGCTCGGATGGGCGACGCCGTTGGGCTGCGAGAACAACGTGGTCAGCACACGAAACTCCGCCTCGGCCAGCCCAAAGGGTCGAATCTTCTGTTCGAAATTCGTTGCCAGCACCCGCCCCAGGTGCAAGAGCAGGCGACACAGCAAGATCTCGTTGAACGGCAAATCCGGCATCCGCGCCCTCAGCGCGCGTAAGTTCTCTTCCAACATGTCGAGTTGGCAATCCCTATTATTCGTTTGCTTACTAACCATTTGATACGATATATTTTAGCAAATGAATATCTAATCCGTAAATAATTCTTGCAATGGAAAACGACACGTGTCATTTTTTGAGCATGCATGAGCTCGCCCAGGCCCCTGAACCGCCGATTACGAAGCTGGGGCGACCTCGGCGAGGCACCGAATCGGCTCGCAGCGACGCGTTGATCAGCGCTGCGACTCGGGTATTCGTCCGCGAAGGCTATGGCCTGGCCAGCATCGACAAGGTCGCGAGCGAGGCCGGCGTGTCGACGCGGACCATCTACGAGCGTTTCAAGAACAAGGCCGACCTCCTGGGCGCCGTGATTGCCCGATTGGTCGATCGCGACATGGCGACGGTGCTCGCCACGGCGGAACTCGATCGCCTCGATCCCAAGGAGGGGCTGACGGTGATTGCGCAGACCATGACGAGCCGTGCGCGCGATCCGGAGTCGGTGGCGCTGTTTCGCATCGTGGCCACCGAGGCCTATCGTTTTCCCGAGCTCGTGGCGAAGGTGCGTGAAAGCACCAAGCACCGATGGGATAGCGCCGTCGCAAAGTACTTTCGCGGCCAGATCAAGCGCGGTACCCTGACGCTCGCCGACCCCGACCGCGCGGCCGTGGTGTTTTTGCAGATGATCTGCGCAGAGCTGCACGAGTGTCTTCTGTACGGCGGCGCGGAGGCCATGGCGCAGCACGATTTCACGCCGCACCTGAAACAAGTAATCGACATTTTCCTGTTCGGTGCCGCGCCGCGCCCCGATCGACCCACGCACTCTGGCGTCTAACTCATGAACCATCTCCAATTGAAGACCGCAGGGTCGGCCGCGAGTACTGCGATCTTGACTGCCGGCCTGCTCGCGGCATGCGCGGTCGGACCGAATTTCAAGGCGCCCGAAGCGCCGCGCGACGCGGCATTCGTTCCCGCGGGCCAGATGGCCCCCGAGACGACTGCGGCGCCTCTGCCCGGCGGCCAAGCGCAGCGCTTCGTCGAGGGCATGGATATTCCCGGACAGTGGTGGACCTTGTTTCAGTCCGCACCGCTCAATGCGCTCATCGAGCGGGCGCTCAAGAACAGCCCGACGCTGCAATCTGCTCAGGCGGCGCTGCGGCAAGCGAACGAGAACGTGGCCGCGGAGCGCGGAAGTTACTATCCGAGCCTGTCGGGTACGGCGCAAAGCGAACGCCACAAAGCTTCCGGGGCCGCGTTCGGCATTCCCGGATTCCCGAGTTCCTATTATTACAATCTGCAGACCGCCTCGGTGAACGTGGCGTATACCCTCGATGCATTCGGAGGCATACGGCGCCAGGTGGAAGCGCTGCAGGCGCAGGCCGAATATGAACAGTTTGCGCTCGAGGCAAGCTACCTCACGCTGACCGCGAACATCGTGACGGCGGCAATCAACGAGGCATCTCTGCGTGCGCAGATCGCGGCCACGGACGATATTGCGCACTCGCAGCAGCGGCAGCTCGATATCACCCAGCGGCGGTTCAGCGCCGGCGCCGCATCCCGCGCCGACGTCTTGCAGCAACAATCAACCCTGCAAGCCACGCTCGCGACTCTGCCCTCGCTGCGCAGTCAGCTCGCGCAGCAACGCAATCAATTGGCCGCCTACGTCGGGTCTCTCCCGGCCGACTACACCGGCGAGGGGTTCAATCTGGACTCGCTGAACATTCCCCAGGACTTGCCAGTGACCCTGCCCTCGAAATTCGTCGAGCAACGCCCGGATGTGCGCGAGTATTCGGCGTTGCTGCACCAGGCCACCGCTCAGATCGGGGTCGCCACGGCCAATATGCTGCCCCAGATCACACTGAGCGCAAGCTATGGGCAGGATGCCTCGAAGTGGGCAAACATATTCTCGCCCTCTTCGAACGTATACAGTCTCATCGGCTCGATCACGCAGCCGATTTTCAAGGGCGGACAGCTGTTGCATCAGCGCCGCGCCGCCGTTGCCGCCGCCCAAGAGGCGGCCGCCAACTATCAGGCCACCGTGATCACGGCATTTCAAAACGTGTCGAATACTCTGTACGCCCTGCAAGCCGACGCGGAGACGCTGGCGGCGCAGGCCACTGCCGAGCGCAGCGCGGCGGACAGCCTCACCTTGGTTCAAGCGCAATACAAGAACGGCGGCGCCAGCTATCTGCAGGTATTGAGCTCGGAACAAACCTTTCAGAACGCGTCCGTCGCGCTCGTGAAGGCGCGCGCGCAGCGCTTCGCGGACACGGCGGCGCTGTTTCAGGCGCTCGGCGGCGGCTGGTGGAATCGAACAGAGCCGCTTGCAGACATTTCGGCCACGCCGCGCTCCCAGCGAGCGCAGTGATGATTGCTTGGCGAACCCACGAATACTCCAAAAACCCGAGAGAAGCTCCGTGAAGAAACGCATGGTCATTATGATTTTGGGGGTACTCCTCCTGGTGGCCGGGATCGGCTTCGTGGTTTACCGGAACATCATGCAGCAGATCGCCCAGGGATCGGCTCCGCCGCCTCCGGTGGTGGTGACGGCCATCAAGGCCGCCAAGCAGGACTGGCAGCCGCAACTGAACGCGGTGGGCAGCTTGCGCGCCGTGCGGGGTGTGGACGTCACCACCGAAATCGCGGGTTTGGTGCGCGAGATCCGCTTCAAATCGGGCGACGAAATCAAGGCGGGCGCGGTCCTGATCCAGCTGAACGCGGATTCTGATCTCGCGCAGCTTGCCTCGCTCAAGGCGGCCGCAGACCTGGCGCAGACCACGCTGACGCGCGACCAGGCGCAACTGGCTGCCGAAGCGATCTCCCAAGCGCAGGTCGATAGCGACGAAGCCGATTTGAAGAGCAAGCGCGCCCAGGCTGCGAGCCAGCAGGCGACCATCGACAAGAAGACGATCCGCGCGCCGTTTGCGGGACGGCTCGGCATTACTCTGGTCAATCCGGGCCAATACCTGAACCCGGGGGACAAGGTGGTCACGCTGCAGACCATCGATCCCATCTTCATCGACTTCAATCTTCCCCAACAGCAAATCAGCGGGGTGTCGGTGGGTCAGCCGGTGACGGTGTTGAGCGATGCCTATCTGGGACAGCCGTTCAGCGGCAAAGTGACGGCGATCGATGCGAAGGTCGATACCACCACCCGCAATGTGCAAATCGAGGCCACGGTCGCGAATCCCAAGAGACTGTTGTTGCCCGGCATGTTCGGACGCGCCGCGGTCGACTCAGGCGAGAAGAAGGCTTATTTGACTCTTCCGCAGACTGCGATCACCTACAACCCCTACGGCGCCACCGTGTTCGTCACAGCCGATAAGAAGGACGCGAAAGGCAATCCGCAGCTCCAGGCGCAGCAGGTTTTCATCACCCCGGGGCCGACGCGAGGAGATCAAGTCGCAATTCTCAAGGGCGTGTCCGAGGGCGCGATGGTGGTCACCAGCGGGCAGCTCAAATTGAAGAACGGCTCGCCGCTGCGCATCGACAATAGCGTGCAGCCGCTAAACGATCAAAACCCGACGCCTCAAGAGCAATGAGGTAGGGGCCATGAACTTCACGGATATCTTCATCAAGCGTCCGGTACTCGCGGTCGTCATCAGCCTGCTGATCCTGGTGTTGGGTTTACGGTCGGTCGGCAGCTTGCCGGTCAACCAGTATCCCCATACTGAAAACGCAGTCGTCACCATCAGCACCGCTTACTACGGCGCCGACGCAGCGACCGTGGCGGGTTTCATCACGCAGCCGCTCGAATCGGCGATCGCGCAAGCACAGGGCATCGATTACCTGTCCTCCTCGAGTACCACCGGATCGTCGACGATCACGGCGACCTTGCGCCTGAACTATGACTCGAATCGCGCGCTCACCGAAATCAACACCCAGGTCAATTCGGTCAAGAACCAGTTGCCGCCCCAGGCCCAGCAACCGGTATTGACGGTGCAAGTCGGCCAGACGGTCGACGCGATGTACATGGGGTTCTACAGCGACACCATCCCGAGCAACAACGTCACCGACTATCTGCTCCGCGTGGTCAAGCCGAAACTCGACTCGGTGGAGGGCGTGCAGACCGCCGAGATTCTGGGCGCCCGTCAATTCGCGCTACGCGCCTGGCTGGACGCCTCGAAGCTCGCGGCCCACAACGTCACGGCGCAGGACGTGTTCACCGCGTTGGGCAACAACAACTACCTGGCGGCAGTCGGCAGCAGCAAGGGCCAGATGGTCACCGTCGACATGACCGGCGGCACCGATCTGCATTCTGTCCAAGAATTTCGGCAGTTGGCGGTCAAGCAGGTGGGCGACTCGATCGTGCGTCTCGAGGATGTCGCCGAGGTCACGCTCGGCGCCGAGAACTACGATCTGAACGTCGCATTCAGCGGCAAGCGCTCGGTGTTCATCGGCGTCAAGGTGGCGCCGAGGGCGAATATCCTCAGCGTCGCGCAACGCGTGCGCGCGGCATTTCCGGACCTGCAGTCGCAGCTGCCGACCGGCGTCACCGGCGAAATCGTCTACGACTCGACCGAGTTCATCAACACATCCATCACCGAGGTCGAAAAGACGTTGGTGGAATCCCTCATCATCGTGACGATCGTCATCTTCCTGTTCCTCGGAAGTGTGCGCGCGGTCATCGTACCCGTGATCGCCATGCCGCTGTCGCTGATCGGCACCTTTTTCGTGATGCTGGTATTGGGATACTCGATCAATCTATTGACGCTGTTGGCGTTGGTGCTGGCGATTGGACTCGTGGTCGACGACGCCATCATCGTCGTCGAGAATGTCGATCGGCATATGAAGCAGGAACACAGGTCGCCGGTCGATGCCGCCATTATCGCGGCGCGCGAGCTCGGCGGCCCGATCCTCGCCATGACCGTGGTGCTGGTTGCCGTGTACGTGCCCATCGGCTTTCAGGGCGGCCTCACCGGCGCCCTGTTCACCGAATTCGCGTTCTCGCTGGCGGGCGCAGTGGCCGTGTCCGGAGTCGTCGCACTGACGCTCTCGCCCATGATGTGCGCGACATTCTTCCGCTCGAGCCAGGATACCGGCCGATTCGTTCAGCTCATCGATCGGAACTTCGAGTGGTTCCGCGAGCGCTATCATCGCGCGCTGCACGCGCTGCTCGATACCTGGCCGGTGGTGATCGTGATGGGCGTCCTACTGGTGCTCGTGCTGGTGGCGTGCTTCAAATTCACCAAGTCGGAGCTGGCGCCGGAGGAAGACCAGGGCGTCGTACTGTCGAAGATCAATGGCCCGCCCAATGCGACCGCGCAGCAGATGCAAACCTACGCAGACCAAGTCTTTAATATTGCCAAGCAGGAGCCCGAATACGCGCAGATGTTCCAGATAACGGGCGTTCCGACCGTCAACCAGGGCATCGGCGGCGCACTGTTCAAGCCGTGGAATCAGCGCACCCGTAACGCGCATGAACTGCAGCTCGACCTGCAGCAAAAATGGGCCCAGATCGCCGGCGCCCAGGTGTTCGCTTTCCAGTTCCCACCGCTTCCGGGCTCGAGCGGCTTCCCGGTGCAGTTCGTGATCACGACGACCGAACCGTTCCAGAACCTGAACGACGTCGCCCAGGCCGTGGTCGCCAAGGCGCTGGCTCAGCATGCCTTCTTTTTCGCAGACGTCGACCTGAAACTCGACAAGCCGCAGGCGACGCTCGAGGTGGATCGCGATGAGGTTGCCGCGTTGGGGCTGAGCCAGTCCGACGTGGGTAGCGCGTTGGGCGCCGCCCTGGGCGGAGGCTACGTCAACTACTTCTCGATCTCCGGGCGTTCCTACAAGGTAATTCCGCAAGTCCTGCAAGTGGACCGGCTGAACCCCGATCAAGTGTTGGACTACTACATCCGCACCCCCTCGGGCGCCACCTTGCCCGCCAGCACCGTGGCGCGCATCAAGTATTCGGTCGAACCCGAGTCCATCAACCGGTTTCAGCAGTTGAATTCGGTGACGATCGCAGGCGTCAGTGGCATGGCCCAAGGAGATATTCTCAAGTTCCTCAAGGACACGACCGCTCAGATCGCGCCGAGCGGATATACCGTGGATTACGCGGGTCAATCGCGCCAGTTCATCCAAGAATCAGGCGGCTTCTTCGTAACCTTGGGCTTCGCGATCATCATCGTGTTTCTGGCGCTCGCCGCGCAGTTCGAAAGCTTTCGCGATCCGATCGTGATTCTCATGTCCGTGCCGTTGGCCCTCTTGGGGGCGGTGATGTTCATGACCATGGGGTTTGCGTCGCTCAACATCTACACTCAAGTGGGTCTGGTGACGCTCCTGGGGCTGATCAGCAAGCACGGAATTCTGATCGTTCAGTTCGCGAACCAGCTGCAGCGGGCGGGTCGCTCGAAGCGTGAGGCGATCGAAGAGGCCTCCTCGGTGCGCTTGAGGCCGATTCTCATGACGACTGCCGCCATGGTCCTGGGCGTGGTGCCGCTCGTCCTCGCCGCGGGTGCAGGGGCCGCCGGCCGCCATGACATGGGGCTCGTGATCTTCGCGGGATTGTCGATCGGCACGCTGTTCACATTGTTCGTCGTTCCGGCCGTGTACATGCTGATCGGCGCCGATCACTCGGCGCGAACCGACTCCGAGGCCCTCGATCTGCCTCACTCCGCACCCAATGTGCCATGAGCGGCTCCATGGATATTCTCGCTGCTCTTCTTGTTTTGTAATTCAAATGTTTACGCTATCTTTGTAAATGTACTTCTAGAAGAAGACCCTCGACATACCGCCCGCAACCGAGCGCGGAACCCGGTATGTCGACTTCTTCAAAGAGTTAAACGTCGAGTCCGTGAAGGACTCGACTAAATGCGCGTTGCGTTTCCGTGATTGTCTTGTATATTCCGATTGCAGTGTCTTGATTTACCAAGACCTCCAGCCGGGGTTGCAGCCTCGAAACCACTTTAAGGTTTCATCTTTATTACGCGCACGAGGCGTTCATGATCAAAGCCTGGGAATGTTTGCATTTCGCCACACTCGAGCTGGTGCGCTCGACGCCCATCAAGCAGCGCTTGATCTCCGCCTACCGTCGCCACCTCGCCCAATTCCCCGAAGAACAATTGCCGACCGAGATTCGTGAATCTTTCGGGCAGGTCATGCGTTGGCTGCGGGGCGTGCAGCCCTTGCCGGGAGAGGATGCGGTGACGGCCTCCGTGCGCAAAATGTCGACTCAGGAAGCCGATGACTGCGCCGCGCTGATCGTCGAGATCTTCGGGCTGGTGTCCCGCGTCAACGTTGCGCCGAGCCGCCCCAACACGGTAGTTCAACTGCACAGCGTGGACTCCGCTCCCGCCGACTACGAAGCACCGGTACTGGTCGCCAGCAACTAGCTAGGCTCGAACTCTGCGCTCCGAACTTTAATGGTCGGGGTCGTTTCGACCCCGTTGAAAGTCGGCGCGAAGCGCCTAATCAGGCGCGAAGTGCTTAACTAATCGAGCTTGAATTCTATCGTGTCCCAGCGCGTCGTTTCCTGGTGCCGGGCTTGCCGGCGCAAGGCGTCGATCAAGTTGCGTTCATTCCACGCGCTCACTTCGTCGGCGAGATCCTTGATGGCCTTCGGTAACGGTTCCGTCGACCCGAAATTCTCCATGGCGACGATCGGCCGATCAGCGGCCTTGGCAAAGTTCATCTGAAACAGAACCAATTCCGGCGCGAGCTGGTACACGGCCGGCAGTACCACAATCACCTCGCAGGGAGCGATTTGCCGGCGCAGGTCTTCGCGCTGCGATTCCTTGTCGATCGGCCGTTTCGCCTGCGGCTGGCTGGTATTGAGGTAGTAAAAAGTCCCGGACGATTCGAGATATTCGAACACGCGCCCATAATCGTCGTTTTCCTCCCACGCATGGGTCACGAACAGGCGAATGGGGTTGACGCGAGTCGACATACCGGTAGTGTAACTTGACGATGGTCATGCGCGAAGCATCCGGCGCCGATACAATAGGCTGAGTGCGATTGCTGATTTACAATATACGGTATGCCACCGGAACCGGGCCCGCGTTCCACCTGCCCTTGCCGGGCGCCGGCTACCTTCGCTCCAGCCGGCAGGTCCTGTCGCAAATTACCGACTTCATCAAGAAGCAGGATCCGGACGTGGTGGGCCTGATCGAGGTGGATACGGGTTCCATCCGCACCGGGATGGTCAATCAGGCCGATTTCATCGCGCGCTCGCTGGGCCACTACTCCACATTCGAGTGCAAGTACGGGGTGTCCTCGGTGAACCAGATGGTCCCCATCGTGCGCAAGCAAGCCAATGCCTTCCTTGCGGCGCCGCGGGTCCGCGGCGAGCGCTTTCATTATTTCGACACCGGTATCAAGCGCCTGATCATCGAGCTGGAACTCGACGATGTGGCAATTTTTCTGGTGCACCTGTCCCTCAAATTCCGGCATCGTCAATATCAGCTGCGATATCTCTATGATTTGCTGCGTAAAACTCGCAAGCCCGTGATCGTGGCCGGCGATTTCAATACCTACTGGGGCGATCACGAACTGTACTTGTTCACCCAGGCTGCCGGATTGACCAGCGCCAATCTCCATGGTCTGCCGTCCTATCCGAGCCGCAGCCCGCGCAAGGAGCTGGATTTCATCCTGCACAGCGCCCAGATCGAGGTGAACCGCTTTGAAATACCCGACGTTCAATTCTCCGATCATCTACCGCTGATTTGCGACTTCACGGTGCACAGCCAAGTTCAGCAGGCGGCCTGATGGCTGATACGGCCACCTGGTCCTTGGAACTCGACACCGACCGCGTGGCCTGGTTGGTCTGCGATACGCCGGGAACCTCGACCAATGTCCTGTCCTCGGCGGTGCTACGCGATCTGGCCGCGCAGCTGGCCGACATCGCCGCGCTGCGCCCTGCCGGAGTGGTGATTCGCTCCGCCAAGGCCGGCGGCTTTATTGCGGGCGCCGACATCAAGGAATTTCTGAAGATCCGCACCCCTGAGGAGGGCTATGAGCTGGTGCGTACCGGGCAGGCCGTCCTGCAAACGCTCGCCGATTTACCCTGCCCCAGCGTTGCAGCCCTGCACGGCTTCGCGCTGGGCGGCGGCCTGGAACTCGCGCTCGCCTGCACTTATCGAGTCGCTGCGGACGACGCCACGCTGTCCTTAGGGTTGCCCGAAGTGCTGCTCGGCATCCATCCGGGATTCGGCGGCACGGTGCGCAGCGTGCAGCTAATCGGCGTGCGCCCGGCCCTCGATCTCATGCTCAAGGGCAAACCGTACAAGGGGGCGCGCGCGCTCGCGGTCGGGTTGATCGACGAACTCGTACCGCCGGCGGAGCTTCGCGAGCGCGCGAAGTCGCGGTTGCTGCGTTCGCCGCCGAAAGCCACTGCACCGTTCGTCGATAAGCTCCTGAACCTCGCTCCCGCGCGCCCATTCATCGCAAGGCAGGCCGCGTCGACCTTGAGGCAAAGCGTGCGGCGCGACCAGTATCCGGCCCCCTACGCGGTGCTCGATTTGTGGCAGCGGCATGGCGCCGCCGGCACCGAGAGCTACGAAGCGGAGGCACGATCCATCGCCGAGCTCATGTGCACTCCCACATCGCGCAACCTCGTGCGCGTGTTCTTGCTGCAGGATCGGCTCAAGAGTTTGGGCGGCAAATCAACCGCCGAGTTTCGCCATGTGCATATCATCGGCGCCGGCGTCATGGGCGGAGACATCGCCGCGTGGTCGGCGTTTCGCGGCATGACGGTCACCTTGCAGGACCGCTCCGAGGAGTTGATTCAGCCGGCATTGGACCGCGCCAAGGCGTTTTTCGACCGGCGGCTCAAAGAGCCCGCCGCGGCCGCGGCGGCGTTTGCACGCTTGACGATGGACGTGAAAGGCGACGGCGTCGCCAAATCCGATGTCGTCATCGAGGCCATCTTCGAGAACGTCGACGCCAAGCGCGCCTTGTACGCAGAGCTCGAGCCCAAGCTCAGGCCGGACGCCATTCTCGCCACCAATACCTCGAGCATCAGGATCGAGACCTTGTGCGAGAAGCTCGAGGATCCAAGCCGTCTGGTCGGCATCCATTTCTTCAATCCCGTGGCGCAATTGCAATTGGTGGAAATCGTGCAGGGTGCGAGCACGCAAGCGCAAGTCGTGCAGCGGGCGCTCAAGTTCACGCGCAAGCTCGATAAGCTGCCGCTGCCCTGCAAGAGCGGTCCCGGCTTCGTCGTGAACCGCATTTTGACGCCCTATGTGAACGAAGCCCTATTCGCCCTGGAAGGCGGCATCCCCGCCGCCGTCATCGACCAGGTCGCTAAGTCATTCGGCATGCCCATGGGCCCCATCGAATTGACGGACGTGGTCGGCTTGGACGTCTCGCTCCATGTAGGCCGGGTTCTCGCGGACGCCTTCAAACGGCGCGTGCCCGACATCCTGGTCAAGCTGGTGGAGCAGAAAAAATTCGGCCGCAAGAGCGGGCAAGGATTTTACCTGTGGCGGGACGGCAAACCGGTCCAACTCAAGTCGCCGCAATTCGCCGTACCGGCGGATCTGGAGGATCGGTTGCTGTTGTCCATGCTGAACGAGGCGGTTGCCTGCCTGCGCGAGGGAATCATAGAAGATGCCGATTTACTGGACGCCGGCGCCATATTTGCCACCGGCTTCGCACCTTTCCGCGGCGGCCCGCTAAACTACGCGAAGGCACGCGGCGTCGCCAACGTCACCGCGCGGCTCGAGGAGCTGGCGCGGCGCTATGGCGAGCGCTTTCGGCCAGATCCGGGTTGGCAGCAATTCGCCGCCTGATTCGTCACTCTCTGTGACCCACTAGTGGGCGGATCCGCCGTCACGTATGGTAGGATTCGCAGCCAAATTCATAGGGTTTACACCATAGGCACCGGCGACTTGTTCGATGGATGAACGACCTCTCGATCTCGCAGTACTCAGGACTTTCTCGCCGCTCGACGGGCTGAAGGCCGAGAACTTGCATGCGCTCGCCCGCAAAACCCACATTCGCGAATTGGGCGCCGGTCGCGTGTTGTTCAAGGAAGGCGACACGGACAAGCGTACCTTCTATCTCGTCGCCGGGAACGTCGAACTGCGAGCGGACGATCGGCTCATCGGCACGATCCGCGCCGGCACTCCCGAAGCGCGTGCGGCGCTCGCACCGGGTCTGCCGCGCAAGTTCACCGCGCGCGCGGCGATCGATCTCGAATACATCGTGATCGACAGCGATTTACTCGACGTGCTGTTGACCTGGGACCAGACCGGCCAGTACGAGGTTGCGGAGCTGCGCGGGGACGGGCTCGACGTGACCGGCGACTGGATGACCACCCTGCTCCAGACCAAGGCGTTTCACCGTATCCCGCCCGCGAATATCCAGGCGATCTTCATGCGCATGCAGCGCATCAACTATCGGGCGGGCGATATCGTCATCAAGCAGGGAACCGAGGGCGATTATTTCTACGTCGTGGTGGCGGGAAAATGCGTCGTGACGCGCGAGACGCCGCTCAACAAGGAAGGGATCAAGCTCGCCGAATTGGGCCCGGGCGACAGCTTCGGCGAAGAAGCCCTGATTGCCGAGGCGAAACGCAACGCAACGGTGACCATGTCCGCCGAAGGCACGCTCATGAGGCTCGGCAAGTCTGATTTTCAGACCTTGCTCAACGAACCCCTGCTGCAATGGGTGGATCACGACAAGGCCAAGGAAATCGTCGCCGGCGGCGGCAAGTGGCTGGACGTGCGCCTGCCCAGCGAATTCCAGAACTTCCGCATCGACGGCGCGGTCAATATTCCGCTGTATTTCATCCGGCTCAAGTTGAACGCCCTGGATAAGAACACCCAGTATGTGGTGTGCTGCGACACGGGCCGGCGCAGCTCCGCCGCTGCCTACATCTTGAGCGAACGCGGGTTCGAAGCGTACATTCTGAAGGGGGGCCTCGCCGCCACCGAGGCCGGTCGCTCGCACAGAGGGTGAAGTCCCATTGCCCAGATCGTTTCGCGGAGAGGAGTCGCGCGGCTATCCTGAACCGGGTTCCATTCAGGAGTACAGGGCGCGATCCATGCTCGAGGAACACCGGGGCCTGGCCATTGTGTTCGCAATCTTAGCTTTGGCCTTGGCGGCCTATTTCATCAAGTCGCTACGTGCATCTCGCCCGCCGCCGCCGGCGCACTCGGTTTATATTCAGGTGGTTCCGCAGAACGCCCCGCCGGTGCCTCAGAACGAACCTGCGAACCCGCCTTAGGCGCCCTTACATGGTGTGCGTGGGCTTATCTCCGCCAAGCGCGCCCGCGAGATAATTCTCGATTTTTTTCTGGGTATTGCCGCGGTCTTGATCGCTGAACTGCACGCCGATGCCCGCGGTCCGCTTGCCCTGTGCGCCCTTGGGTGTCATCCAGATCACCCGGCCGGCGACCGGGAGCTTCTCTTCTTCGCCCATCAGATTGAGCAGCATGAACACTTCGTCGCCCAAGCGGTAATTGCTGTT
>DASYFQ010000174.1:0-2743 GCA_036498345.1 Steroidobacteraceae bacterium
TGGCCTGGCGCACAGCTTCGGTCATGACAAAATCCGTGAGGCGCGCCATCAATTGGTGGTCCTCAATGGGACCGAGAAACTGGCGCGGATACAACAATCCCAGACGCGGATGCTGCCACCGGACCAGCGCCTCAACGCCCCTCATTCTCAGCTCATCGTTACGGATATCGATCTTCGGCAAATATTCGAGAATCAGTTCGTGCTCGGTGAGCGCGCGTTCGAGTTCGCCGAGCGCAATAGGAGGCGCATTCTTGAGATGAGGCATCAGGAGCAGTTCGATGGCAACCGGATCTAGCGGCCGGGCGGCGACTCCGATCACCGGTAACCCTTGCGCTTCTGCGGTCTTCCTGGCGCCGGCAAGAACCCGTGCGTGGACCGCGCCAATGAGCAGCGTGGCGGGCTGGGTAACCTCATGTGCGAGAAGTCTCAGTATGGCCAGACCGTCAACATTGGGGCCGTCGACTGCCAATACCGCGATCGTGGGGCGGCAGGATGTGAGCACTTCTTTCAGACTATCGGCCGAATCGGCTTCGACGCAATCGCATCCCAAGCTCTCCGCAACCCTCCTTAGGGTGCATAGAGATTTAGGGTCTCTGTCCAAGATCAGCAGTAAGTCGTTCTCGTTCACGGAAGGCATTCGCATCGACCTCCAGGGTGTGCTTATAACCCGGAACGAGGGTTGCGTCTGTGCGCCAGTGCACTTGTTCGAAAACAGGGCTGGGTTAAGCGCTGCGGTTCCACCACCAACCGGCAACGAACAGCGCCACCATAATCAAGGACGAGACCAGCTTCATGATCGTACCGAAGACTAGCCCGAACCAGGCACTCATACCCACGTGCGTCGAGCGCAGAATGCCGTTGCCGGCGGCGAGCTCGCCCAGCGCAGCGCCGACAAAAGGTCCGAGCAGCACACCAGGCAGCCCAAAAAACAGTCCGATCACCGTACCCGCAAGCGCGCCCGACACGGCTTGCTTGCTGGCCCCCACCCGCTTCGCGCCCCATGCGCCGGCGAGCAAGTCCAAGCTCAGCCCAATCGCACCGACGACTGCGATGCCGAGCAGCCACCATAGGCCGATGTGGTGGTAACGATCTACGCCGGCGATCAACCAGATGCCTGCGAAAATCAGCGGAATGCCGGGCAGCGCCGGCACAATCGTACCGGCCAGACCGATCACTATCAGCGCGGCCGCGATGACGTCTAGCAGGATAAGCATCGAATTAAAGTCGTCGGCGCCGAAATCCCACTATCCTGAATTTGTTGGTGCCCTCGCCCGGACTCGAACCGGGATGACCTTTCGATCAACGGATTTTAAGTCCGTTGCGTCTACCGATTCCGCCACGAGGGCTCAATGTGAAAGTTTAGCAGCTTCGCCAAGTGCTTACAGCGCGAGGCGCTCCGCCGCGGGAACGCACCAAATATCGATCGGCCCGCGCCGCCCTCGTAAGGCGAACTGCGGCAATTGCAGAAACGGCGTCGTTCCCACGGCGGCGTCCGCGGCCGCTCCCTTGTTCTCGAGAGCGGCAGCGACCGTGCAAGAGAACAGCACCTCGCCCGCCCGCGCCCGGCTGCAGAGTCGCGCAGCCACATTGACCGTGTCGCCGACCAGCGTGGTCGCCCTATGGCGGGGCGGCCCCAACACTCCGATGGCCACCTCCCCCGAATGCAATCCGACGCCGATTCCCGTATCGATTGACAACTCACCGCGCCATCGCGCTGCGATCGGTGCGAAATTCTGCAACATTGCATGGCCGGCGGCCAGGGCGTTACGGGCCCCGTCGCCGTCCTGGCCGGAGATGCCGAATCCCGCCATCATTCCATCTCCTGCCATGTGGAACACCGTGCCCCCGTATGTCTCGGTGGCGGCCGCGAGAGTTCGAAGAAATTCATCCAAGAGCGGAATGACGCGCGCCGCCGGAAGACTCTCGGCCATGCCCGTGTAGCCGCGCAGATCCGCGAACAGCACGGTGACCTGCGCGGTGCGCACCACTGTCGGCCTGACCGGGGTGACAATCATGGCTCCGGCAGGGCGCAGAGGACGCCCTCCTCGTCGTTCCGTATTCACGTTTTGAGGAACCCCAGGATATCTTCATTCACTACATTCTTGTGTGTGGTGCACATGCCGTGCGGTGCTCCCTTGATCACTTTCAACGTCGCATTCTTGATGATTTTCGATGACAGCAGCGCGGACGCCCCGATCGGCACGATTTGATCGTCGTCGCCGTGCAGAACCAAGGTGGGAACGTCGATTTTTTTCAAATCCTCGGTCAAATCCGTTTCGGAGAACGCCTTGATGCAAAAATAAGATGCCGGAAACCCGGCCATCATACCCTGCAGCCAGAACGACTCTCGCACGCCCTCCGAAATCTTGGCGTCAGGCCGGTTGTAGCCGTAGAACGCCATGCTGAGATCCTTCCAAAATTGAGAGCGATCGGCGACGACGCTGGCTCGCAGGCCGTCGAACACGTCGATCGGTAAACCGCCGGGATTGGCGGCCGTCTTGAGCATCAATGGCGGAATGGCGCCGATGAGCACCGCCTTCGCCACCCGCTTCGTGCCGTGCCGTCCGATGTAGCGTGCGACCTCACCGCCTCCCGTCGAATGCCCCACATGCACCGCGTTCTTCAAATCGAGCGCCGTGACGAGCGCCGCCAGGTCGTCGGCGTAGGTATCCAAGTCGTTGCCGTTCCAGGGCTGACTCGAGCGCCCGTGACCGCGCCGATCGTGAGCGATGCATCGATAGCC
>DASYFQ010000175.1:0-3209 GCA_036498345.1 Steroidobacteraceae bacterium
CGAACGTTCGCTTCTCGTGAACATTCGGGCCGTCTTGTATGCGGAGACGGTCGGCCGCGGCAGGTTCGCGTTCACCCTATCCTCGGGAGCGTGTCTGCAATCGAGTTCGAGCTACCGCGAGGCGATTCTCAGGGCATTGCCGCTGACCTCGTCGTCGAGCCGGCGCTCGTCGCACTGAGATCGCCGTCATGCATGGGTCATTTTGAATCCGAAATCGAATTGGCGGCTATCGCCGATGACACGCTCGAAATCCAATCCCAGAGTCGCCAGCACCGGTTCCGCAACGGGCTTCACCTGCTTCAGCACGTAGTGCTCGCGGTCGAGCGGGTGCTGCACGTTATCGAGGGGTTCGGGGCCGGCCGTCGTCATGACGTAGCTGATGAGCCGGTCCGGCGGCTGGGTGGATTTGCGCGCCGCGACCACGTGCGGAGGCGTGGTTGCCGTGTACTCGTCGGCGTCTTTGCGCAGGTTCTTGCGATACACGAGCGCGCCGTCGAGGTCGCCATTCCTGACCTTCTTCACCACGTCCGCCAGATACGCATCGACGGATTGGTCGGTGAACAGGCGCTGATAGAGCTCGCGCTGCACCTGCTTTGCAAGCGCCGTCCAGTCGCGGCGCACGACTTCCATGCCGATGAACTCGACGCCGCCGGCATCCGCGCCCCCGAGCAGGCCCGCGTAGCGTTTGCTCGCGCCGCGCGTACTGTTGCGGGCGAGCGGCAGGAACAATTTCAGATATAGCTTTTCGAACTTGAGCTCCAGGCGGCTCGCGACGTGCCAGCGCTCGTCGATATGGCGGCCGAGTTCGCCATTCAGCGCCGCGGCGAGTTCCGCGCCTCGTGCAGCTGCGCGGACCGGATCGTCCGAGCGCGAATCGACGAACAAACTGTCGGTATCCCCGTACAGCACTTTGAACCCCGCGGCCTCGAACCACGCCTTCGACCACAGCAGCAGCTCGCGACCCGTGCCGGTGATGGCATTGGCGAGAGCCGGGTTGAAAAAGCGGCAAGCCGGCGTGCCAAGCACGCCGTAAAAGGAGTTCATCAAGATCTTGATCGCATTGGATGCGACGCCGTCGCCGGCCTTCTTGGCGGCGTCGCGCCGCGGAAAGAGTTCGTCGAGCATGCGCGGCAGAATCGCCGGCGTGCGCGCGAACGCAGCGCCGCCCGGGGTGAGGATGAGATCCACATCGGGAGACGGCTGTTCCACGTACGACAGCGGATCGATGTTGAAGGTACGGATGATGCTCGGGTATAGGCTTTTGAAATCGAACACCCAAACGTTGCGGTGCAAGCCGGTCACCGATTCCAGGACATGACCGCCCTGCTGGGCAGCGTGGACGCGCGAATCGTCGGCGCGCACGGACGGCGCAACGACGCCCTGCCGCTCCAGTTCGGTCAAGTACAGAAAATCGAAGGATGCAATGCTTGCCGCGACGCGATCGGGGGTCATACCGGTCAAGAGGCTACGCGCCCACGCGAGCCGCACGAGATTGAGCCGCGCCACGATATCGAAGGCGAGCCGTGCATCGGTACGCGCGTAGAGCGCGAAAGCGGCAAGGTCGTGCCGGTAGTTGTGCAGGATTTCCTCGATCCGATCGCGTACGTCGCCGGCCACGGCCTTGCCCTCGCCGAGTACCTCGCGCGCCACGGCGTCGAGCGAATACTCATCCATGCGCACGAACGCTCCACGCAGCAAGTCGATGCCGTCCAACGCCAAACGGCCGGGAATGAAAGCCTGGCCGCTGCCAAAATATCCCTCTGCCTTCCGCAGACGCATCGCACCCGGCTCTCGCCCGAGGAGCAACGGATGATTCAAACGCGTCGCAACCCGCTGCAGCACCGTCAGATCGAAATCGATGACATTCCAGCCTATCAGCACGTCGGGATCGAATTCCTTCACGCGGGCGCAGAACGCGTCCAATGCAGCGCGCTCATCCGCACAGCACGTGGCACGCTCCGGCATGGCGCGATCGGCGCTGTCGACGATCAGCACCTCGTCGACACCCGGGGCGTACAGGGAAATCGCCAGCAGACTGTCGTCCTTGCCATCCGTTTCAATGTCGAAGGACAGCACGCGCGGTTCGACATCGACCTCGACCGGGCTGAGCGTCGGATTGGAATACACTCGGGCAACACCGTTGCCCGGCACCCATGCACCGTCGATTTCGCAGCCGCCCTTGATGCCGCGATCAATCAAGTAGCGCATGGCGAAGCGCACATCGGCCTCGAATGTCTCTATATTGGCCGCATGCAGTCGATCGCGCAGTCCCGGCACATCCTGCGGAACGTCGACCTCCAGCCGACAGACCGCGTCCCCCGCGAAACTGCGTTTGTCGGTCGGCATGGGTTCCGGCGCGCGTAGCGCGCGAGCGCGCTCGGCGTCGGCGGCGCGAATATAGAAGTGTGGGCGCTGCCGGTCGTCGCGCACCATGAAGGTATCGCCGCCCTCCAGCCGGCCATGAATGTGTACTACCGGCCCGCGCTGCCCATTGGGCCCCGAGGCCACGCGGTAGCTCGCTTGAAGAATGAAACCACGTGCTTTCGTCATGCGGTCATTCTGCGTGAATGTCGCGGTGGCTGCGAGCAGGAACGCTCACCGAGTGACGTCGGCCTGATTTTCACGCCTCCGACGTTTCGGCGGAAACGTCATGTTGCTCATCGAACGTTTCCGCGGAAACGTGTTGTTCCTCCCAATCGAGTGGTTCCTCCCAATCGAGGTGGGCCTGGTCCTGTTCCTCGCATAGGTCATGCTCATCGCAGGCGAGGTGGGCCTGCGCGCGGGCGCGCTTGGCCTGGTTGCACAGCACCCAGACGCCGAGGTCGTAGTCCATGCGCTCACCCCGCCAGCGGGTCGCCGCGGTGTCGCTGTCGATGTGAATGCCGAGGGCGGCATGGGTGAGTTCCAACTCATCCGCCGCGTAGGAGGGAGTGTGCGTGCAGCGGATCACCTCGAAGTGCCGCCCGTCCGGGTGCAGGAAGCGCCAGCCGCCCCCGGGAGGGGTGTCGATCAGGATCTTGCCCTCGTGCACCACGCGGTGGTGCAGACGGCACAGGGTGACTAAGTTGGAGAGTTTGGTCTCCCCGCCATCCGCCCAGTGCTCGATGTGATGCGCGTCGACGTAGCGCTGGTGGGTGCAGCCGGGAAAGCGGCAGCCGCCGTCGCGGGTATGCAGCGCGCGGCGGATCGCGGGCGGAATGCTGCGCGTT
>DASYFQ010000176.1:0-4471 GCA_036498345.1 Steroidobacteraceae bacterium
GCACCATTACTTCCAGCGCTTCGCCTATTGCGACAGCGGGATGATTCCCTGGCTCCTGGTCGCGCAAATTCTGTGCGAGTCGGGGATGAGGATTTCCCAGCTGGTGGGCGAGCGAATCGGCTTGTTTCCGGTCAGCGGCGAGCTCAATTTCCGGGTCCCGGATGCCAAAGCGGCCATCGCGGCCTTCGAGGCACGCTACGCCCCGCAGGCCATCGTTCTGGATCGGACCGACGGCGTTTCGTTCGAATTCGCGGATTGGCGCTTCAATCTGCGCAGCTCGAATACCGAACCCTTGATACGGCTCAATGTGGAGGCGCGCGGCTCGGTGGATCTCATGCGCTCGAAAACCAACGAGTTGCTGGCAGTACTGGAGTCGCAGGGCGCGGTCGCGGCGGATCACTGAGAGGACCATGAGCGGCACACCCAAGCTCAGCGTCGTCATTCCGGTCTACAACGAAGAGGCGGTATTGCCGACCTTGTTCTCGCGGCTCTACCCGACCCTCGATGCCCTGAGGCTGTCGTACGAAATCGTATTCGTCAACGACGGCAGCAAGGATCGCTCGGTCGCCTTACTGCGGCAGCAATTCTCGCTCCGGCCGCGGCATACGCGAGTGGTATTGTTTCACGCGAATTTCGGCCAGCATTCGGCCGTGATGGCGGGCCTCGCCTATGCACGCGGCGAGTACGTCGTGACCTTGGATGCGGATCTGCAAAATCCGCCGGAAGAGATCGGCAAGCTGGTCGGCATGCTCGATCAGGGCTACGACTATGTCGGGACGATTCGCCAACAGCGCCAGGACTCTTGGTGGCGACGGTGGTTTTCCAGGCGCATCAACAAGCTGCGCGAGTGGATCACGCCGGTGCGCATCACCGATCAGGGCTGCATGATGCGCGGCTATGCGCGTTCGGTGGTGACCGCGCTCAACCAGACTCGGGAAGTCAATACCTTCATCCCGGCGCTGGCCTCGTTGTATGCCATGCGGCCCATCGAGGTACCGATCGCCCATGAGGAGCGCTTCGCCGGCCGGTCGAAGTATTCGATGTACAGTTTGATTCGGCTGAATTTCGATTTGATCACCGGATTTTCCGTGGTGCCTTTGCAGCTCTTTTCCATGGTGGGCATGTTGATTGCCATGGCATCGGCTCTGCTGTTCGTCGTGCTTCTCGTGCGCAGAATTTGGCACGGCTCCGAGGCCGAGGGGCTGTTCACTCTGTTCGCATTCGTGTTTTTCCTGATCGGCGTGGCGCTGTTCGGTATCGGTTTATTGGGCGAATACGTGGGGCGCATCTACGCCCAGGTTCGCGAGCGGCCGCGCTACATCGTCCAGGCGGTCCTGGAGGAGGATGGGGGAGAGCATGCCGAGATCGCTCCGACCCAGGAGTTGTCCCAGCGCAGCCAGGCTACGCTGCGGTGACGCGCGCGGTGGTGTTTGCCTACAGCGAGGTCGGGGTGCGCTGTGTGCGGGAGCTATTGGCGCAAGGTGTCGAGATTCCTCTGCTGTTCACGCACGCCGATGACCCCGGAGAGACCCAATGGTTCGGCAGCGTGCGCAAATTGGGCGACGCGCATGGCCTGCGGGTCGAGACCCCGGAGACGCCCAATACGCCGGAGTGGATCGGCGACGGAAGGGCGGCGAATCCTGATTTTCTGTTCTCGTTTTACTATCGCTACATGCTGAGTTCCGAGTGGTTGCAGGTGCCGCGCCGCGGAGCCCTCAATATGCACGGTTCACTGTTGCCCAAGTACCGCGGCCGGGCGCCGGTGCATTGGGCCATCCTCAACGGCGAATCGGTGACCGGCGCGAGCCTGCACTACATGGTGGAAAAGCCCGATGCCGGTGCGCTCGTGGATCAGCAATCCGTGGCCATTTTGGAGAATGACACGGCGCTCGACGTCTCGTTCAAAGTCGCCGAGGCAGCCGAGGAGGTGTTGCGGCGCAGCCTTCCGACATTGATCGCGGGCACCGCGCCCTCACGCGCGCTCGATTTGGACGAAGGCTCGTATTTCGGCCGGCGTCGTCCGGAAGACGGGCGCATCGATTGGCGCGGCACGGCACGCGGGGTCCACGATCTGGTGCGCGCCGTGGCACCGCCGTTCCCGGGTGCCTTTACGGAGGTGAACGGGTGTAGGCTTGCGTTTCTCGAGACGCGCGTGGACGCGCAGCCGGCGCGATACCCAGACCGCGCGCCCTGTCTGTATACCGCGGACGGCGAGTGGTACGCCGACTGCGTCGACGGACGGCGCCTGCGGATTGTGCGGCTCGCGATGAATGGCGAGCCCGTGCCGCCGGATGGCGCGCCGCCGGCCTTGGCGCGCCAGCCGTTGGCGCTCGGTTGACCGCGGGCAGCGGGCGGAAGATTTTCGTGGGTAGGGGTTAAATTTGAAAAACGTTCTCATTCTTGGGGTCAATGGATTCATCGGGCATCACCTGAGCAAGTACATCTTGGCTCACACCGATTGGCATATTTACGGCATGGACTTGCAGTCCGAGCGCGTCAGCACGCTGCTCGGCGACCCGAAATTTCACTTCGTGGAAGGCGACATCACCATCAATCTGGAGTGGGTCGAATACCACGTGCGCAAGTGCGACGTGATTCTGCCGCTGGTGGCCATCGCGACGCCGGCGACGTACGTGCGCGAACCGCTGCGGGTGTTCGAATTGGACTTCGAGGCCAACCTGCCGATCATTCGCCACTGCGTCAAGTACAAGAAGCGCGTGGTATTCCCGTCGACGTCCGAGGTCTACGGGGCGAGCAAGGACAAGGAATTCGATTCCGACACCACCGATCTGGTCTTAGGCCCCATTCACAAACAGCGCTGGATCTATTCCTGCGTGAAGCAGCTGCTGGATCGCATCATCTATGCCTATGGGCAGCAGGGACTGCAATTCACCTTGTTCCGGCCTTTCAACTGGATCGGTTCCGGCCTCGACAGCATGGATGATCCCAAAGAAGGCTCATCGCGGGTACTCACTCAGTTCTTGGGGCACATCGTGCGCGGCGAACCCATCAAGCTGGTCGATGGCGGCAAGCAAACCCGCGCGTTCACTTTCATCGATGATGCAGTCGTGTGCCTGACCAAGATCATCGACAATCCGGGCCGCGTGGCGGACGGCAAGATCTACAATATCGGCAATCCGCACAATTCGTATTCCATCCGCAAGCTGGCGGAAATGATGTTGGAAATCGCCTTGTCGCGGCCGGAATATGCGCCCACCGCGCGCAACACCCAACTCGTCGACATTTCGGCGCTCGACTACTACGGCAAGGGGTACGCGGATATCCCGGCGCGGCTGCCGTCGATCAAGAACACCACGACCGAACTTGGCTGGACACCCAAGACCGACATGCGCGCCGCATTGAACGCGATCTTCGATTCTTACGCCCAGAGCCTGCCGTCGGCGTCGGCGCTGTTGTCGCGCGATGCTTGAGGGCACGCGCATCGGCCTGAAGGTCGATGTGGACACCTTGCGGGGCACGCGCGAAGGCGTGCCGCGCCTCATGGCGCTGCTGAAAAGGCTTAGGGTAGATGCGACCTTCTATTTTTCGGTGGGGCCCGACCACACCGGACGCGCCATGCGCCGCGTCTTTCGCAAGGGTTTTGCGCAGAAGGTTGCACGCACTTCGGTGCTCAAGCACTACGGTTTGAAGACCCTGCTCTACGGTGTACTGCTGCCCGGACCCGACATAGGTCGCAGCGCGGGCGCGGTGATGCGCAGCGTGCACGACGCCGGTTTTGAAGTGGGCCTTCACACCTATGATCACGTGCGTTGGCAAGATTACGTCGCCACGGCGACGGCTGCCTGGACGCGCGTGGAATTCGAGCGCGGCATCGAGGCGTTCGAGCGGATATTTGGATTTCTGCCGCAATCGCATGCCGCCGCCGGCTGGCAGATCAACGTACACGGTCTCGAGCTCGAGCAAGAATACGGGTTGCGCTATGCCAGCGACACGCGCGGCGGTCCGCCGTTCGTTCCGGTGCTGGCGCAGGGCATGAGTTCCTGTCCCCAGCTGCCCACCACCTTACCCACCTTCGATGAGATCTTGGGGGTGGACGACGTCGATGAATCGACCATCGCGGATGCCGTATTTCATTTATCCGCCGCCGCTGCCGACGCACCCCCTGCGGGCGCATTGCAGGTGTTTACCCTGCACGCGGAACTCGAAGGCATGCTGCTGCTCGATGCCTTCGAATCCCTGCTGGTGAAATGGCGCGACACGGGCGCTTCGATTACGCGCATGGCGAAGATTCACGAACTGGCCATGCAGCGGCCGTTGCCTGCCCGGGCGGTGGTCATGGGCGAAGTGGCGGGGCGGTCGGGTCTCTTGGCCACGTGAGCGAACCCTCGAGGCTGGCGCCGCGCGAGCGGTGGCTCTACTGGGCGCTGGCCGCGCTGCTCGCCCTGTTATGGTTGGCGACGCTGAGCGCGCGCCCGCTGTTCAACCCCGATGAAGGGCGCTACGCGGAAAT
>DASYFQ010000177.1:0-2754 GCA_036498345.1 Steroidobacteraceae bacterium
CAAGAGGACGATCAACGCCGAGGTAAACCGGAAACTCGCGCGCGCACGCGGCCGTGCGTATGGATAGTTCATCGTTGTCAATCATCCCGCAGCCGCCGCGAAATCAGCGGCCGAGCTAGGCTATCGGGCGATTGAAGGAGCCGGAACTAACATCCCGTCATCTGCATATGCCGGCGGGCTATGCCCGTGCCCGCGCCGATCGAGGCATCGCCGCCATCACGGCGCCGAACTGCTCAGCACGCGCCGAAACGCGGCAATGATGGCAGGCTGAGGTCGCCGGATGGCGGGAACGGCTTGATAATTCTGCCACCCGCCTCCGAGGCTCTTGTAGAGCTGGACGAACTGTTCGCCCTGAGCCACTTGCGCCGTCGCATACTGTTCCTGCAGATCGTAGAACTGACGTTCGGCATCTACGACGTTGAGAAAATCGGTGAGGCCCCGATTGTATCTCTGGGTGGCCAAATCGACGGCCCGTTCGCCCGCCAACATCGCCGTGCTCAATTTCTCCATGCGTATCTGTTGTGCTTCATAGGCATCGACGGCCGTATCCACCTGCTGCACGGCGTTCAAGATGGTTTTCCGATAATTCACCATGCTCGCTCGCGCAGCCAATTGGGCAATATCGACCTCCGCATCGAGTGCGCCGAAGTCGAGAAGAGGCCACACCGCTCCCGGCCCGAACGACCAAATATGCTTGCCGGCGCTGGGAGTGGTCCCCCAGCCCTGTCCCTGGCTGCCGATCGACCCGACGAGCGTGACCTCGGGAAAGAGATTTGCGGTCGCCACACCGATACGTGCGGTCGCCGCGGCGAGTTCGCGCTCTGCCACCTGAATGTCCGGCCGGCGCTTCAACAAGTCGAGCGGAACTCCGGGTGGGGTGGGTGCCGGCATCGATGGAATGAGATCGGGTTTCGAGAGTTCCTGAACCATGGCCTCGGGATATTCGCCCACGAGCACCGCCAGCGTGTACTGGGCGGCATTCACCTCAGCTTCCACCGGGGCGATTTCTGCTTCCAGGGTCGCGAGCTCCCGTGTTGCAAGCGCTACATCGAGCTCGTTCGTGATGCCGCGCTCGTAGCGAATGTTGACGATTCGCAGCGACTCGCGCAGCACATCGCTCGCTTTGTGCAAGATACCGGCACGCACCTGAAATCCGCGCAGATCGACGTACGCGCGCACCACGTCGGCGACGACGGAGGTGAGGACATCGTAGCGTGCCGCGCGCGCCGCTTGAGTGTCGGCCCGTGCCGCCTCGAACTCCCGGCGGAATTTTCCGAATAGATCGAGTTCCCAAACCGCATCGAAGCCCGCAATCGTGTTGATTTGGCGCAGGCCGGCGCCGCTGTCCGCGGATCTGAGCGCCGTGTCGGCGCGCCCCTTGGTGAGGTCGCTTCCCGTGCCGCGCCCCGCCGCTGCGCTGGCGTCCACATCCGGCAATGCATGGCCAAGCACTACCGCCTCGTAAGTGCGCGCTTGCTGCAATCTATCCAGCGCGATTTCCAGATCCAGGTTGGACTTGACGGCCCGGTCGACGAGGGAATCCAGCTCTTCGTCGTTCAGCGCGCGCCACCAGGTCGCCAAATCCGGCGTGTGCGCCGTTGGTTGAGCGCTCGAACCCGCCGTATTCGCGGCAACCCGCGATGCAAAGTTCGGAGGCACATCAGGTTTCGGGGTGCGGTAACTCGGACCCGCCGCACAGGCGGCTAAACCGGCGACCAACCCAAGAACGACTAACCGGGGGGCGTTCACTGCGCGGTCCTTCAGCGCTTCGCGCCCAGGGGTTTGTCGGCGGCATCGGGTTCGTTGACGGCCACCGTGTCACCCGATGCTATTTGGCTGCTGATGTTCAATACCAGCCGCTCGCCCGGTTGCACTCCCGAGGCCAGCTCGACCAAGCTGCCGTTATCGCGGGCGATCATGACATCGGCGAATCGGATCTTGCCGCTCGCGTCCACCTGCGCGACCTGCGTGCCGCTGGCGCGAAAGATCAATGCGGCGGCGGGCACTTCGACCAAACCTCGAGGCGGCAGCCTGAAAGCGATAGTCACGTACATACCGGGCACCAGCGCATGATTGACGTTGGGCATGTCGACTTCCACCCGCATGGTGCGGGCCTGCGCGTTGATGGACTCCGCGGACCTGGCTATTTTTCCGGAGAAAACACCGCCCACGGCACCGGTCGCGCGAACCTCGGCAGGCGCCCCGGCGTTCATCAATTCTCCGGCGGCGCTCTGCGGCACGTCGACGAAAACGCGCAAGGGATCGGTCTGCGCCATTCGGTACAGGGGCGTCGTCGTCGGTCCGCTGCCGGCCGTCACCAGGTTGCCGATGTCGATCTTGCGTTCGGTGATGGTCCCGTCGAAGGGGGCTTTCACTTGCTTGAATTCGGTCAATGCGCTGTATTGATCGACCTTGGATTGGTCGAGATTGACTTGCGCGTTGGCCGCATACAATCGCGCCTCGGAACTTTCGTAGTCCGCCTTCTTCGACTCCCGTTCCTGCTCGGACACCACCCCTTTCGGCGAATCGCGCCAGCGCTCGTTGGTCGTTTTGCTGAAGTCGGCCTCGGCCTTTCGTGCCCCCACTTGCGCCTCCGAGGCCTTGAGCTGCGCTCGGGCAGCTTGCAACTCGGCATCGAGCTCGGGTGTCTCGATGATCGCCAGCACCTGGCCCTTTTTGACGTGATCGCCGATGTCCACCGACCACTTCGCCACGTAGCCGTTGACGCGCGCGTAAATCGTCGTTTCGTACCAC
>DASYFQ010000178.1:0-3564 GCA_036498345.1 Steroidobacteraceae bacterium
GGTGCTGCGCGGACCGCAGGGAACGCTCTATGGATCGAGCTCCATGGGGGGCGCCGTCCGAATCCTCACTGCTCAACCGGATCCGACCGCCATGGCCGTGAACGCGGAAGTCGGCGGTTCGAGCATGGACGGCGGTGGCGCTGGATATCTGGCGAAGTCTGCGGTCAATTTGCCGCTGTCGCCCGATTCCGCGGTCCGAATCGTGGGCGCCTTCGAACATGTCCCGGGCTATATTGATCGAGCAGCTCCCGGCGATTACGCAGTCGCACAGCCCGATCTCCCGGTGACGGCGAGACGGATCAACGATGCCGACCTCAAGAGCGGTCGGATCATCGGCCTTTGGAAGCCGACAGATGCATTGACCATCAAGCCGACGTTCATGATCTCGGAGGTGGACGCCGGCAGTAACTCGCAGTATTTCAGCAACTTGCCTGGATTTACCACCGCGGCCAATTACCCGGGTCCGCAAACAAGCCGTTTGGAAGTCGGCAACCTTCAAGTGGATTACAGCTTCGATTTCGCGACGCTCATGTCATCGACTTCCGTGCTTTCTCGAGACGTGCGGACTCAGAGCGATTTCACGCTCTTCGTGGCAAACCTGGCGCCGGCGTTCGGCATTCCCTATCCGCCTAATTACCCGGGGACGGATTTCGATAGCTCTCACAATTCGGCCTTCATCCAAGAGATCCGCTTGACCTCTCCCACGGATCAGGTACTGCGCTGGGTTGCGGGCGCCTATTTCAGTCACTATCGGCAACATTCAACCGAGTCCACCAACAGCAGCGCGTTCGCGGACGCCATTGGGCAAACGAGCGGCCCCAACCTATACAGTTTCGATCAATTCGTGATCGACCAGCAGACGGCGGCCTTCGTGGATCTCACTTACAAAATCCTGCCGCGCGTCGAGATCACCGCCGGAGAACGCTACTACGAGCTTCGCGACAGCCTGGAGAACACGCAGAGCGGTGCGCTCGCGGCGCCCAGCCAGCCGTTGGTGCATGCACGAGCCAGCGGCACCAGTCCTCGGCTGGTGCTCACCTATCACCCCGCCGATGACACCACGGTGTATGCAACGGCCGCACGCGGCTACCGGCCGGGGGGGCCCAACGTTGGCCTTCCCACGGGAATCGGTTGTACGTTGAACAATGCCTATTCGCCCCTGTACCAGCCGGACACGGTGTGGAACTACGAGCTGGGTACCAAGCTTCAGTTCCTGGAGCGCAAACTCACGATCGACGTGGCTGCATACCGGATCGACTGGAAGAACGTGCAGCAAGCGGTCACCGATCCGGGATGCGGTTATCTTTTCGTGGCGAATGTGGGCAGCGCGCGGAGCAAGGGATTCGAGGCCGAGATCAATTTCAAGCCCATCGACTCATTGGTGCTGAGCGCGAGTGGTTCCTATGATCATGCCGAGTTTACGTCCATCGACACCGCATTTCAGGGGGCGGGAGCGGCACAGTCCGGAGAAGCGGTGCCGAGTGTTCCACGACAGAAATTCAATCTCGGAGGCGAATACACGACCCATGTCACCCGCGATCACACCGGGTATTTACGCCTCGATTGGAGCCATCTGGGCAGTGTGCCCTCGGGATTTACCTACAATGCGGTACGGCCTGCGTATGGGGCACTCGAAGCCGCGGTGGGCGTGCGCACCGGGCATTATGATCTCTCCCTTTATGGCCACAATCTCACGAATTCGCGCGGTATTCTGGAGATCCTGGAGGGAACCCCGTACAGCTTCGGCAACACCTTCACGACCCAGATCTCAACGCCGCCGCGTACCCTGGGAATCGATCTAAAGATGCATTTCTAAGATGCGGCGCGGATACTTCATCCAGGGAGCGGGGGCCAAGATCTATTGCAAAACGATGGGGCGCGGTGTCCCATTGCTGCTCTTGCACGGCGGACCTGGGGCGGATCATTCCGATTTCCTGCCTGCGCTGCAGCCGTTGGCACGGCGCTGCCGATTGATCTTGATCGATCAGCGCGGGTCGGGTCGCTCGGAGAGGCTCGAGGATCCGGCAGGCTATACGCTGGATCTCATGGTGAAGGACATCGAGCGGGTGCGGCAGCATTTGAATCTTCCTCGGCTCGTATTGCTCGGCCACTCGTTCGGCGGCATTCTGGCGCAGGCCTATGCGATCCGTCATCCGCAGCGGCTTCTCGGCCTGGTGCTTGCCGGCACGGGGTCGAGCGCACGATGTGTGGATGCGGATTTTCGCAACCTTCGCAGGCGCTTGCCGGCTCGTCTTCGGGCCCGGCTGTCGCGCTATGAACAGGCCGGCATATTCACGGCCGATGGTGCCTACAAGAAGGGCTACGCCGCAGCCTCCGCACAGGCCATCGCTCCTCATATGTACGCAAAGCCGCCGGCGCGGCTGGAGCGGCCACCGCCTCTCGGCATGGATGTGCTTCGCGAAATGTGGGTCCGCCGCTCGGATTTTCGGATCGACGGCAATCTCAAGGGTTTCGATTTCACGCATTCGCTGGCGCGGATCCGCGTGCCGAGCCTCGTTGTGATCGGCGATCGCGATTTGGTCTCGACGGCGACGGCGGAGGTGAGCCGCGCGTCCTTACCTCGCGCCACCCTGGTCGTCATGGCGGAATGCGCGCATATGATGTTCGTCGATCAAACGGCCCGTTTCAATCGGCTGCTCGAGGAGTTCCTGAGCCTATGCACCCCACGGCGATCCAGGAGTCACTCATGAGCATTCCCGGGTCCTTCGCTCCGGAGGAGTACCAAGATCGCTGGAAGCGATTGGAACAGGCCATGGCCGCGCGCGGTCACGACCATGCGCTCATCTGGCAGCGAGGGGCGGGCAGCTTCGATCGCGTGGGCGATGTCTTTTGGCTCACGAATTTCGTGATGAACGGTTCGGGCCAGGATCCCGCCAGCGAGGAGATCGGCGCGCCCTACACGTTTTCCGCCGTGCTCGTGCGCCGCGGATATGAGCCGGAGCTCCACGTGGGGTTGCCGGCGGACGACCTCGACCTGCCTCGCGTGGTTTGCGGCAAGGTGATCAGCCATCCCGGGAACCTGATGACCGGTCTTGCGGCTCATCTGCGTGCGCAAGGGGTGGCGGGCCGCGTCGCGGTGGTGGGCGATGACGTGTTGCCGGGAATGTACGACCGGCTCCTTCGCCGGCACACGCCGCAGATCGAGTGGCATGCCGATGAGACCTTGCTGTTGGGTCCGCAGTCCATCAAGAGTCCCCGCGAGCTCGAGGTCTATCGAGCAGCGGGGGACCTCGTCTCCCGGGCGCTCACCGCAGCCTGCGAATCGCTGTTGATTGGGCAGTCGAGCGCCGAAGCCGCCGCCGCGGCCTCGGCTATCCTGTTGCGCGCCGGCGGAGGCTTCCATCGCATCGACATTCATCACGGATCTCAGACCGAACACCAAGTGGTCAGCACGGATCTGTACGGCTATCACACCACGCCGCCCGAGGCGGGAGACGTGGTGCGCGCGTGGATCATGGGTCCGATCTTACGCGGTTACTGGATGGATCCCGGGCGGTCGCTGATCTGCGGCAACCGGCCCACCGCCCCGCAACGTGCATTGCT
>DASYFQ010000179.1:0-4712 GCA_036498345.1 Steroidobacteraceae bacterium
CTGCAATTCAGAGTTCCTCTATGCCCGTCTCTCGCGGTGCCTCATCGGCGCTGCCGCTCCTGGCCTTCCTGCTCTGCTCTGCGTGCGCCTCCTCGGGCGGCCGCATCGAGGCAGTGGACGACCCACCGCTGGTCGCGGGACCCGCCGCCGCGCCCGGAATGAAAGACCTCCCGGTGGTCGCGAGTGAAGCCAAAGAGGAGGGTGAGGCCGAGGTTCCGGTGGCCGTCGCCGAGTCAGAGAAGCGCGAGGCGCCACCCATGACTGAGAACTTGCCAGAGTTGGTCGTGAAGGGGCGCCAGCGCCACCTCATCATCCGCGACCTGGTTGCCGAGGGCCAAGCGCAGCTGCGCGACGTGGAACTGCAGTACGCCTTCACCGGTAAGGGCGGGCATGAGGTGCTGCGCGGCCGGCCGGTCGCCTTCGCGTTGTGGAGCGAATCGCAGAAGAGCTGGACCATTGCTCACTTGGAGATCCCCCGCCCGCCGGTGAAATGGAAACCCGGCCACGGGCCACTGCCCTTCGCCGTGCGCACGCTCGGTATTGAGGCGCGGCACGTGAAGGGCACAGGGGCCGAGCGGCTCATGTTCGCATTCTCGCGCGACGGCGAGGAGCTGAAGGTTTACGGCCGCAAGTTCCCGGTATTCGACAACACCCTCATCAAGAAGAAACGCTGGCGCGAGGCGGCGGCGACGGCACGACCCATCGTGTACCTGCCCTATACTAAGGACACCCTTGACCCGAGCTTCGTCACAGGCGGCAGGGATTTCCTGCTCACCACCGCAAGGCGCGCCATGGAGGACCTTCGTAACGCGAACGTGCCGAGCGAGGCCTTTCCGGGTGAGCTGCTTGCGGATGTGATACCAGCTGAGGTTATTGCGACACTTGCGGTCATAGAACAGACCGACGACGAGGACTACGTCAAAAAGGGAAGAGATGCATTCGACGAGGTACTCAGCCAGTACGGGTTGAAGCGCGAGGAGGCGTATCGCTACAGCGTCTCAAGTGCGAAAGCGCTTGGCCCGATGCAGTTCACCAACCGGCACGGCAATGGCACCTATTCACTCGTCGTGCGACGCTGCCGCGGCGCGCAACTGGACCCAAACTTCGAGCGCGGCGCGACCCGCCTGCAGAATGCAATGGCGGCGGCCGTCTGCCTGCTGGACATTGAGCTGTCACAGATGGGCAGTGAAATCCGCTCCGCCTATCGCACGAATCCAGAAGTGCTCGGCATCTTTGCAGTCGCCGCTTACAATGGAGGACCGCGCAACGTCGCAAAGCTTTATCGAGCGCTCGACCGTATGGGTGTTCAGCTCGGCGAGCTGCGCCGCGCGGGTAAGCTCACCCCGGGCTCCGCTGTCGCCTGCCCCTGTGTCTGGCGCCAAGATGCCTCTGTGGTGCGAGCGGTCAGCATTCCGCGTTACAACCGCGAAAATAGCGGCTATATCGAAAAGTATCAAAGCATCCTCAGCCTGTTCGATTGAGGTCGCATGGGAAGTCCTCCCTTGTTTCCGCCGGGCCGCCAGAAGGTTGTCCGGTCAAAGCCCAGGAGGTTGCGGGGGTTTTGTCCTCTCCACCGGTTCTTCCGGCAGCGATTCTCGCGGCGCTGCGCGCTCATCAGCGCGATCGGCACCCGACGATCTCCGTTGCCAGGCTACGCCGCCACCGGTAGGTTCCGACTAACTGGTCGACCACTACTACGCTGCGTACCGCGAGGCACGTACGATGCTCGATCGCCGCGATCGCGAGCTTGCGGAGGCTTCGATGCAAGCTGGATGCCGTGCCCGCGCCGCTGCGTCGATGAAGTCGATTGCTGACAGCGGCCCTGTCGGAGGGAGCGCCGGACGAATCGCATAGTAAGATCGGCAGCTACCGACTGTCGGGTCACTTTCGGATGATAGGGGTCCGTCCGATCAGACGTCGTTCGATGAATTCAGAGCGTGCGCGCACCGCACACGTTTCGGCCGTCGTCTCTGCTCTCAATAATTGCTCCAGCGCATCCTTGGCGATTGGTCGGCTGAAAAGATAGCCTTGCATCTGATCGCAGCGTAGCAGGCGTAACAGCTTGCGCTCTTCCTCGGTTTCCACGCCCTCTGCCACTACATTGAGATCGAGCCCATGAGCGAGAGTGATGATGCTGGAGACGATCGCCATATTGTCCGCGTTCTGCGTCATGGCCGTGACGAAGGACCGATCGATTTTCAGGGTATCGATCGGTAAGCGCGCCAGGTAGCGCAACGATGAATAGCCGGTTCCGAAGTCATCGATGGCCACGTGCATGCCCATTTGCCGGATCGCATCCAGCTGCTGAATGACCTCGTCGGTCTTCTCCATCAAGACCCCTTCGGTGATCTCGATGTCGAGCGGGGTGCGAGACGCGCACTCGGAACCTAAGGCCTGTTCCAGCATGCTGATGAAGTCCGGGTGCCGTAATTGCAGAGGCGAGACATTGACCGCAATGCGCGGTGCGTTGAGTCCCTGTCGGACCCAATCTTGATAATCCGCGACCGACTGACGCACCACCCACGCACCGACTTCGAGAATCAGCCCGGAATCCTCAAGGAGCGGTACGAATTCCGTAGGCGAGACGAGTCCTCGTCCAGCGCGGTTCCAGCGAATCAGCGCTTCGACGCCCACAATAGTTCCGCTGCGAAGGTCGATCTTCGGCTGGTAGTGCAACAGAAATTCACGCACCTCGATGGCGCGACGAAGGGCCGATATTGCCTGTTGACGCGGTACATCCCCGCGAGTGAACGCAAGGAGCCGCCGCCGCAGCTCAAGCTGCGCCATGACATGCCGGCTCAATATCTGCAATGCGCTGCGCTGCTCGGTCGTGATCTCTCGCGGTACATAATCGATCACGCAGAGCGTGCCGAGCGCATCCCCGTCGGAAGTCATCAAGGGGGCTCCCGCGTAGAAGCGGATCTTGGGTCCGTCGGTGACCAGCGGGTTGTCCACAAAGCGCTCGTCCTTCAGCGCATCCGGAATCACAAAGACATCGACGCTACCTATCGCGTGAGCACAAAATGCAATATCTCTCGGGGTTTCGGCAGCTGCCAGACCGACATTTGCCTTGAACCACTGGCGATTGCCGTCCACCAGACTTACCAACGCAATGGGCGTGCCGACAATGGATGCCGCTAGACGTGCGAATTCGTCGAAGACCTCTTCGGGCGGGGTATCAAGAATGTCATAGGAATTTAGCGCCATGAGGCGCGCACGTTCTTTAGCTGACACCGGGTCGCTCATGACCGTAGTTGCTGGATTCATTAGGTGAAGTACTGCTGAGTCTGCTGGCCGACATAGGACAATAGAAGCTCCATGATCTCATGTGGCAGACACCAGTCACAGCAAAAGCCCTTCATTGTGCACAGGCGCTCACAGAATCTCGTTGATGTTGCATGGCATCAATGCGAATTGACTGCCCATACCGAGACCTGAGCAATCGGCGCTGCGATTCACACGGAGACGCTGCCGCACACGGTGACACGCCGAGATCAAACCTAAGGCGTGGCACAATAAGACGAGGGCGTAATGTCCAAAAATTCAAATGACGCCGCGGATGCGGCTGGGGTAGGGCGGAGCGATGAGCCGTCCGATATAATTGAGAGCATGCCCTTCTCGTTTGCGCCCCTGAAATTTCTGGTCCTAATGTTTGCCGGTTGGATCAGCCGCCATCAGCTGGACGTGATCGAGTAACTCCAGGAAGAGAACCGGGTGCTAAAGGAGCGGTTGGGTGCGAGGCGTCTTCGCTTTACCGACGCCGAGCGTCGTCGACTTGCCAGAAAAGCGCAAGCGCTCGGGCGGAGGGTGTTGAGCGAGTTGGATATACATTGGTCACACCGGACACCCTCCTTCGGTGGTACCGGGAACTGGTGGCGTCCAAGTGGAACTTCAGTGAGCGGCGTGGCCCGGGCCGGCCTCGTGTAATGAAGACGATCGCCGATCTCATTCTACGAATGGCGCTTGAAAATTCCTCTTGGGGCTACACTCGAATCCGAGGCGCACTCGCCAATCTGGGATATGAGATTGGACGCGGCACAATTGCCAGTATCCTCAAAGAGAACGGAATCGAGCCCGCTCCCGAGCGCGGCAAGCATACCCGATGGTCGACGTTTTTGAAGGCTCACTGGGAGTGCTTGACGGCGACGGACTTCCTGACCGTCGAGGTTTGTACGCTCAAGGGTCTGGTTACGCATTATATTCTGTTCGTCATCGACATCGCCTCCCGGTCCGTGCACATTGCCGGCGTCACGCCTCATCCTGGCAACGAGTGGATAATGCAAATTGCCCGAATATCACCGACGAAGACACTGGAATTCTCCGCGGCAAGGGGTATCTGATTCTCGACCGGGATGCAAAATACTCCGACGACTTTCGTAAAGCTCTCGTCCGGGAAGGTGTCCACGTCATTCGCCTGCCGCCGAGATCACCGAACTTGAATGCTTTCGCCGAGCGGTTCGTGCGCTCGATAAAGGAAGAATGTTTGAGCCGAATGATCTTTTTGGGGAAGGCATCGCTACGGCATGCAATCTCACATTACATGGCCCACTACCACGGCGAGCGTAATCATCAAGGCCTCGAAAACCGACTACCGAGGCCCCTCGCTGCCGATCGCGGTACAAGCGCTTCCGTTAAACGGCGCGAGCGACTCGGCGGAATGCTCAGCTACTATCATCGCCAAGCCGCTTGACCACCGCCGACGGAATTCCTGG
>DASYFQ010000180.1:0-18127 GCA_036498345.1 Steroidobacteraceae bacterium
GACAAATCCTCTTGCCACCATCGAACCCGGACCTCACGCCGAATCTTGCCGCCTTTATCTTCAAACGAAACCCCCGCCGGCAATGCCACCTCGGGACCCTTGCACACCACCTCGAGCGCCTCGTGTACCGGATGGCCCTTGCGACTGCCGAACAGAATCGCCTCCTCCGTCAAGGCTTGATCGGGTCCAAGTATCGGACGGAGCACATCCATCGATGATGGGTGCCAGCATGCGTGCACGATCCGCAAACCCGGTAGATCCAGCCATAGCGGCAACGTCTTGAACCAATCGGTAATTTCCTTGTGCCGATGCGTCCCTTCGACCTCATCGAGAAACGCCTGATGCTGCTCCCGATTGCCCGGCTGGTGATGATCACGCAAGAACTTCCCCGGATGCTCCGGATCGCACGTTGCCCACGCAATCGCGTTGAATTCGTGATTTCCCAGGATGCACCGAGCCGAGCCCGCCTCGACCATCGCCCGCACGAGATCCACGGTCGCCACCTGCTTCGGCCCGCGATCGATCAAATCGCCGGCAAAGATGGCCGTACGGATTGGGTGCCGCCAAGCACCGGCGGATAAGGAATAGCCCAAAGACTCGAGGAGCGACACCAGTTTGTCGTACTGGCCGTGGATATCGCCGATTACGTCGTGCTTCACTGGTCGCAACTCCGCGGAATACCGTCGTCAATGCAGGTCAAAGACTCCCCGTCCATGCTCTTCCGTGAGTTCCAGAATTCGTCCGCCGCCGCGCGCCACGCACGTCAGCGGATCGTCGGCGATGATCACCGGCAGCCCGGTCTCTTTCATGAGCAACTTATCGATGTCGCGCAGCAAAGCGCCTCCGCCCGTGAGCACGATACCGCGCTCCGCCACATCGCTGCCGAGATCCGGCGGCGTCTGCTCGAGCGCCTGCCTCACCGCACTCACGATGCCCTGCAACGGCTCTTCGAGGGCCTGCAGTATTTCATTCGAGTTCAAGGTGAAGGCGCGCGGCACGCCTTCCGAGAGGTTTCTACCCCTCACGGAGATTTCGCGCACTTGCTCACCGGGATAAGCCGAACCGATTTCAATCTTGATGCGCTCCGCCGTAGCCTCTCCGATCAAGATGCCGTAGTTGCGGCGGACGTACAGGATGATGGCCTCGTCGAACTTATCTCCGCCCATACGCACGCTCGCCGCGTAGACGATGCCGTTCAAGGAGACCACGGCGACTTCGGAAGTGCCGCCGCCGATGTCGAGGACCATCGAGCCGCGTGCCTCGTGAACCGGCAAGCCTGCGCCGACGGCGGCGGCCATGGGCTCAGGCACGATGTCCACCGTGCGCGCACCGGCACCCTCGGCGGATTCCTTGATGGCGCGGCGTTCGACCTGGGTTGAGCCGAACGGCACGCATACGAGCACGCGCGGGCTCGGACTAAAGAACCGGTTGCCGTGAACTTTGCTGATGAAGTACTGAAGCATCTTTTCCGTGTAGGTGAAATCGGCGATGACGCCATCCTTCATGGGCCGCACGGTGGTGATATGCCCCGGTGTTCGACCGAGCATTTTCTTCGCCTCTGCACCCACCGCCACCACGACCTTGCCGCCGCGGCCCGGTTCGTTTTGCACGGCCACGACCGAAGGTTCGTTGAGGACGATCCCACGCGATTTGATGTAAATCAAGGTATTGGCGGTACCAAGATCGATCGAGAGGTCATTGGAAAAATGACCGCGAAGGCGTTTCAGCATGAAGTATTGTCTTTCTCGAACGGATAAAGGGAATGGGAATGTCGTTGCAGTGCGGGACTGATCGACAGGCTCAAAGGGTTCATCTATGTAGCACGTTTCCTGCCATGCTGCCCATGTGCCGTACGCATGTCCGCGAAGGCAATAGCAACACGTAAGAGCTCTATGACCGCGGCGTCAGCAGCATTTTCAACCCATGACGGGCACGAAGCGTAATCAGGCCCTGAGGCTCGACGGAATGCCCGGGCGCGAGTCGAAGCCGGAAGCGCTGCGCGATGGTAGCGAGCAGGAGCATCGCTTCGGCCGTGGCGAAAGCTGCTCCAATACAGATACGGCGGCCGCCGCCGAAGGGCAGGTACGAGAAACGCGCACGGGTGGCGGACTGTTCCGGTGAGAATCGCTCGGGATCGAATCGCCCCGGATTGCGCCAAAGTTGCCGGTGGCGATGGAGCACCCAAGGAGCGATCAGCACGGTCGAACCCTTGGACACCTGCCGCCCTGCCAGTGTGTCGTCGGCCAGCGCCTCGCGCGCGATGGTATGCACCGGCGGATACAGTCGCATGGATTCTTCTATCACCATTCGCGTATATGTGAGCTTGCTCAGATCCTCCGCGTTGGGTGCGCGCCCGCCGAGCACGCCCGCGAGTTCAGCGTGCAGTTTCGCCTCCTCGGCTGCATGTTGCGACAATAGATACCAGGTCCAGGTCATGGCCATGGCAGTCGTCTCGTGTCCCGCCATGAAGATCGTAATGACATGATCGCGCACCTCCTGCGCGGTCATGCCGCCGCCTGTCTGCTCGTCGCGCGCCGCGATGAGGCGGGCCAGCAAATCCCTGGGGCCGCCGTCGGGATTGCTGGAACGTAATTTTATCAGGCCGTCGATTTCCGTATCGAATTCGCCCAGCGTGCGATGGGCGACTCTGATTCGGCCCAAACCCGCGAGCCATCCGGGCAGACCGATAAAATCCATCATATTTGGGCGCATCTGTGCCTGATAACGGCCAGCTCCTCGCTCCATGATGGCGACGATGCGGTCGGAATCGGATGAAAACATCGCACGGGAAATGATGTTGAGCGTCACCTGCATCATCGCAGTGGCGACGTCGACTATCGCATCCGCGCCGAGCCTGCTCCAATCCGCCAGCAACTCATGCGCCGCTCCGGTCATGATCGGCGCATAAGACACGATGCTGCGATGATCAAAGGCAGGCGACATGGTGCGGCGATGTTGCCGCCACGTCTCCCCTTCCGAGGTGATGAGTCCCCTGCCGAGGCCCGGCTCGAGGATACGGCGTGTGATCTCGGTCTTTTGATAGTTTGCCGCGTTGTCGAGCAGAACACGCTTGATCGCCGCCGGCTCGTTGATGAGGAACCGGCAGCGTCCGAACATCTTCCTCTCGACGATGTCGCATTCGTAAGCTTCTGCGGCATAGGTAGCGATCATGTTGTCGCGTAGTGTGCGGAAAAACTCCAACAACGGCAGACGGCCGCGATGCGGCACGGGTGCCGGCAGCACCAGAGTGGAAACGGAATTGTCGGGGCTCGTCATCGTCTCGAATCCTGCAAAGGGTCCCGGCTCACCGACGGTGGCCCTTTGAGTTCGACGACGTTGCCTTCGGGATCCGTAAGGTAGATGGACGGACCCTCTCCCTCCGCGCCGTAGCGAGACGCCGTTGCGCCGGCAATTACTTTATTCGCTTCGAGCACGCTGCGAATGCCGGCCTCGTCGAAGGGCTCCACCCGAAAGCAAAAATGATCGAGATTTCGCCCTTCGGTGCCCGGCGCAGCGCCGCCGGCACTCCCCAATTCTCCGTCGATTGGCACAAGATCAACCAGGGATCGGCCCGCTCGCAGTTGAACCAGACCTATTGCCTCTTGTCTGCGCTCGATAGTGCATCCCAACACGTCACAGTAAAAGTGAAGCATTTGGTCCAAATCAACCACGCGCAGGACCAGGTGATCAATTTCGCGAATGCGAATCATGGGTCCATTCTAATCCAGCACGCCGTCGCCCGCACCGGCTCCGGAACCACCTCGCAGTGCTAGCGAGGTTTACGCTTGATCGACCTGAACCTCACGCCCAGTTTCATCGCCTTTTGCGCGACCGCGCCAGGGGTACGGCGAAGCTTCTTGGCCGTCTGGGGCCCTGAAAGTTTCTCTTTCGCAAAAGCCCGCAAATTCTTCACATCCTCTTTGGACCATGCCAAGACCAAACGCCGCTTTGCCTTTGCCATCGATGCCTCCTCTTGAAAAGGCACACATCATACCGGCGCTGGAACGCGAGACCGGCTATATTTTTGTGACGTCGGCAAGAATTATCGAAATCGACGGTCGCCCTGGACGGTCGCAGCGCGGGTGCGGCGATTGCGCGAGGAAGTCCAATCCGAGGCGGTCATCTCAGCTGGGGTTTCACCGCCGGCACGGCGCATCAAGTCGCGGCCGAGTCGCATCAGCCCCGACGAGTGAGGGGTGGCGCCGGAATAGTCTGCCTGCTGGTGGCCGTGGTCGATGACGGCGACGACAAGCAGCGCCAGGCTCATCTGCCGGGCACGGAGTATCGTGGTATTCATGGAGCATACGGTATATCCACCAGCCGTAAATTTGCTGCTGGAAATAGGCATTCACAGTGTAAAAACCGTGTTGAACTTGCCGGCCGGTCGCATGGTTGAGCGGGATTACTCTACCGCGGGCGAGCAGCGGCTCTCGGCGCATAATAGCGGCGTGACATCGTCCATTCCAAATCCGGTAACCATTTCGGTCAACCAGACAATCAGCGTGTCAGGGCTGTTGCAACGGCCAAGCCTTGCAAAAGCATGCCTCGTGCTCGCGCATGGGGCCGGAGCCGGCATGGATCATCCGTTCATGGCCGGTTTGGCCGGTGATCTCGACGCGATCGGCATCGCCACATTGCGCTTCCAGTTTCCCTACGCTGAACGGCACGGCAAAAGGCCGGACCCGCCTGCGCTATGCCACGCCACGGTTCGTGCGGCGATCGCAATGGCGCACGAACTCGAGCCTTCACTCCCTTTGCTGGCCGGAGGCAAGTCGTTTGGGGGCCGCATGACCTCGCAGGCCCAGGCCGAAAATCCCCTTTCTCACGTACGCGGTTTGGTCTTCTTTGGATTTCCGCTGCATCCGCCCAAGCAACCCTCAATCGATCGAGGCTCGCACCTCTTCCAGGTAAAGATACCCCTACTATTTCTGCAAGGTACTCGCGACGAGCTTGCCGAACTTGCGCTGATCGAACCGCTGGCCGCGCGCCTGGGTAAGAGCACCACATTGGTGTTGATCGAGAATGCGGATCATTCGTTTCATGTACTGGCCCGATCTGGCCGTACGGATGCACAAGTCAGGAGCCAGATGCTCGAGGCCTTCGAAGCCTGGGCCGACCCGCTCCTGCGTCCGTGACCAACTACGGCACTGGTTCGAAAACCAGCACCGCCGCTTCCTGGTCGGCGATCGCCTGCGAGGCCACATAAAGGCGGTTCAATGTGGGTACGAATAATGACGTACCGGAGCCTGGTCTCGTTTTGACCTTGGAGACTAGCTGGTAGTGATCGGCGTCCTGCTGCTGGTACACGTAGACCCAGCCTGGCGACGCCTCCGGCGATCCGTACCAGCGGCCACCCGACATGTAAATCCGTTTCAGTTCAGCATCGTAATACACGCCGTCCATGGTGTCCGGCCCTGGAAGGCTGGCAATCTCCTTGCCCGATACACTGTCATAAACAGTCATCTCGGGCGGAACTCTCGTCCCCACGAACAATCGGTGGTGGATCCGGTCGAGACTCATGTCGCCGGCGCCATCGCCTCGGGCGGACCAGCTCTTGAGAAGTTCGCGTTTTCGCGTATCGAACTGAAAAATGAGGTCGGCTCGCGAGTCGCACACGAGAAGCCTGCCGTCGTCGTCCATGGCTAGCTCCGCGAGATGCCCTGGCCGGTAGGTCGGGGCGATCATATCCGCGACGAATTGATCGGATTGCGCGCCTCGCTTCGCTTGCATGATCCCAACTCTTTCGTAAGCATCGAATCCCGCATTCTGGCCGCCGTACCCGAAATAGAGGCGATCGGTCGCAGGATCGTAGAGAAGGCGATTGGGATCGGGCTCCAGCTTCAGCGCTTGGATCAATCGAAAAGACTCACCTTGAAATATCCGCAAGGTTCCGTCCAGGCTCGATACGTACAGCTTGTTGAAGTGGCCGCCGAGGAACAGCGCGTCCTGAGTATCTTTGAAGCCGGTAAGGCTGTTGATCACCTTCCCCGCGCCCAGATCGATGACTTCGAGCGTTCCATTGGCAACGGCGGCCAAGAATAGGCGCTTCTTTTCCAGATCGACGGCCATGTGATCCAAACGTCCGTTGATACCAGGCAGGGGAATCGCCTGCGTCAACCGCAATGTGAGCTTGTCCTGGCCGTAGGCCGGAACGACGGCGGCCGCAAGCAGGCCGAGGCACGTGGCCACCAAGCATTTCATCATCGTGAGGGCGCTCCATGAATTCCAAGACTATGTTGGCGTGTCATCGTGATTGCACAATATGTCGCCGATCATCGCCCAGAATCGAGAGTTGATGCAAAATACCGGATACGCCGGCGTGTGCTGGACGGGCCCGATTGCAACCTTACCGAGAATCCTCTCATGGCTGTTCGAATCGTGCGGCTAGGTACCGACCGGCTTTCCGGGGAAGGCCTGCGTCTCGGCACCGTGAGACGCCCTCCCCGAGGCATTTTGAAGACGGAATATGCCTCGAAGAATTTTTATGATGTGTGGCTGCCGACGCTTGCACCAAGCCCGGCATTGGTCAAGCAGGCGCTGACCGCTCGATCAGAGCGGGACTGGAGTCGCTTCGTGAAAAAGTACCGGAGGGAAATGGCCGCGACTAACGAGAGCGCTCTGCTCGATACTCTGGCGGCATTGTCTCATCCAGCCGACTTCTCCGTCGGCTGCTATTGCGCCGATGAATCCCGTTGCCATCGCTCGGTGTTGCGTGAACTTCTCATCGAGCGCGGCGCACGGGTGAAATAGATTTCAATACCCAAGCTCACGCCGCGCGCGAATGCCGGGGTGCGTCGAGACCGCCGCACCCCGTCGAAGCTACTTCCGGCCACTTCCTGCTACTTCTTGCCAAGATTCTCCGCCGCGAATTCCCAATTGACGAGCTTGTCGAGCAGGGCGTTCACATAGTCGACGCGCCGGTTCTGGTAGTCCAGATAGTAGGCATGCTCCCATACGTCGATCGTCAGGAGGGGTGGTGTCGCTTGAGTCAGCGGCGTATTGGCATTGCCCGTCTTCACGACCTTGAGCTTTTCGCCGTCCTGAACCAGCCAGGCCCAGCCGCTGCCGAACTGCCCGACGGCCGCATTGGCCAATTCCTTTTTACAGGCATCGACGCTGCCAAAGGATGAATCCATCAGGCGTTTGAGAGTCGCCGGCGGTTCGCCGCCGCCCTTGGGCTTCAGGCTCCGCCAGTAGAACGTGTGATTCCACGCTTGCGCCGCGTTGTTGAAAATGGCGGTGTGCTCGGATTGCGTCGCCGTCGCTTTGATGATTTTCTCGAGCGGCATGTCCGCGAATTCGGTGCCCGCGATGAGTTTGTTCAAGGTGTCGACATAAGTCTTGTGATGCTTGCCGTGGTGGAAGCCGAGCGTATTCGCGGAAATGACGGGCTGCAGCGCATTCTGATCATAGGGCAGCGGCGGCAGCGAGATGGAGGGGGATGACATGGTCGCCGAGTTCATTGGCGCTCCTGCGGTGGTGGTGGGTGGGGTGGCTGGTTCCCACCTTACGGACGGGCCCTCGAGCCTGCCATCGGCATCCATCACCTGGGCATGTAGGCATACGCTGACGGCTAGTAGACGTACGGGACCTCGAACCGTATCGCCCTTAGTCGCGCCAGCGACAGCATGGACACGTGGTGGCTCATACCCTTGACGCACAGCTTCACGTCGCCGCTCTTGGTATTCACCCGCACCTGCCCATGCCCTTCGCCGTTCTTGAACTCGAGCCTCGATCCCGGGCCGTACCGCGACTGCATGGGCTTGGGTCCAAAGCAATTCCGGATATCCCCGCTGAAGGACTGCACATCGAATTCCGCGGCCGGTACAGCGGCGAACTTCAAGCTGATGTCCCCACTGACCGACTCGCTCTCGATCTGCCCATCGGGCCTCAAGGCAAGATCGGCCGTCATATCGCCCGACACACTCTTGAATCGACCTCGGGTCACATCGGCGAGTTCGATGGTCGCGCTGCCGCTCACGGTGGTGACGTCCACTTCGCCGCCACCGCCCATCAGCTGGATGTCGCCGCTGATGGTCTTGACCTCGACGGCCTTGGCCGCGTGTGCGGTCAATCGCACGTCACCGCTCACCGTGCTCGCGCGAACGTCGCCGCCGACATCGCCGCTCACACTGCCGCTCACCGATTGCAGCTTCAAGTCGCCGAGCACGCCCGCCACCTTGAAGTCAGCGCTGACCAGCGTCGCCGTTATCGAACTCTTGGCCGGCACGTGAACGACCAGATGCGCCTCGGCGTCGGAACCCCAGGTGTGAGCGGAGCGCGACACGACATGAATCACGGTATGGTTGCCCGCGCTCGTCACGTCAACCCGAACCACGTTGTCGCCGGCCGTGCCGCCGACTTCAACCTCGCTTCGGTCCCAGCCGTGGACCTCCACCGTTCCCGAGACATTGACGATCTCGATCTCGCCTTGCGGATCGGCGGCTCGACGCTCCTCGATCGCCCTACCCGCCTGGACCAGCGACCAGGGAATCACCAATGCCGTCAATGCGCAAAGGGTGATCCAGCCACCATGGCGGGTGTCAAAGTGTGCTTTCAACATGGTCATGTCCTCGTCATCGTCGGTTGAGTACCGCGTACAACACGCTCGTACAGGTCAAGTTCGTCGTGCCAGGTGCTCTGCCAGAGCTGCTCGAGCACCGGGCATGCCGGATCGTTCGCCAGCGCTTTACGGATGTCTTCGTGCGCCTGGCGAATGACCGCGAGGCTGGCCTCGATTTGAGCACGCGTGGCCGGATCGAGAAGCGCCAGCCGCTCGCGAAAGCTCACTTCGAGAGAATCGCGCGCGGCGACGTAGCTCGCGTTTCGCGGCTCATCGAAGGTCGGGGCACGCGCCGCCGTCGGCGCTCTCGCCGTCAACGGCGTGACGGAGGATCCCGAGTGCCCGTGCAACACCGCCCACGTCAGCGCACTCGCCACACAGGCAGCGGCCAACCCGGCCGCCGCGGCAAACACCATCGGACGCGCGCGCCGTGGGCGCCGCTCCAGGCGGCTGGCGATGACGGGCCAGAGATTTCGGGGCGGCGGCACGTCGAGCGCCAGCTCTTCCAGTTGTTCGTCGAGGGATTTTTGCAAAGGATCGCTCATGATGCTGTCTCCAATCCGAGCGCGGTGGCCAGGAGGCCGCGGGCACGATGCAACTGCGCCTTGCAAGTGCCTTCGGCGACGCCCAAGGTGCGGGCCGCCTCCGCGTGACTAAAACCGTAGATACCTACCAACACGAGCACGTGGCGCGCGCCCTCAGGAAGGCGCGCAATCGCACGCTCGAGATCGAGCGGCGGCGCTTCGCCCCCGGGATCGGCCACGTCGGGCAGACCCGAAGCCGGTTCAGCGACTTCGTACTGGACACGCAAGCCGCGGCGTCGGGCGAGCACGGTGTGCACGGCGATGCGGTGCAGCCAGGTTGAAAATCGGCTGCGCTGTTCGAAGTCCCTCAGGGCTCGCCAGGCAGCGACGAAAGATTCCTGGGTACAGTCCTCGGCGGCTTCGCGCTGTCCGGTGAGGCGCAGGCACAAGCCGTAAACTCGCGGCGCAAATTGACGGTACAGGTGCTCGAAGGCGATCAAGTCGCCGGCGGCGGCGGCGGCAATGAGTTCGACCGGCTCAGCCGCGGCATCCATTCCTCCCGCCACCTGCAGCATCCGAACCGTCCCCACTGCCTACCCCCAATTCTCCTCTCGTCTATGCCCTTGGAGACGACCGGGAGCGGGAAGGTTTAAAGCGCCATCAACGAAGATCGGGGTACATCATCCGACCGCCGCGGCGTAGCGGAACACCGCCATCGCGAGCACTGCGACCGCCAAGAGGGCGGCGGCGACGCGCGCACTCACTACCGTACGCGTGCGCAACCGAGAGAGTTGCCGAATCGCCCCTTGAGACGCCGCGTCATCGCGATTTTCATGCAGGCGCGCAAGCTCGAGCCCCGCCGGACGCGCGATCAGCAGACCGACTGCCAACGACAGCAGGGCCGCCATGGCTCCGGATTTGAGCACCAGTCCGCCGACGGAGTTATCGTGCGGGTGCAATGCCGCAAATAAGAAGAGTCCGGATAGGATCGTCAGCACGGCGGAAATGCCGGAGAGCGCGCCGGCACGGCGCGCGGCGTCGCCCAGCCACGGCCCGCGGGTCCGAGAAATCACCGTGGCAAGAACGAATGCGGTGCCCGCCCACGTTACGCCCGACATGACATGAATCGCACGAGCCAGCACAATAAACGCGACTTCGGACATGACCTCACCTCATAGACCATATTAGCTATACACAGTGTATACTCAATAGCATGCCTGTCAAGCGCACCTCACGCCCCTATCGCAGTCCCCAGCGCGCCGCGGCAGCCGACGAAACGCGGGCGCGCCTGGTGGCGGCCGCACGCACATTGCTCGGCGGCGGAAAGGATGCGCCCGCATTTTCCCTCGATGGTGTAGCCCGCCAGGCCGGCGTCACTCGCTTGACGGTCTACAACCAGTTCCAATCCAAGCAAGGATTGCTCGAGGCCGTCTTCGATGATCTGGCACAGAGTGGTGGCTTGTCCGAATTGCCGCAGGTGTTTGCCGAAGCCGACCCGGACAAGGCACTGCGCCGCTTCGTTACCGTGTTTTGTCGCTTCTGGACGGCGCACGCAACCATGCTGCCGAAATTCAGCGCCATGACGAAACTCAATGATGAGGTAGCCGCGAGCCTCCTCGCGCGATCCGAACGCCGGCGTCACGCCTTGACGGTGCTCGTCAGCCGGCTCACGGCGGATAACGAGGCCGAAAACGCCGATTTGGTCGACTTGCTTTTCGCCCTCACCAGCTTCGAAATGTTTGCGGCATTATCGGTGCGCAATCGTAGCGCAGCGTCGGTGGAAACACTGGTTCAGGATTTGGTGGAACAGACCGTGACGCGCTTTCGCCCCGTCTTGACGGGTCCCCGCGCCAACCGAAGCAAGCCTGCCCGCGCCGTTCACGAAAAATGACATCAACAATCGATGAGATGCGCGCGCATCCGTGCGCGCGACTTCTGCGCAAATGACGCCCTGACGATCGCCTACGTGCTGCCGGGTGTCGGCGCCGATTATCCAATTCCTCGTGCGGCGATGGAGTGTGCCGCTAAGCAGATCCGAATTGATTATGTCAGGTCATCCCGCTTCGTTCGTTACGCCCGATGGTAGAGGCCGGCGATGGTGTTGACCGCGCGTTCGGCCTCGGCGCGGTCGGGCACGGTGGTATCGTCGTTGAATCCATAATAGTCGTCGTCTCCGACCGCTTGAAACACCAGGCCGTCGCGGCGCGGAACGAAGGAGACCCCCTTGTAGAACAATCCATAGTTGATCTCCGGCTGGGGAATCATGCGGGCCAATTGTCCGCGCACCGGGACGATGGATTCATCGCCGAGCAGCGCGCGCGCCCCGTAGCCCGTGGCATTGATCAGAACTTTCTCGCGCAGCCTGACGAAATCAGCCGGCGTATGGAATTCCGCGATCTCGATCTTGCCGCCATTCGCGAGGAAGTCCTGCATGAGTAGCCGCGCGTAGGCGCTGATATTGAACATCATCAGCGAATTGCGCCGCAAATAACGCTCGCCTAACGGATGGCTGCCGGGTCCGTAGTCCTCGCTCCGCGGGATCAAGTCAGGGATGAACTCGCGTTGCAGCTCGGCGAATTTCGGCCGGGTGTCGGCCGATGAGTTGCGGCGCCGCAAAGTGTTCTGGTCATCGGATACGAAATAGGTGTCGATGAATTCCACCGGATTTCCCGGCAGGCCGAGCAAGCTCTGATACGTTTGAAACGACTGGCGGGCCATGTTCGCCCACAATTGCCTGAAGGCGGGTGTCGCCCGTTCCTCGAGACAAACCCGCGAGTCCGGCGTCCATAGGCCTGTGGCGAGCGACGAGCGTACATTGGGCGGCAAGTCCTTCGCGTAGATGGTCACGCGGGCGCCGGCGCGCAGCAACAATAGACCCGAGGTGAGCCCCAGCGCGCCGCAGCCGATCACCGCGATCTCGCGCTCACCGGTAGTCATCGCCTGACGAACAGCGATGCCGCTCGACCCCCACGACAGCGACCAGCCGCTGCCGCCATGGCCGTAGTTGTGAACGATGATCTTTTGACCGATCCGCTCGACATCGAGGCGGGGTCCCTCCGCACGAAAGGGGCGCGTGCAGACGGTGACCTGAGTGATCCGGTCGGTGCCGGCGCGCAGCGGCGCCAACTGCAAGCGCGCGGTCGCCGGTGTACGCCGCTGGGAGAGCACGCCGACACTGCAGCCATCGACCGCAGTGACCAACAGAGCCGCACTCGCTCCGGCCAACAACCGACGGCGTCCGAGCCGCTCGCGCATGCTGAGCCTGCGGCGGTTCATTTGAGTTCTATTTCCACGAATCGAAACTCGTGGTCATTGGCGTTAATCACATTGTGGGCGACGCCGGCGCGGCGCGCATACGAGACTCCCGCCTGCAGCAAAGCCTCTTTCACGCCTGAGGCGTCCTCCAATCGCAGGGTGCCGTTCGTCAGGGGCACCACGACGTAGTCATGGGCGTGCACGTGGTGCCCCGTGTCTGCCCCCGGCGCAAAACGCCATTCCGTCACGATCACGCGGTCGTTCTCGACTTGAACCGTAGATGTCGCTTTCACGATTTCCCCCGATCAATGGATCAACAGTGCATGCAAGCCTAGCCGGTTCCAAAAGAAAGAATAGCCCCCTCATGTCATGCTAACGTTTCGCACGAGGCCTCGAGGCGGGGGCCGCCTAGGCCTTGTGGGAATGAGTGCGGTTTTCCGCGTAACATGGGCGCAGTTTATGAGCAAGGTGAGGCTTTTGGTGTCGCCAGGCAACGCAGCGCTTCGGCTGCTCGAGACCGCTGCATGTCGGGGGTGATCGTCTGCCCCGCCTGTGATTTGGCGCACCGTCCCGCCGCGGCCCCTGCCGAAGGCCGCAGCCAATGCGCGCGCTGCCGAGCGCCGTTGCAGCAGCGGGACGATGCCTCCATCGATACGGCGATCGCGTTGGCGGTGTGCGCCTTGGTGCTCCTGATATTGAGCAACGCGTACCCGCTGGTGGCGATGCACGTCAACGGCGTCTCGCGCGACACGACGTTGATCGGCGCCGCACTCGGCTTGCACGCCCAAGGATTCGAGTCGATCGCAGCGCTCGTTTTCCTGACTACCGTGGTCGCTCCGTTGCTGCAGATCGCGACACTGCTCTACGTCTTGATTCCATTGTGGCGGGGACGGCGTGCGCCCGGCCAGATTCTCGTGCTTCGCGTACTCACACGGGTGCGGCCCTGGAGCTTCATGGAGGTGTTCATGCTGGGCGCACTGGTTGCGCTGGTACGTCTGTCGAATTTCGCGCACATCACGCCGGGAATCGCCTTGTGGTCATGCGCCCTGCTCATGATCTGCCTATCCGCACTGGGCAGCCTCACCTCCCCCCATCAGCTGTGGCGATGGGTCGAAGGGAGCCGAGAATGAGCCAACCTGCCACCGGCCGCAGCCTCGGACTTCTCGTCTGCCTCGATTGCCGAGCGACCGTGCGCGACGTGAAAGCCGCATACTTGCGCTGTCCGCGGTGCCATGCACGTCTGCACGAACGCAAGCCCCACAGCCTCGCCATCACCGCCGTGCTGCTGGTTTGCGCCGCCCTGCTCTACATACCGGCGAACGTATTGCCCGTGATGGACACGCGGACGATCTTCGACGATGAACGCGATACGATCATGAGCGGTGTGCTGGTTCTGCTGGAATCCGGGTCCTGGCCGATCGCCTTGCTGGTGTTCATCGCCAGCATCGTCGTCCCTCTGTTGAAGATTCTGGCGTTAGGGGTATTGCTGTATTCCGCCTGGCGCCGCACGCCCAATCGCCGTTTGCAACGCAGTGAACTCTATCGGATGATAGAATTCGTGGGACGATGGTCGATGCTCGATATTTACGCCATTTCACTGCTGGCCGCCTTGGTGCAGATCCAGTCCTTCGCGTCGATCATCGTTGGCTGGGGCGCATGGGCCTTCGCCGCCGTAGTGGTCTTGACGCTGCTCGCGGCGCGGACGTTCGACGAGCGGCTTCTGTGGGATACGGCGCCGCATGAGTGACCCCACGAATCCCGGTGTCGACGACCTTCCGTCCGCCGTGCCCGCCCGTTCGCGATGGTCGCGCCTACCGCTGATTTGGGTCCTGCCCGCCGTCGTGATTCTGGCGGGCGCATTCGTCGCAATCCACGAGAAGCTTGCCCAGGGAACCAGCATCGAAATCCGTTTCCACAATGCCGAAGATCTCGAAGCGAACAAAACCAAGATTCGCTACAAGGATGTCGACATCGGCGACGTCCGCGACATCCATGTCTCCAAGGATCGCAAGGAGGTCGTCGTGACCGCCATGATTCACCGGGACGCGAGCGACTATCTCGTGGACGACACTCGCTTTTGGGTGGTGCGTCCGCGCATCTCCGCCGCCGGAATCACGGGTCTGGGAACGCTGGTGTCCGGCGCCTACATCAGCGTCGATGTCGGTAAGTCGGAGACCAGCAGCAGGAGCTTCGTCGGCCTGGACGTACCCCCGATCGTCACCTCGGATCTGCCCGGGCGCGAGTTCGTACTGCACGCGGACGACCTGGGTTCGTTGGACATCGGGTCCCTGGTCTTTTATAGGCACATCACCGCGGGCCAAGTCGTGGGCTATACGCTCGACCCGGGCGGCGCCGGCATCACGCTCAAAATATTCGTCAATGCGCCCTTTGACTCATACGTGACCGGCGGCACGCGTTTTTGGCAGGCGAGCGGCATCGACATGTCGATCAATTCCGAAGGAGTCAGGCTGCGTACGGAATCATTGGCGTCGATCCTTCAGGGGGGCGTTGCGTTTCAAGCGCTCCCGGGCAGCGCGACGCCGGCGGTGCCGAGCGACACGACGTTCACTCTCTATCTGGATGAGGAGCGCGCCATGCGCCCGACCGAAACGGAGATTCGGTCCTTCGTCATGTACTTCAACGGCTCGCTGCGCGGTCTATCGCCGGGCGCGCCGGTCGAACTGCATGGCATTGCGGTGGGTGAAGTCAAAAGCGTGGACGTGGAGTACGACCGGGATGCCGGCGACCTGCGATTTCCGGTTGCCGTCGACATCTATCCGCAGAGAATACGCGGACGCAACGCGCGCCGTGCGCGGCCGCCCGCCAGGGACGACCCGGAAGACGCCAGCCGGAAATTGGTCGACAGTCTGGTGGCCCACGGCCTTCGGGCTGAACTGAAAACCGGCAACCTGCTGACGGGGCAGAAGTACGTGGATCTGGATATGCATCCGGATGCTCGCGTGGAGAAGGTCTGGTGGGGCGAACAGCCATGGATCTTCCCGACCGTATCCAATGGGCTCGATGAATTCCAGGATTCCATGGGAAGCATCGCTCGCAAGCTCAACAAGGTCCCCTTCGATCAGATTTCCTATCGGTTGCTCTCGACCATGACGAGCCTCGAACAAACCTTGAAGAGCACCGATCAATTGATGCGGCACGTCGACAGCAGCGTTGCGCCGCAAGTTGAGGCAACCTTGGCCGAGGCACAGGCCGCCATGAAGAACGCCAAGGATTTGTTGGCGCAGGATGCGCCCTTGCAGAGCGATCTCGGTGCGACGTTACTCCAATTGTCGCGGGCGGCGAAATCGGTCACCGCATTGGTCGACTACCTGGAACGCCATCCGGAATCCCTGTTGCGCGGCAAACCGGGAGAATCGCCGTGAAATCACTATTGACGGCGAGTTGTTTCCTCGGCCTGCTCTGCGCGTGCGCCTCGAGCCGACCGGATCATTTTTATATTCTGAGCGCTCAGCCGCCAGGCCCCAGTACTCCCAGGGCGACGCCCGCCGCACAGGTGTGGCTCCGGGTGGCATTGCCGTCCTTGGTGGATCGCTCCGAAATGATACTCGACACATCCGCGAACGGAGTCATCGTACTGGAACATGAACGCTGGGCCGCGCCGCTGGCCGATCTGATGACGCAAACTCTGGCTCGGGATCTCGAGCGGCGGCGCAGCGATTTACTGGTCGCGGGTCCGAGCGTCGGTCGCGCGGGCGAAGGTGCCATCAAGGTAACCGTCGATTTGGTGCAGGTGAGTGTGCGCAAGGGCGATCGAGCGAGCGTCGAGGCACATTGGCGAATTGCCGATTCGCGCCATGGCGATGATGTGGTCGGCGGCGAAGTATTCAGCGCACCTCTGGCGCAGGACGACTATGCTGCGGTACCCCAAGCGTTGAGCGACTGTCTGGGTTTGCTCGCGGACCGATTGGCGGCACAAATGCGATGAGCGGACGCCTCGATTTCTCGAGGCGTCCGCCTGCCGCCCCTATCGCGCGTCCTGATCCTAACGGGTCAGGACGCCCAACGCGCTACGGCTCGACCACTACGTCGTTATGGACCGTGGTCACGCCTTCGGTAGTCTTGGCAATCATGGTCGCCAGATCCACCGCATCCTTGTTGGGAGCGTGTCCGCTGAGCCAGACCGCGCCATTTGCATCGGTATCGACCTTGATATTGGTCAATGTGCTCAGGTGTTTCGCCGCCAATTTCGACTTCACCTTCGTGGTGATCACCGAATCCTTCACATAATGATGCTCGGTGGCGGAACCCGCTTCGTCGGCAAGCACGATCGGCGCACACACGACCCCCGCCGTAAGAATGCCAGCCAGTATGAGGTGTTTCATTTTTTATATACTCCTGCAAACAGTTTGTAATAGCCTCGATCAGGCTTTCGAAGATCATCGAGACCTGAGCTTGACCGAATTCACCCGGGGCCTCTGTAGGCGGAGGAAGGAAGCGCGTGCCGGTGATGTCCGACAGGATCAGGGATCGCGCTTGACGGCGGCGCCGGCGGGCCGTTCACCTCTGGCGCTCGCGCCCCGGGCTTCATGGTTGGGCATCGACAAGAGCCGAGCGGTATTCACGAGCGCCATATGCGTCAGGGCCTGTGGAAAATTTCCCAGCATGCGCTTGGCACGAGGATCATATTCTTCGGCGAACAGCCCGACATCGTTGCTCAGCGCAAGAAGCCGTTCGAACAGCGCCTCCCCTTCCTCGCGCCGTCCGGACAAGACGTAGCTGTCGGCCAGCCAAAACGAGCATGGCAAAAACGTCCCCTCGCCGGGCGGCAGCGAATCGACATTCGTGGCGGTGGAATAGCGCAACACCAAACCATCCACGACCAAGCTGCGTTCGATCGCCGCGATCGTGCCGACGACCCGCGGATCATCGGCGGGTAGAAAACCCACTTGGGGAATCAACAGCAGACTCGCATCCAAGTGCGACGAACCGTACGACTGCACAAACGAATTGCGATTTGGGTCAAAGCCATTGCCGCAGACCTGGGCGTGGATGGCGTCGCGCAGCTGCCGCCAACGCTCGATGGGGCCCTCGAGGCTGTCTTGCTCCGCATCCTTGATGGCCCGATCGAATGCGACCCAGGCCATGATTTTGGAATGCGTGAAATGCCGGCGCGGCCCACGCACTTCCCATAGGCCGTCGTCCGGCTGTTCCCAGTGCGACTCGAGAAACTTGAGCAGAGCGACCTGGACCTTCCAGGCCTCGGGTTCCGGCGGTAAGCCGGCTGCGCGGGCCAGATGCAAGGTGTCCATGACTTCGCCGTAGACATCCAGCTGGAATTGCTTTGCCGCCGCGTTTCCAAGACGTACCGGGACCGATTTCTCGTAGCCCGGAAGCCAGGCCACTTCGTATTCATCGAGTCGTCGCACGCCGGTGACGCCGTAAAGAATCTGCAAATCGTCGGGTGAGCCGGCTACCGCCCGCAGCAGCCACTCCCGCCAGGCGGCGGCCTCGTCTTCATAGCCTGCGAGCAACAACGCGTTCAGGGTAAACGTGGCATCGCGCAGCCAGCAGTAGCGGTAGTCCCAGTTGCGCACACCGCCGAGCTTCTCCGGCAGCGACGTGGTGATCGCCGCCATGATGCCGCCGGTGGGCGCGTAGGTCATTGCCTTCAGCGTGACCAGCGAGCGGACGACGGCCGGACGCCACTCGCCGTCGTAGTCGCAGCGCGCGGCCCACTCGTGCCAGTACTTGCGCGTCTCTTTCAGCTCGCGCTCCACGTTGATCGCCTCGGGCACCGGCTCATGCGCGGGAAACCAGGTCAGGA
>DASYFQ010000181.1:0-3399 GCA_036498345.1 Steroidobacteraceae bacterium
ATTATTCCGAGCACATGGGTAACACTTTTCGGTATTTGCGGGGGATACGCAAATGCCGTGGCAGGAGTGTTCCAAGATGGACGAACGGCTGCGATTCGTGGCTCGGTTGATGGAAGGCGAGAAGATGGCGGTGCTGTGCCGCGAGTTCGATATCTCTCGCAAGACTGGTTATAAGCTCTTCTCTCGGTTCAAGGACTGCGGCCTGGAAGGGCTCACCGATCGCAGCCGCCGACCTTACCGTCAGGGCTGCCAGCTCCCATTTCAGATCGAAAACCTGATCCTGCAGGTCAAGCGCGAGCACCCGAGCTGGGGCGCCCCGAAGATCCGCGAGAAGATCCGCCGCAAGTATAGCGAGATCCAATTGCCGGCGATCAGTACGGTGCACGCCGTGCTCGATCGGCACGGCCTGGTGAACCGTCCCCGGCGGCGCCGCTACAAGGCTGAGGGAACCGCACTATCGCGTCCCCTGCAGCCCAATGAGCTGTGGTGCGCTGATTACAAGGGTGAGTTCATGCTCACCGACCACCGCTACTGTTATCCGCTCACCATCACCGATGCGGCGAGCCGCTATTTGCTGAGCTGCGAGGCGCTCTCGAGCACGAAGGCAAAGTACGCTTTTACCGTGTTTGAGCGGGTTTTTAAGGACTTCGGCCTGCCCATCGCCATCCGCACCGACAACGGCGTGCCCTTCGCAAGCCCCAATGCGCTGTTCGGCCTCTCCAAGCTCTCGGTATGGTGGCTGCGCTTAGGAATCCAGATCGAGCGCATCCAGCCTGCACATCCGGAGCAAAATGGCCGCCATGAGCGCATGCATCTGACGCTCAAAAAGGAAGCCACCAAGCCGGCCGCCAAAAACCTCATCCAGCAGCAGGGTAAGTTCGATCGCTTCATCGAGGAGTTCAACCAGGAGCGCCCGCATCAGGCGATCGGCATGAAGTACCCGGCGGAGCTCTATGTCAGTTCCAGCCGCCCGTACAAGGGCTTATCCGACCTCGAGTATCCCTTTCACGATCGTACCATCACGGTGACCTGCTGCGGCCGCATCTGCATTGGGCGGCGCAAAATCAACCTCAGCACCGTGTTTGCCGGCCAAAACGTCGGCATCAAAGAGGTCAGCGACAAGGTTTGGCTGGTGAGCTTTATGCAGTACGATCTAGGCTTCTTCGATCACGAGACCGGCCGGGTCACCAGCGCCGAAAACCCCTTCGGCGCAAAACTGTTACCCATGTGCTCGGAATGAAACGTTACCGATGTGCTCGGTAAGGACCAAGGGATTTTGGTGCCGCAAAGAGGATTCGAACCCCTGACCCACGCATTACGAATGCGTTGCTCTACCAACTGAGCTATTGCGGCGTCGCAACCCGAAAGGGTCCGCATTCTACCCCGTGGGACCCACCGACGAAAGGCTGGTGCGATCTTTTGCGACCTCGCGCAGAGCCTTGGGAAGCGCGAATATGACGTGTTCCTTGCGCCCCTGAAGCTCCTCCGCCACTTCGCCGCCCCATTCGCGCAGCTGTGCGATGACCCCCTGCACCAGAATCTCGGGCGCCGAGGCGCCGGCGGTCAATCCGACGGTCTTGACGCCATCGAACCACTCGCGATGCAGATCTTCCGGTCCGTCTACCAAATACCCCGGCTTGTCATTCTTGCCGGCCATTTCACGCAGCCGATTGGAATTGGAGCTGGATTTCGAGCCGACCACGACGAGCACTTCGCAGCGGCCGATCAGATCCTTGACCGCATCCTGGCGGTTTTGCGTGGCGTAACAAATGTCTTCTTTTACCGGTGCTTTCAAACCCGGGAAGCGGGCTCGCAATGCCGCAACGATGCAAGCCGTATCGTCGACCGACAATGTGGTCTGCGTAACGAAGGCCAAATGGTCGGCGTTGCGCACCGCGATGCGCTCCACATCCTCGACCGTCTGGATCAGATAGATCGAACCGCCGAGTGTGGCGTCGAATTGCCCAATGGTGCCCTCCACTTCCGGATGTCCTGCGTGGCCGATCAAGAACACCTCGCGCGCCTCCCGGGCATAGCGCGTGATTTCCATGTGCACTTTGGTGACCAAAGGACACGTGGCGTCGAACACGTTCAGCAAGCGCCGCTTGGCTTCCTGCTGCACCACGCGCGGCACGCCATGCGCGCTGAAAATCACGGTGGCGCCGTCGGGCACCTCGTGCAATTCATCGACGAACACCGCACCGATGGTGCGCAGGCGGTCCACCACGTACTTGTTGTGGACGACTTCGTGCCGCACATAAATGGGCGCGCCGAACAACACGACCGCGCGCTCGACGATGTCGATCGCGCGGTCCACACCGGCGCAGAATCCGCGCGGATTGGCCAAAAATATTTGCATCAGTTCTTCCGCTTCGCTTCAAATAAAGCGTCTAGTAATAGGCAGGCGGCGCCGACGGTAATGGCCGAATCCGCCACGTTGAATGCTGGAAAATACGCCCTATCCCAGTGAAAGTGTATGAAATCGATGACGTATCCCAGGCGAATCCGATCGATGACATTGCCGATCGCGCCGCCCAGCACAAGAGCGAGGCCGCCGGCCAGCAAAGTGTGTGCGCTGCGCGGGAGCCTCAGCAGCCAAATGGTGATGCCTATGCTGACCACGACGGCGAGGCCGATGAACACCCAGCGCTGCCATCCGGACGCCGAGGCGAGAAAGCTGAAGGCGGCGCCGACGTTGTGCATGCAAGTGATGTCGAGGACGGGCAGGATTCGCATGAATTCAAATTCCAGATAATGACGGGCGATATACGTCTTGCTCACTTGGTCTGCCAGAACCACGAACGCCGATAACAGCAGCCACGATGCGGCACGGCCGCGATTCCCTTCTGTGGTCATGCGAATTGACGCTCCTCACCCGGACCCTCGACGTTAATTACGCAGCGCGCACACAGTTCCGGGTGGCGCGGATTGCTGCCGACATCGCTGCGCAGGTGCCAGCACCGCACGCACTTGGGCTCCGTGCTGGGTTTGACCTCGATCCACACCCCGGGTTCACTGGTCGGAACCGTGGAGGCGGACGGGGTGTCCGACTCGATCACCCGCGCTTGGCTCGTAATCAATAAAAACCGCAATTCGTCGCGCAGAGCTTCGAAGCGCCCGGCTTGCGCGGCAGGCGCGTAAATCGTCACCTCTGCCTCGAGCGGCGCGCCGATCGCACCGGCCGCGCGCAACCGCTCGAGATCCCGCGCGACATCCGCTTTGAGCGTGATCAACGTGGCCCAATCGATCGCCGGCACGCGCTCGGCGCCCGAGGGAAACTGGTGCCAGGTATTCAAGAACACCGATTCATTGCGTTCCCCCGGCAGAAAACCCCACACCTCTTCGGCGGTGAAGCTCAAGATCGGTGCCAGCCAGCGCACCATCGCCTGCGCCACATGG
>DASYFQ010000182.1:0-32675 GCA_036498345.1 Steroidobacteraceae bacterium
CGCGCATCAGCATTGCGAATGCCGAGGCATAGTGCTCGCAGAATCCTCGCTTGGTGTCGAACAGAAACCCGTCCACGGAGTCGCCGGCGAGCTGCGGCGGCGTCAGCGTGTAGTAGAAGGCCTGCTGGGTGAACAGGGCGAGGACGGCCCGCAGGTATTCCATGTCATCCGGGTGCGCATCCCGCAGTGTGTGTGCCAGCTGCAGCGTGCGCGGATTGCGGTTCTGCGGAAGCCGCGTGTCTCTGCTTCGCGCCCGCTCGCTCAAGGCCGCCGGCCATTGCACTCGCGTGGCAGAAGTGGCATTCACGTCGATGGGCCGCGACACGGGATCACGGCGCAACAGCGTGTAGTCGCTGGTGAGCGCGCCGGCCGCCGGGTCCCATTGCGACGGCCAGTCGAGCGCGAATACCCAGCGGTGTTGGTTCGGCTCCAGGCTGACTGTGTAGCGGTAGGCTGGACCCTGAGGCTGGGGCGGGGTCGCGCCCGGCGAATCGAAATAGGAACGCCGCCACGTGCGCCCGTCGAAATCATGCAGCACGAGTGCGCGCCAGTAGAGATCCTGAGGCGGCGGCGTGGCGCCCGCGAAATGCACGCGGAAGGCGACTTCGTCCGACTGCACCAGCTGATCGATGTCGCCGGGGCTCATGCTGTCGCTCAGACCCGATTCGGCGCTGTGTCCGCTGTCCGGTATGTGCCACAGAGGCGCGGCGAAGCGCGGAAAGAACAGCCAGAACACCACGGCCAGCGGCAATGCCTGGCCGAGTATTTTTCCGGCGTAGCGCAGGCTGCGCCGCCAATCCGGGATGGGCAGGGTGGTGGTCAGGCGCAGCAAGGTGGCTGTGGTCAGCCAGCAAACCGCGATGAGGTAGGCGAGCAGCCAGAAGGAATCGCCCTCCAGCAGCGCCGACAGGCCCACGAAATAGATGATGAGCGTGATGACGTAGATGTCGCGCTGGGTGTCGGTCTCGAGTAATTTCAATCCCGCCATCAAGGCCAGCAGCGCCGTGCCGGCCGTCAGGCCGTTGAAGGTATGGAATTGCGCGAACAGCAGCGCGATGCCGAGCGCCGAGATGACCAGCCGCACCGTACGCGGCGGAGCCGGGCGTCCGCGGCGTGCCAGCAGCAGCCGTATGCCGCCGGACCCGGCCACCGTCGCCAGCACCCACACCGGCAGCGACTCGAGGTGCGCGGCCAGCGCCAGTGCGAGGCAGGCGGAAATCCCCAGGAGCTGTCCGAAGGATACGGTCTTGGGATTCAACGCGCCTCCTCCATCCCGAAGAGGGCAAGAGCGCGCAAGCAGGCAAAGCGATGCGCCGCTCCCGCCGCGGGCGAAATTTCCTTGCCGGGTATCCTAAGACCAAAGATGCGCTGCGCGGCGTCGCTCTCCAATACCCAAAGGCATAGCTGCGAGAGGCGGGTCTCGGTGTCTTGTCCCTCCAGGGAGGACCATTCCAGCCATTCAGGCTGAGCGGCGAGGCCGGTATAGCTGCGCACGGCGGCCTCGGCGCCTCGCGCCAGCACCTTCCAGGCCATGTGCTTCAGCGGCACGCCGGGTTCGTAGGCGCGCAGGCCGGCGAAGTCTTCATCGCCGCGTGCCTCCGACCGGGAGGCGTATCCCGAACCACCCACGGCCGGCAGCGCCCGGGTGCCGCGCGGTGCGGGAGCGACGTAGGCGGTCAGCGATCCCTGCACATAGGTCCAGGCATGGAACCAGCCGAAGGGATAGCGGGTGCGCAGTTCGAACTGGACGATGCGGGTCACGCCGCGCCGCGGCGTGGGCACGGCGACCGGCACCGACTCGCTCGATCTTGCCGATACGCTGCGCACGCCGGCGCCTTCCATGCAACGAATTTCCACATCGCGGCGTTCGACGCTCGAATCGTTGCCCAGCACGAAGTCGAAATTCGCCTCGCCGCCGGCGAAGGCATCCACCTCGGCGGTTGCGTCCACCTGCAGGCCGACCAGATTGCGGTTGCAGTGATGCATGGTGACGAGCGCGACGCTGCCCATCAGAAAGGCGAAGGCCAGCCCCAAATTGCTGTTGTAGTTGAGCCCGGCGATCAGCATGGCAGTCAACATCAAGGCCAGCATGATGCCGAAGCGCGTCGGCAGAATGTATACGCGGCGGCGATGAATCCTCATCGGCAGGGAATCGGGGCCGTGCCGGCGTGCGGTCCAGGCGCGCAGTTTATCGAGAGCTGCCTGCCGCATGATTCAGCCCCTGTTCAAGGGATGGGAACGGCCTCGAGCAGCCGGGCGACCGAAGCAGGGCCGCTGTCCCGCTGGCGCACGCGGTGCCCGACCACGGCCGCAAACACCGCCTGCACATGCTCCGGGATCACGGCGTCGCGGCCGGCGATCAGCGCCCAGGCGCGCGCCGCCCGCAACAGGCCGATGGCCGCGCGTGGCGACAGGCCGGCGTTCAAGCCCGGCGCGAGACGCGTATGGGCCACGAGCGCCTGGACGTAGTCCAGAAGCGCCGGCGCCGCATGCACCTCGAGCACGCTCTGCTGCAGCTTCCGCAGGCTGTCCACCGTGGCGGCCGTGGACAGGGTATTCACCAAGTCGCGCCGGTCCACGCCGTTCAGCAACTCGCGCTCCTCGGCGGCGGCGGGATAGCCCAGATGCACGCGCATCAAAAACCGATCCAATTGCGATTCGGGCAAGGGGAAGGTGCCGGCTTGGTCCTGCGGATTCTGCGTGGCGATGACGAAGAAGGGCTCGGGCAGGGCCATGGACTGGCCATCGAGAGTCACCTGATGTTCCTCCATGGCCTCGAGCAGTGCGCTCTGCGCCTTGGGTGAGGCGCGATTGATTTCATCGGCGAGCACCAGCTGGGCGAAAATCGGCCCGCGCTGAAACCTGAATTTACCGGTTTCGCGGTCGAAGATGGACACTCCGAGCACGTCGGCGGGCAGCAGATCGCTGGTGAATTGCACGCGCTGAAAGGACAGCCCCAGGCTCTTCGCGATCGCGTGCGCGAGCGTGGTTTTGCCCACTCCCGGAATGTCTTCGATCAGGAGATGTCCGCGCGCCAACAGACAGGCGAGACACAGGCGGATTTGCGCATCCTTGCCCAAGATCACCCGATTGATTTGGGCAAGAACTGCGTCGATCTCGGGCTGTGCCGCGTTCATTGGTCCTTGAGCGCGGTCACCCTTGCGATCTGGGCCGCCAACTGTCCGATCTCCGTGCGCAGCTCGGCAAGCCTCTGCCGATCCTTGGCTACGACTTCGGCCGGCGCATTCTTGGCAAATTCAGCGTTGCTCAACTTGCTCTCCATTTTCTTCAGATCGATGTCGGCCTTCTTCTGCTGCTTCGCGAGCCGATCCAGTTCGGCGGCGGGGTCGATCAGGCCGGCCATGGGCACCAGGATTTCCAATGTACCCACGAAGGCAACGGCAGAAATCGGCGCAGCTTGAGCCGGGCCCAGCGTACGGGGCACCTCGACGCCGGCCAGGCGCATCAAATAAGGCAGATTGCGGTCCAGATACTCGGTGTCCCGCGAGGTGGCGTTTTGCAGCAGCACGTCGAGCTTGCGGCTCGGCGCGATGTCCAATTCGCCGCGGATTTGCCGCACGCCCTCGATGAATCCGATTACCCAGCGCATTTCCGGTTCGGCATCGGGGTCTGCCGCGACGTCGGCTGCGCCCGGGAAGGCGCAGCGCATGATGGTGTCGCCGGAGACGCCGGCGCTCGTTCGCACGCGTTGCCAAATCTCTTCGCTGATGAACGGTGCGAGGGGATGCAATGCGCGCAGCAGCACCTCGAGGCTGTGGATCAAGGTGAAGCGCGTGCCGCGCTTCGCCGCGGGAGCGGCGGTGTCCGACTGCAGAACGGCCTTCGAAAGCTCCAAATACCAGTCGCAGAACTCATGCCAGGTGAATTCGTACAGCGCATTGGCCACGGTATCGAGGCGGTATTCGGCGAATCCCGATTCCACGCGCGCGAGCATCGCCGACAGCCGCGTTTGAATCCATCGATCGGCCAGGCTGAATTCCGCGCCTTCTGCGCCTGAATCCTGATTCTCGACATTCATCAGCACATAGCGGGCCGCGTTCCACAGCTTGTTGCAGAAATTGCGATACTCCTCGACTCGGGTCATGTCGAAACGCAGATCGCGGCTCTGCGTCGCCAGGCGCGCAAAACACAGACGCAATGCATCCGTGCCGAATGCCGGAATGCCCTGTGGAAATTGCTTGCGGGTCGCCTTTTCGATGGCCGGTTTCATCTGCGGCTGCATGAGGCCGCTGGTGCGTTTGGCGAGCAGGTCGTCCAGCGAAATTCCATCGACGATGTCGAGCGGATCGATGACATTGCCCTTCGACTTGGACATTTTCTGGCCGTCATGATCGCGGATGAGTCCGTGGACATAGACTTCACGAAACGGCACTTGCCCCGTGAATTTCAAGCCCATCATGATCATGCGGGCGACCCAGAAAAAAATGATGTCGAAGCCCGTGACCAGCACGGAAGTGGGGTAGTAGGTCTCGAGTTCGCGCGTTTTCTCGGGCCAGCCTTGGGTGGAAAACGGCCACAGCGCCGAGGAGAACCAGGTGTCGAGCACATCGTCGTCCTGCCGCAACGGCATCGACGGGTCGATGCCATGGGCGGCGCGGGCCTCCGCCTCGTTGCGGGCGACATACCAGCGGCCATCGGCGTCGTACCAGGCCGGGATGCGATGTCCCCACCACAGCTGCCGGCTGATGCACCAATCCTTGATCTTGTGCATCCATTCGTAATACACCGCGGACCAGTTGTCGGGGACGAAGCGGATGTGTCCTTCTTCGACGGCCCGGATGGCGGGCTCCGCCAGCGGCTTGATGTCGACGAACCATTGGTCGGTGAGCAAGGGCTCGAGGACGGCGTTGCTGCGGTCGCCGCGCGGCACGGTGAGCCTGTGCGGGTCGACCCGCTCGACGAGCCCGAGCGCTTCCAAATCGGCGAGAATGCGCGTGCGTGCAGCGGCACGGTCGAGGCCGCGGTAGGCGGCGGGCACTTCGTCGTTGAGCGAGGCGTCCGGGTTCAGGATGTTGATGAGCGGCAGGCCATGCCGTTGACCCACCTCGTAGTCGTTGAAGTCATGCGCCGGCGTGATCTTGACGCAGCCGCTGCCGAATGCCGGGTCCACATAGGTGTCGCCTATGACGGGAATGTCGCGTACCGTGAGCGGCAGGCGCACGCGGCGGCCGATCAAATGCCGATAGCGTTCGTCATCGGGATGCACCGCGACGGCGGCGTCTCCCAACAGAGTCTCCGGTCGCGTGGTCGCCACCACGAGGAATCCGTCGCCGTCATCGAGCGGATAGCGCAAATGCCATAAGTTGCCGACTTCTTCTTCGGCGACCACTTCCAAATCGGACAGCGCCGTTTTGAGCACCGGATCCCAGTTCACCAGACGCTTGCCGCGATAGATCAATCCTTCCTGATAGAGCCGCACGAAGACTTCGGTCACCGCCCGCGACAGGCCGGCGTCCATCGTGAACCGGTCGCGCTGCCAGTCGACCGAAGCGCCGAGCCGGCGCATCTGGTTGGCGATTTGGCCGCCGGATTGCTCCTTCCATTGCCAAATCCGCTCGATGAACGCCTCTCTCCCGAGCTCGAGGCGGCTCAAACCGGCGGCGTTCAACTGCCGCTCGACCACCATTTGCGTGGCGATGCCCGCGTGATCGGTACCGGGCTGCCATAGGGTATCGAAGCCTTGCATCCGCCGATGACGGATGAGCGCATCCATGATGGTGTCTTGAAATGCGTGCCCCATGTGCAAGGTGCCGGTCACGTTGGGTGGGGGGATGACGATCGAATAGCTGGGCCCCCGGCCGCTCGGCGCGAAATACCCCGAAGCCTCCCAGTGTGCGTAGATGCGCGACTCGATGTCGGCGGGCGAAAAGGCTTTATCCATGGTCTTTCGGGTCTTCCTGCGCCGCGGCGTGCTCGCGCAGAATGCGGTCCACCAATTCCGGCAGCTGCGCCCGCAGACGGTCGAGTACGCGTTCGAATAACGTGGCCTCGATATCCTTGACCGCTTGGTGCAGCAGCGAGTCGGCGAGCTCCAGCGTCTCGGTCAAAATGGCGGCATGTACCGCCTTCGCCTCGAGCGACAAGGACGGCGGTGCACTGTCCAGCACTGCTTCGGTGAGAATGGGGATATCGCGCGGATCGTGCGGTTCATTGGACATGTGGCGATCAAACTTCCGCTGTCTCGTCCAACTGATGCGTCTCGAGCGTTACCTTCAGATCGCGATAACTCTTGAATCGTTCTCGGCCGAGTCGGCGCCGATCCTCGTCGGCATCGATGATTTCGGCGATGCGCGGGTAGAGTTCCCAACGCTCGGGCAGCCGAGCCGTCAGATTCACCAGCAAGTCGGCGGCAGGCAACGCCGTGGGCGGAACGGCGAGGTGAACCTTGGCGGCGGGATCCATCGATTGCTCATCCATGCAGAGCTTGTGCGGGATGAAGGACCGCTCGTTGAACGTCCACAGCAAGTCATCGAGCGCCCGCGCGTCGTCCAGCGTGTCGCTGACGATGACGATGCTCAAATCCTTGAGGTAGGCTTTTTCGGTCAGTCGGCAGGCGCACGCCCAGCGCTGTTTGGCGGAAGCGCTTTTCAATATGTAGAAATCTACGCGCTCGGTCATGTTGCCCGAACGCGATTGATCAGAAAGTCGACGAGCAGGGGCACCGGCCGCCCGGTGCTGCCTTTTTGGGCGCCGCTGAGCCAGGCGGTGCCCGCGACGTCGAGATGCGCCCATTGCAAATCCTTGGCGAATTTCGAGAGGAACGAAGCCGCGGTGCTCGCGCCGCCTTCGCGTCCGCCGACATTGGCGATATCCGCGAAATTGCTCTTCAATTGATCGACGTATTCCTCGCCGACCGGCAACCGCCAAGCGCGGTCGTCGGCGCGGATTCCCGCGGATTCGAGTTCATCCGCCAGCGCCTCGTCGTTGCTCATCAAGCCGCTGAAATGGTTGCCGAGCGCGACGATGCAGGCGCCGGTCAACGTCGCCACGTCGATCACCGCGGCCGGCTTGAAGCGGCGGCTGTAGGTGATGGCGTCGCAGAGGATCAGCCGCCCTTCGGCGTCGGTATTCAGAATTTCGACGGTTTGGCCGGACATGGTCGTGACGATGTCGGCCGGCTTGACGGCGCCGCCGCTCGGCATATTTTCGCAAGTGGCGACGATCGCCACGAGATTGATCGGCAATTTGAGTTCGGCGATTGCGCGCATCGCTCCGAGGACCGCGGCCCCGCCGCTCATATCGAACTTCATCTCGTCCATGGCGGGCGGGTCCTTCAAGGAAATTCCCCCCGAGTCGAAGGTAATGCCTTTGCCGATCAGGCAGATCGGCGCCGCGTTCTTCTTGCCGCCGCGATATTCACAGACGATCAGCCGGGGAGGCTGGTCCGACCCTTGAGTCACTGCTAGAAACGCGCCCATCTTGAGTGCTTTGATGCCGTTTTCGTCGAATACCTTAGTCTTGATGCTCGGGAAATCCTTGGCCAACGACTGCGCGCGAGTCCCCAGATAGGTGGGAGTGCACACGTTGGGCGGCAGATTGGCCAGATCCCGCGTCAGCGCGAGCCCGCTGCCGACCGCCACCCCTATCGCCAAGCCCTCTGAGGCGGCTTTCTCGCCGCGCGCGTCGGCCGCCGCCACACTGACGCTCGTCAAGCGCGGCGCCTTGGGTTTGGCGCTCGTTTTCAAGTCGGGAATTTTGTACAATTGCGCGCAGAAGATCTCGGCAACGGCGCGCGCGCGGTATTTCACATCGAGATCAGCGACCGATTCCAGCGCGAGGTACACGACCGCATCGCCGGCTCCCGTCTTGGCGAGCGCTTGAACGGCCGACGTCAAGGCCTTGCGGTACTGCTTGCGGCCGAAGCTCGAGTGAGTGCCGAGGCCGATCAACAGCACGCGGGCGGCCGCCGTCCCCGCCGGCGTCGGCAGGAGTAAGACTTCGCTGAGCTTTGCGGAGAAATCGCCATCCCCGCGCAGTTTTCCGATCAGGCCGTCCAATTGCTTATCGATCCGGGCGGCCGCAATCCCGAGGTCTGCATCCTCATAAACGCCCACCACGGCGCAACCCGCGTCATTGCGCGTCTTCGCATCGACAATAGCCTTGAATTCCATGTCCCAAACTCCGTTTTTATCTGAGGTTGCCTACAGGGGTTGAGTAAATAGTTTACTAGATTATTGCGAAGGCTCTAAGCTCGATGCCATGAAATGGACCGTGCAAAGGTATGTGCTGCGCGAGATCGTGCAGACCTGGCTCGCCGTGACCGGGGTCTTGGTGGCGATTCTGATATCGAATCAGCTGTCCAGGGTGCTCGGCCAGGCGGCGGACAACCAGTACGGCCGGCACGTGGTATTCGATCTGATCGCACTGGGGGCGATCATGAATTTGTCGGTTATCGTGCCGGTCGGCCTGTTGCTGGCGGTGGTGCTGACATTGGGCCGCATGTACCACGACAGCGAAATGGCGGCGCTGCAAGCCTGCGGTTTTGGCCCGGCGCGGCTGCTGGCGCCCCTGTTCTGCTTTGCCGCGGTGATTGCCTTGGGGTTGGGCTGGCTGGTGTTCGTTCAGGTACCGCAAGCCGACAGCCAGGCGCAGCTGCTGCGTCAATCGGCGATCAAGGAGGCGCAATTCGGCCAGCTCGATGCGGGTCGATTCCGATCGTTCGGCGGGGGCGACGCGGTGTTTTATGCCGAGCGAGTCGACCCCGAGGGCGTACTGCACAATGTGTTCGTACAACGCGAGTCGGCGGGCCGCATCGAGCTGGCACTCGCCGATACGGCCACCTATTCCAAAGCGGCGCCCAACGGCGTGCACCTCGTGACCCTGTTCAATGGCCGCCGCTATGAAGGCGTCCCGGGACGGGATGACTTTCGCGTGATCGAGTTCCGCGAACACGGCATACCCATTTCCACGCCCACGGAGATCGCCGGGACCAAGGATCCGGACACCAGGCCGACGCGGGAACTGCTCGGCTCGGACGCTCCCTCGGATATCGCACAATTGCAATTCAGGGCATCGACGCCAATCATGGCGCTGGTGCTGGCCCTGATCGCCGTGCCCTTGAGCCGTCTGCGTCCGCGCCAGGGCCGATACGCCAGGGTGGGATTCGCCATCGTCGTGTATTTCGTTTATTCGAATCTGTTGTCTGCTTGCAAGGTGTGGCTGGAGAAAGGAGATCTGGCGCCGGCTGTCGGGGTCTGGTGGGTCCACTTGGCGGCACTCGGGCTGGGTCTCTACCTGGTCGTGCGCGAATCGAGGACGGCATGAATATTCTCGATCGCTACTTGTATCGCACAGTGCTGGTCTACACCGCCATGGCGATGGCCGTGCTGCTGACCCTGGGCGCGCTGTTCGTATTCATCAGCCAGCAAGGCGATATCGGCGTCGGCAGCTACAACGCCGCGGACGCATTTCTGTTCACCCTGCTCAATCTTCCGCAGCAGGCGTTCGAACTGCTGCCGATCGGCGCGATGATCGGGGCGCTGATGGGTCTCGGCAACCTGGCGTCGGGCAGCGAGCTGGTGGTGACGCGCGCTTCCGGAGTATCGGTTTGGCGTATCGCGTGGCCGGTGGGCCTCGCCGGCCTCACGCTCGCGCTCGCCATGTACGGGATAGGCGAATACGCGGCGCCGCCGATGGCGCAATTCGCGAAGCGCGAAAAGACCACGGATAAGTTGGCGGACGTGAGCTTTGCGGGGTCGAGCAGCGCCTGGGTGAAGGACGGAAACCTCATTCTGCGCGTGCAAACAGGCGAGGTTGACCGGGCGTTCGGCGGCGTATCGCTGTTCCAACTTGACGGGCCGACTCGGTTGCGGTCTATCCAGCGAGCCGAGCGGATTTCGGTCGCAACGCCCGGTCGCTGGAGCCTCCACAACGTGGCGACCACGCATTTTGGCGAGAACCATATCGACAGCGACTTGGCCAGCGGGGTGCTGATGCAATCGACGGTGAATCCGGAGTTCCTGGGGCTGGCGGCCACCGATCCGCAGCTGCTGACGCTGCGGGGCCTCGAGTCGTACATCGATCATCTGCGCCGCAATAACCTGGAAACCGCATCATATGAAATCGGCTATTGGTCGCGGATCGCGAGGCTGTTCGCCGTGATCGTCGTGACTCTGCTCGCTCTGCCGTTCGTATTCGGCCCACTGCGCACCACAGGCGCCGGTACCCGCACCGTGATCGGCGTGATGCTGGGCGTCGTATTCTTCCTGATCACCGGTACCATCGAGAAAGGCGGCCAGCTCTTCGGCCTCAATCCCGCGCTCGTGGGTTGGCTGCCGACGGCCGCGATCGGTCTATGTACCTTGGTCGCGATATCGAGAACGCGCTAGCGCTGCAAATGGACGATGCGCGTTTTAGACCATCGGTCATGCAGCGCCAAATGCTCGGGATCGGCGTAGAGCCACAGCACGCCGAGTGCCGCCGGAGCCCAGGCGAGCACGCCGAAGACCAAGCGCAATGCGGCGGCTTTCCATGCCAACGGGTGGCCTGAGGGAGTAACCACGCGCAGATGCCAGGCGCGCATCCCAAAGGTTTGGCCGCTGCGAGTCCAATTTAGCAGGTAATAACCCGCGATCACTCCGAGCAGGCCGGCGCGATAGAGATACGCCCATGCGCCCGCCGTCGCCGGTTCCACCGCGACCCGATGATTCAAAAATACGGCGCCGGAGGTGAAAACGACGAGGAGAGCCGCGAGCAGCACGCTGTCATACAGCAACGCGGCGAGGCGCCGACCGAACCCGGCGCTCGTGCCGCTGGTCACGAATTTGGCGCGGGCACCGGCTTTTTGGTCGGCGAAAGCGCAGGGGATGCCGACGCCGCCGTCTTGTGCGCGGCGGGCAGCGGCGCCTTCGGTACCAGTAATTGTTCCAGAGGCCGGAAAATGGCATCGAACCGGTAGCCGGCGATGTCGAATGCGCGGCCCGCAGTCTTCGCGTTGAGCGCGGCGTCCTTGCTCGATTTCACCTCGACCCAATGCTTGTCGCCGATCGTTGCCCCGGTCATCGTTATCACATTGCCGTCGGAAAACGTCAGCGTCGCGACCGTCGCCTTGCTGAAATCGACATCGCCCGCCGGCGTCACATCGTCGACGGTCAATCCGTTGTAAGCGGTGGGCGAGGGTGCGAGTGAGGCGGCATCGGCCGCTTTTCGCCCCGGCGGCACGCCCTCGAGCGTAAAGTTCTCTGCAACCTTGGGGGCCGGTGGGCCCGCGGCGCCAAGGTTCGCAGAGGCGGTGGTGCCACCACCGGCGCTGCCGCCGGCGGGGGCGACGGCGCGGTGCACGGTGTACGCCGAGCCCACCGCCGGCTTGACTTCGATGCTCTGGATGCCGGCGGCCGCGACATCCAACAGCCGCGTATCGATCCAGAAGCGCGGCTCGGATTCGAATGAAATGCCGGGTTCGACGCTGTAGCTCGAGTTCTCGCCGCCGCGCCGCGCGAAGTTGCCCGCGCCGACCGGCTTGCCGATGATCACGGCATGCTTGCCGTCCCGCGTGGTGACGCTGATTTCCGCGCCGGTCGCGCCCGGCGTGGACGGATCTTCGACGCCGATCACCGCGAAATTGGCCGGATTGGAGGTCTTCTGCTCGACGATCTTCGCATCGCTCAAGGCCAGCAGCAGTTTACGCACCTTCGATACGTCGGCCGGATAATCGCCGCGTTCGGCCACCATCCACCGGCCGCCCTGCTCGTGCACGGTCACCGTGGGGGCGGCGCTTCCGCGACGCACGCTCAGCGTAGTGACCGTATTGAGTTCACCCGCCAGGGAGGGTAGCAATGCGCCGCCGTGCGTGTCCCGCGGCAGATTGCGCCGTGAGCTCAAGTACAGCGCGCCCGAGATGGCGAGCACCGCGGCGACGATGAGCGCGACGAATCGTTGTCGGCTCATGTCGCCCCCGATGCCGCCGCTCTGCGCCGCCGGCGCAGCGCCAGAATGAAGACGCCCGCGATCGCCACACACAGCGGTGCGACGGCGATGTTGATGATCTTGAGCCAGGAATTCAGGCGATTGATATCGACATCCAGCCCGCGCTGCGTTACGCGCAGCTCCTTGCGCACGCGCGCCTTCTCGGCGACGAATCGCTTCAGTTCCGCTTCTTGTTCGGGCGACAGCGTGATCGATGACTGATCGTTGCGCTTGCTTTGCAGTTGGGTGAGCTTGGTTTCCGTTTGCTGCAGCTCCGCCTGGAGTTCCAGCGCCTTGCCGCGCAAGCGCTCATCCGCCTGCCGCCTGAGCGCTTCCACGCGTTCGAAGGGCCGCGAGAAGGTCGCGCGGCCGCGAACGCTGATGAGCGCACTCGAGCCGCTCAAGTTGTCGAGAATGTTGGCCACCAGATCGCCGTTGTTGGCAAACGCCTGCGCCATGCGTTGACCGAACACCTCACGCGTTTGCACCCACATGTAGTCCATCAGCAAATCCGTATCGGCGATGATGACGATATTGGCGGGCGCCGTAGACTTCGCCAGATGGGCGACCGGCGGACCGGCAGCGGGCTTCTGATCCGACGGCGCTCCTTGGGGGAATGCGGATTCGACGGGACCGGTGATGCGCGCGGCCAGGGCATAGCGAGTGCCCGTCGGTTTGAATCCGTCGCGCAAGGTGGCCGGGTCCGTGAGCGCGTTGAAGCGCTGCGCAGGGATCGGCGCCGCGCTCGTCGAGCTCAGCAGCAGAGGTTCGAATTTGGTCTTGGCGCCGGGACGCGCGGCGAGCGCGCCGACCGTGGCGAGGTTGATTTTATCGAGCGACGCCGACACGACGTCCTGTTGATTCATGTCGTCATGGCCGAGGCCGAGGATGCCGATGTGACGCACCGGCGGCGCCTGCATACTGGTGCGCACCTCGAGGCCGCGCACCAAGTCGCCGATGACCTTGGTCGGGTCGTAGTCGACGCCCCAGGCGGCGAGCAGCGGGGCGAGATTCGACGAATGGTTGGCCATCGCTGCGGCGAGCGGATTCGACGGGTCCTGGCCGCTCGTGTCCCCGCCGGCGTTCGGATCGACGAACAGCAGTATTCTGCCGCCGCGCATCACGAATTGATCGATGGCGTACAGCGTCTTCGGCGCCAGCGCTTTCGGATGGACCAGCATCAGCACATCGACGTCCTTGTCGATGTGATCGACATCGGCCGTCAGGGTACGCATCGTGAACAGGTCCTGGAGCTGGGTGAGAATCGGCCAGGGCTCGCCCATTTGACCGGTCATCGGGTTGAATTGTCCTTGCAGCCCGAGCGAGCTGATCAGGCCGATCACCGGCTTCTTCGGCGTGCCCAGATCATTGATGAGCTTCGCCACGTCGTATTCCAGAAATTCCTCGCGGTCCGCCTGGAAGCTCGGCAACGCCGAACGGCCGTCGGTGGAATTGGTGCCCGCCAATCCAAAATAGAGCGCATCGCCGCCGCCGGCCTGGAGCGATTGCAGTCCGAATTCCGCGGCGCGGTCCTCGTCGTCCGAGAAGGGTTGTGGATCGATGATGCGCAGGTTTATCTTGCCGCCGGCACGTGCCGCCAGCTCTTCGAGGAACTCGCGCACGCGGGTGGCGTACGGCATGATGAGCGGCGCCTGCTTTGCGGCCGCTTCGCGCGAGAAATAGAAGTACAAATTGATCGGTTCCTTGAGCTCGGCGAGCACTTGTTGCGTGCCCGGACTCAAGGTGTAGAGCTTGTTCTGCGTGAGGTCCAAGCGCATGCCGCGAAGGCCGACGTTCGACAGCATCACAATGCCCAAGAACAACACGGCGAGCGCGATCAGCCCCCCGACCCCGAACCCCGTTCTGCGCCAGCGACTACCGTTCACCTATTCCGCCTTTTTCATATCGAGTACCAAGGCCGTCGCGGCCAACCAAAAGCTGATCAGAGCGCCGAAGTACACGAGGTCGCGTAGATCGATGACGCCCTTGGAGATGGCTTCGAAGTGAGTCAAGAAGCTCAACGAGGCGATCGCGTCGACGACGGCCTGGGGCAAGACGCCGCGCACGAAGTCGAGCACCAGGGGGAATCCTGCCAGCAGGAACACGAATCCGACCAGCGCCGCGGTGATGAACGCGATTACTTGATTGCGAGTGGCGGCGGACAGGCACATGCCGATCGAGAGGAAGCCGCCGGCCATCAGCAGGCTGCCGAGATAGGCGGCCACGATCGCGCCGTTGTCCGGAGAGCCCAGGTAATTGACGGTGATCCAGATCGGAAATGTGAGCAGCAGGGCGATTCCGGCAAAGCACCATGCCGCCAGAAACTTGCCGACCACCGCTTGCCACAGAGTGATGGGCAGCGTCATCAGCAGTTCGATGCTGCCGCTATTGCGCTCTTCGGCCCACAAGCGCATCGAGATGGCGGGTATCAGCACGAGGTACAGCCAGGGATGCCAGCGAAAGAAGGGCTGTAAATCCGCCTGACCGCGTTCGAAGAAGCCGCCCACCTGGAAGGTGAACACCGCCGCGAGGACCAGGAAGATCACGATGAACACATAGGCCAACGGCGTAGCAAAATAGCTGCGCAGTTCGCGCCGGAATACCACGAAAACTTTGTTCAAGCAGCCGCTCCTTGCGTGGCGTCGGACATCGCAATGCCCGGCGGTTGAGTCAGCGAGCGGAACACCTCGTCGAGACGCCCTGACTCGAGATGCAGCTCAGGAACATCCCAATTGTTTTTGTCGATGAGCGCGCTTACCGCGGCCAGGGTATTGGCGCCGCGCTTCGGCACCGCCGTGAGCCTGAGCTCGCGCGCATCGGATTCCACTTCGGCGACCTCCGGGAGCAGGGCGATCTCGCGGCGCCCCGCGTCGAGCTCCTCGGGCTTGTCGAAGCGCAGGCTGACGGCGTGGTGATAGCGGGAGCGCGCTTCGAGCGCCGTCGGGGTTTCATCGGCGACGATGCGGCCGTCGGCGATGATGATGGCGCGCGTGCAAACCTCGTGCACCTCCTCCAGGATGTGCGTGGAGACGATGACCAGCTTGTCTTTGCCGAGGTCGTTGATCAGGCGCCGGACTTCATGCTTTTGATTGGGATCGAGGCCGTCGGTCGGCTCGTCCAGGATCAAGACCTGCGGGTCGTGGATCAAGGCCTGTGCCAGGCCGACGCGGCGGCGAAAGCCTTTGGAAAGCGTCTCCACGACCTGCCGGATCACTGCGCCCAAGCCGAGGCGGTCGACGACGATCGCGAGCCGTTGGCGCCGCCGTTCCCCCGTGAGGCCGCGCACATCGGCGACGAAATCCAGAAATTCGGCCACGGTCATTTCGCCGTAGCTGGGAGCGCCCTCGGGAAGATATCCCATGCACGACTTGGCCTGCACGGGCGCCCGTTCGATGTCGTGCCCGCATACCGAGACCTGCCCGGCGGAGGGCGCAATGAAGCCAGCGATCATGCGCATGGTCGTGGATTTTCCTGCGCCGTTGGCGCCCAGGAATCCCAACACTTCGCCCGGCGCCACGCTGAAGGTCAAGTCATCGACGGCCAGCTTGTCGCCATAGCGTTTGGATAGGTTTTTCGTTGTGATCATGGGCGCCTTGGAGCGTTCTCGGACGGAGGAGGTTCAAAATTATTTTGCGCGATCTTGCGCGGATACTTCAAGCGGCGACCAAGCTACGCGCCCCCGGCCTTTGAATCGATGGCCGATTTATTTTCCTTGAGAATGCGCCGAACATCGGGCAACGATGGCCGGTCCGCCATGCGCGCGATGAGCTCAGGCAATTCGTACCACTTGCGTCCCCATTGCACCAAACGCGCCGCATCGGCAATGACTTGCGCGCGCGCGACATCCGAAGGCCCGTCGCGCTCGGATGTCGCGGCGGGCGTGATCTTGCTGGCGGGTTTGCCGCTCGCGCGCGCGGGCTTGACCGGCGCCGGCGGTTTTATTGCAGGTTTTGCCGACGTTTTGGAAGGCACGGGAGCCTTGCGTTCCGTGCGCGCGACCTGGGCCGTACTCGTGGGCGGCGGCGTGCGTTTGGCGGCGAGGAATTTCGGCATCTCCCGCGTGGCGGTGGCCGAGACCGCCGCGGGGCGCACGGCCTCGTCCGGGGACCCGCGTTTGGCGGGAGAGAATTTCGGCATCTCGCGCGTGGCGGTGGCCGATACCGCCGGGGGAGACGCGTCGTCCAGAGGTTCATGCGTCAAGGCACGCTCGTTCTCCGGTTCGGCCAGCGGGATGAAACGCTCGATGTGTTCGGAACCCACGAGGTTGGCGAGAAAGATCATTAGTTCCAGAGAATCCGAATACTTCGTATCGTCCGTTTTCGCGCGTTCTTGGACATGGGCCCGCAGCGCAACGGTCTTTTGCATCGCTAGATCGATGATCCATCGGCTCGGCCGCTGATGTTCCACCCAGGGCTGGATTTTCCAATAGCTGTCGTCGTCGAGCGAAGAGTACTTGGCATGAAGTTCGAGGCTCTTGAGCCATTTTTCCAGCAGTTCCAGCAGTCGTTGATCGGCGGGTGTTGCCATGGTGTTTACAGCTCCAGGCACGCACCCTAAACGAACCGCCGCCCGATGGCTAGCGTTACGTCGCGACTCGGCGGCGTCAGACATGCCGGCCATGTGCGGAATGGCCGGTATTGTCAGTTCGCGGGCCAGCGCGGAGATCGGCCGCAGCATGGCACAGCGGGCTGCGGCATCGCGGTCCGGCGAAGGGGTGTGGGTGCGCAACGGCAAGGGTGATTCCGGCGGGGATTGAATGCGCCGTGCCGGGGAAGCCGGTATCCTTTGCACATGCAGGCCATGCATATTTGTCAGATCCCGAATCTGGATGAAGATGCCGTTTACGGTTTTCCGTGGCCGAAATTCCAGCTCGAGTCGAGCGTGAGTTCCGGCGCGGTGCGCGAATTTATTGCCGCCAACGATGCACTGCGCGCCCCGACGAGCTATCGCGGCGGCTCGAACGTGCAGTGAACAAGGGGGCTAGCGGAGTGTCGATGACGGAGAACAACACCATGCCGGAATTCTGGCGCGGCCGCCGTGTACTGCTGACCGGACACACCGGCTTCAAGGGCGCTTGGATGAGCCTGTGGCTCGAGAGCCTGGGCGCCGAGGTATGGGGATATGCGCTGGCTCCGGCCGGCGAACCGAATCTGTGGAGCATGCTTGCCGCATCGACGCGCGCGCCGCGCTCGACACTCGCCGATATCCGCGATGCGGAGCGCGTCGGCGACGCCGTGGCGCGAGCCGACCCACAGATCGTGATCCACATGGCGGCCCAGGCATTGGTCAGAGAATCGTACCGCGACCCGCTCGGCACGTACGCCACCAATGTCATGGGCACCGCGGCGCTGCTGCAGGCCTGCCGTTCGCTGCGCCGGCTCGAGTGCATGGTCATCGTGACCAGCGACAAGGTTTATGAGAACCGGGGCGAAGGCCGTGCCTTCGATGAACGCGATCGGCTGGGCGGTCATGATCCCTACAGCAACAGTAAGGCGTGTGCCGAGCTGGTCACGGCCGGGTTTCGCGACAGCTTTTATGCCGACGGGCCGCCGATCGCCACTGCCCGGGCGGGCAATGTCATCGGCGGTGGAGACTGGTCGGAGGACCGCCTTATTCCCGACTGCGTCAGGGCGCTCGAGGCCGGGCGTTCGGTGAACCTGCGCTATCCCGATGCCGTCCGGCCCTGGCAACACGTGCTCGAACCCGTGTCCGGCTACCTGACCCTGGCGAAGGCTCTGGTGACGGCACCGAATAAAACGCCGCGCACTGTCAATTTCGGTCCGGACCCGGCATCCTTCTGCACGGTACGCGAGGTGGTTGACGCATTCAGTGCGCGATTCGGAGGTCGACCCGGATGGGTGCGCGATCCGTCGCCGCAGCCATCGGAGGCTCAAACCTTGACCCTGTCCTCGGAATTGGCCGGACAAACGCTCGGCTGGCATCCCAGGCTCGACATCCGCGAGTCGCTGTCGTGGACGGCAGAGTGGTACTTGGCCCATTCGGCGGGAGAGAACATGGCGGCATTTTCCGAAGCGCAGATAGCGCGGTATCGTGGACTGGCGCAGCCCTCGCCATGAAGTGCGTAATTCTCGCCGGCGGCAAGGGTACGCGCATCGCCGAGGAGTCGAGTACGCGTCCGAAACCCATGCTGGAAATCGGCACGCAACCCATCTTGTGGCACATCATGAAGCTGTACGCCTCTTTCGGCGTCAGAGACTTCATCGTATGCCTTGGATACAAGGGCTATGTCGTCAAGGAATACTTTGCGAATTATTTCTTGCACCAAGCGGACGTCACCTTCGACATGACGGAGAACCGGGTCGAATACCATGATTGCCGCAGCGAACCGTGGAAGGTCACGCTCGTCGACACCGGCGAGGAGAGCATGACCGGCGGCCGGCTGCTTCAGGTGCGCAAATACTTGAATGCCGGCGAGCCGTTTTGCATGACTTACGGGGACGGTCTCGCCAATATCGATATCGGCGCGGAGCTTGCTTTCCATGCCGATCACGGGCGCAAGGCTACTGTGGCCTGCGTGCGCCCGCCGGCGCGGTTTGGCCGCATCGTCACGCAGGGCACTCAGGTCGTTTCGTTCGAGGAGAAGCCGACGGCGGAGGGCGGTCTGATCAACGGCGGCTTCTTCGTTCTGGAGCCGAGCGTGCTAGAACTGATCGACGGGCACGATACGGTGTGGGAAAAGGAGCCCTTGGAGAGGTTGGCCGCGGAAGGTCAATTGGCCGCCTGGGTCCATCGCGGATTTTGGCAGCCGATGGATACCCTGCGTGACAAGCAGAGCCTCAATGCGTTATGGGAAAGCGGCGCCGCGCCGTGGAAGCTTTGGGACAGATGAGCGCGACGGTAAGGCGGGCGCCATGGTAGGTCTCGTGACCGGTTGCCGCGCCTGCGGCGGCCGATTGACCGTGACGATGGCCGATTTGGGATTGCAGCCGGCGTCGAATGCCTTCATTGCGTCCTTGGAGGCAGCGCACGACGAGAAGCGCTATCCGCTGCGCGCCAAGGTCTGCGAATCCTGCAAATTGGTGCAAGTGGATTACGACGTTGCGCCGCAGGAGTTGTTCGGCAACTACGTGTACTTCTCATCGTATTCGGACGACTGGCTGGTCCATGCCAAAGAGTACTGCGACATGGCGCGCCGGCGGTTCGGACTCGACTCCGACAGCTTGGTGGTCGAGCTCGCGAGCAACGACGGATATTTGCTGAAGAATTTCATCGAGATGGGCGTACCGGTACTCGGCATCGACCCCTCCGACACCGTCGCAGCCGCGGCGGAACAAATCGGCGTACCCACGATGGTCGAGTTCTTCGGCGAGAATTTGGCAAGGGAACTGGCCGGCGACGGCCGGCGAGCGGACCTGATCATCGGCAACAATGTACTGGCGCACGTCCCGCTGCTCAACGACTTTGTCGCGGGCATCGCCTTGCTTCTGAAACCCAACGGTTCGGTGACGATCGAGTTTCCGCACCTGCTCGAACTGATCGAGCACGTTGAGTTCGATACCATCTACCATGAGCATTATTCGTACATTTCGCTGTACGCCATCGAGCAGGTCTTCAGCCGCCACGGCCTGCGTATCTACGATGCGGAACAATTACCGACGCACGGCGGGTCATTGCGGATCTTTGCCGCGCACTCGAATCGCGTGGATCTCGACGACAGCGCCTTGCTGCGCAAACTGCGGGCGCTGGAAAGCGCCGCGGGCCTGGCTCATCTCGATACGTATTTGCGTTTCGCGGAACGCGTCGAGAACTGCCGGCGGTCATTGTTGGAGTTTCTCGCCGAAGCGAAACGCGCCGGCAAGACGGTCGCGGCCTACGGCGCGGCCGCGAAGGGTAATACGCTGCTCAACTTCTGCGCAGTGACGCCGGCCGATATTTCCCAGGTGGCGGATCGCAATCCCCACAAGCAGTCGAAGTTCCTGCCCGGCACGCACATCCCGGTAGTGTCGCCCGAGGCGTTGCTGCAGGCGAAGCCGGACTATGTCCTGATACTCCCTTGGAACCTGCAGGACGAGATCCGCCAGCAATTGCAGGAAATCAAGCAGTGGGGCGGCCGATTCGTCACTCCCGTGCCCGTGGTCCGAATCTACCCGTGAAAGCACCGATGAATATCGGCGAGCGCCCATGATATTCACGGAATCGCCGTTGTCCGGCGCGTACGTGGTCGACATGGAGCGGCTCACGGACGAACGGGGATTTTTCGCCCGATCCTACTGTGCGGATGAATTCGCCGCGAGACGATTGGGACCGGAGCTGCGACAATGCAGCGTGTCGTACAACGCCCGCAAAGGCACGCTGCGCGGCATGCACTATCAGGGTCCTCCTCATGAGGAGCACAAGCTGGTGCGCTGCACGGCCGGTGCGATCTTCGATGTCATCGTCGATATTCGCGCGGCGTCGCCCACTTATCGGCGCTGGTACGGAGCGGAGTTGACGCAGGAGAACCGCCGTTCTCTGTTCATCCCGCCGGGATTTGCGCATGGATTCATGAGCCTCACCGACGACGCCGAGGTGTACTACATGATCTCGGTGGCGTATGCGCCCAAGTTCAGCCGAGGGGTCCGCTGGAATGATCCTGCATTCGCCATCGATTGGCCTTCGGCGCCCGCGGTCATCTCCGAGCGCGACGCCGCTTACCCCCTGCTCAACGTGCCGGGCGGCGTGTGATGCAGGCAAGGCGCGTGCTGGTCACGGGCGCCGGCGGCTTCATCGGCCGTTGGAGCGTTCCCGCGTTGCAGCGCTTAGGGTACGAGGTCCATGCAGTGCTTTCCGGGACTGCGGGTCGCGACGTTCCGGCGCAACTCGAGGGCGCGAAAATCCATTGCGTGGATTTACTGAACGACGCGCAGCTCGATGGATTGGTGCGCGAAGTGAAGCCGAGTCATCTGCTGCACTTTGCCTGGATCGCGACCCCCGGGTTGTATTGGAATAGTGCGGAAAATTTTCGATGGCTGGCAACGAGTGAGCGCCTGCTGCGCGCCTTTCACGCGCATGGGGGCGGCCGCGCCGTGATGGCCGGGAGCTGCGCGGAATACGACTGGTCCCGAGTGGAGGTGTGCGACGAGCTGTCGAGCCCCCTGGCGAATGCCAAAATCGCTGCGCCGAGTGGCGCAGATGCCTCGCACCATGAGGCCGCCTCGCACGACGCGGTTGCCTCCAATGACGCTGACGCCCCGAGCGATGCGGTCAGTCGGTATGCTGCCTGCAAAATCGCCCTGCAACGGATGCTCGGCGACTTCGGGCGCCGGGAGCATTTGTCGACGGCCTGGGGGCGCATTTTTTTCCAGTTCGGTCCGCACGAACACCCGAATCGTTTGGTGCCGTCCGTGATTTGCAATCTGCTGCTGAATCGCGAAGCGCCGTGCTCGCACGGGCGGCAGATACGCAGCTTCCTGCACGTCGCCGACGTCGGGGAGGCGTTTGCCGCCGTGCTCGACTCAGGACTCGAAGGCCCAGTGAACATAGGCTCGGACGAGCGCGTCGCCCTGGCGGATCTCGTCGTGCGCATCGCTCGGCAGATAGGCCGCCCGGAACTCCTGCGGCTCGGCGCGCGGCCGGCGCCCCCTCGGGAACCCTCGTTGCTGGTGCCCGAGATTCATCGCTTGCGAGACGAGGCGCTATGGCGGCCGCGCTTCACATTGAATGAGGCGTTGAGCGACACCATCGCCTGGTGGCGCGGCCGCTTGCTCGTGCGCGACCATGGCGAGCACGAATGAGCATTGCCGCCCGGTCGGCTCATGAATAGCGGCCCGGGATGGCATCCGATGGTCGTGCACTTTCCTCTGGCGCTGGTGGTGACCGCCGCGTCGTTACTGGTGGCGGCGCGGCTGCTGCGGCAAGAACGTCATGCCGCAATCCTGGCCACCGTGGGCACTTGGAATCTTTGCTTAGGCGCCGTTGCCGCCTTGTTCGGGCTCGCCACGGGAGTGGCCGCAGTGATCGATCTTCATGTCGGCGTGGCTGCGCGTCAGGCCATTTCACTGCATGTGAAGTGGGCCATCTTTACGTCGCTGGCGTTAGTGCTTCTCGCCGTCTGGCGCGGGGCGGGGACTGCACAGGAGTCGCGGCCGTCGTGGCTCTTCATCGCGGTCCTCGTGGCGGCGACTGCGGCACTGATCGTGACCGGCTATCGCGGCGGGGAGAATGTCTATACATACGGGATCGGTGTCGGCCAGTAACATTAGAAATATATCGTAACTATTTGATATTGATAATTATTTATGATGGTAATTCAATGCAAAAATCCGCGCGCAGTCGTCGGCATTCGCGCATTCGGAGCGAATCCGCAAACACCGCAAGTAGTCGCCTCGCGAATCACCAGCCAGGATGGTTGTGCTCTTGGTTGGGAGCGCACGGAAGCCTATGATGAACGTTGATATCGACTTGTATGAGGCGCTGGTTGACGCCGGTGTCTCGAAAGACAAAGCGCGGGACGTGGTGCTCGCGCAAAAGGACTCCATGGACCAGTTGCTGACCACGCTCGCGACCAAGGCCGATCTGGCGGAGTCTCGCACCTACGTCGATGGGCGCTTCAACCTCGTGAAGACCGATCTGGCGGAGTGTCGCGCCTACGTCGACGGGCGCTTCAACCTCGTGAAGACCGATCTGGCGGAGTTTCGCGCCTATGTCGACGGGCGCTTCAACCTCGTCGGTGAGCAGATGACTTCCATGGCGAACAGGATCGTCATTCGTCTTGGTGCGCTGATGGTCGTGCTGACCGGCCTGCTCGGCGCACTGCTTGGGTTCATGCGCCGGTAATCAGCACTCACGTTTTCCAGCTGCCGCCCAAGGATTTGATCAGCGCGACGCTGGAAGCCAGTTGCCTGCCGCGTACGGTCAGGGACGCGCGCTCATTGTTGAGCGCCGTGGTTTGCGCCACGACCACATTCAGATAGCTCACGACCCCCGACTTGTATTGATTGAGCGCGATCGCCTCGGATTCATCCGCTGCCTTGGTGGCCTCATCCTGCACCGTCACTTCGTTGGCGAGCACGCGCAGGGAGACGAGGTTGTCTTCGGTATCCTGAAACGCTGCGAGAACCGTTTCCCGATAGACGGCAACGCTGGCATCGTAGTTCGCGATCGCCTGATTCGTGAGCGCGCGCCGCGCGCCGCCGTCGAACAGCGTCTCGGCCAATGAAGGACCTACGGACCAGAAGCGATTCGCCAGAGTAAATAAATGATTCAGGCTGGTATTCTCGTAGCCCAGCGCGCCGGACAGAGACAGGGAAGGGTAATACGCGGCCTTGGCCACGCCGATATTGGCGTTCGCTGCCGCCACCAGGCGCTCGCTCGCGGCAATGTCCGGGCGGCGTTCCAGCAGGTCCGAAGGCTGGTCGAGAGGAATATCGGGAATTTTCACGACCAGCGGCGTCGGCGGCAATGAATAGTCGGAGGCGGCTTTGCCGATCAGCACCGCGATCGCATGCTCCATCTGGGCCCGCTGGATCGCCAGATCGATGGCGGTGGCCTGTGTGGACTTGAGCTGGGTTTGCGCCTGGGCGACGTCGGATTGTGCTGCGACGCCGACCTTGTATTGATTTTGAGTAATTTTCAGCGATTTTTCCAAGGCGGCGACGTTGGCGTCGTAGAGGCGTTTTTCTTCATCCGTGATGCGCAACTGGAAATAATCGAGCGCGAGCTCCGCTTGGGCGCTCAAGCGTGCGGCGTCGAGGTCGGCGGCGCTGGCCTTCATGTTTTCCGCTGCATTTTCCGCCGCGCGGCGCAACTTGCCCCAGATATCGATTTCCCAGCTGGCATCCAAGGAAGCCGTGTAAGTGTCGGTGACTTTCCCGGTCGTGCCGGGGATTGTCGAGCTGCCGGAACCGCCCCCCGTGACCACACGCGATCCGCCGGGCGCTCGCGTCACCGAGGCCGAAGCGCCCACCGTGGGAAAGTATGCGGCGCGAGCCGCCTGCACCAGTGCGCGGGCGGCCCGATATTGGGCTTCCGCCTGCTTGATATTCTGATTCGACACGTTTACCTGTTCCATCAGCGCGTCCAGATCCTTGTCCCCGTAAACCTCCCACCACTTGCCGCGCGGCAGCTGATCCTTGGGCTCCGCCGACTTCCAGTCCTTCGATTCCTTGAATTCCGCCGGCGTTGGCACGGTCGGGCGCACGTAGTTGGGGCCTACCGCGCAGGCGCCCAGGGCAACGGCGACCGGACAAATCAATCCGTTGCGCCATTGTCCGTGCCACGAGAATTTTCCCTGCATCATGTGATTAAGTCCGATTGAAAGTCCTTTGGCGATGCATCAGATCATTATTCGAATTTGTAGTCGACCCCGATTCCTATGGTGCGGGGTCGCATGACATTCTCGATGCGGTACCGAGGATCGTCGTAGCCGCGATACAAGGAGCCCGCGGACGTGACGCCGAGCACATTGGTGAGATTGGTCCCGAATGCGCGGATATGCCAGGCTTTGCCCAACGACAGACCCACCGAGGCGTTCAAGGTGGTGAAGCCGCCGAGGGTTCGATAGCCCAGCACGGTGGGGTCAATCTGTGTGGTCACATTGCTGCGATAGGCAGGATCGAGATGCGCATCGAGTGCCACGGCGTCCGTGAGCGGCCGGGCGTATGTCAGATCCGCAGTCAGTGTTTGTTTCGGTACGTAAGGCAGGCGATCACCGCGGGTCGCGGAGACGACGTTGAATACGTTGGTCGTCCCCGGGATGATTTCCGTGACGGCGAAACTCTGCGTCACTTTCGCGTCGGTGAAGCCATAGCCGAGGTTCAGCGACCATCCTGCACCTAATTGACTGCCGAGTTCGAGTTCGACGCCTTGGCTGCGCGCCTCCTTGCCGTTCACCACCACAGGATCGCCGGCCTGCCCAAATACTTGGATCTGTACATCGGACCAGTCGACTCGGTAGACCGCCGCACTGTAGCGCAACCAACCCTTCACCTCGCCCTTGAGGCCGACTTCATAGTTCTTCACGGAGTCCGATTTATACGGCACCAAAGCCGTACTCTCACAAAAGATGCAATTGCCGATCGGCAGCGCGTTGACGCCGCCATGCCTGAAGCCTTCCGAGAAGGTCGCATAGGCATGCATGGACGGAATAATGGTGTAACTCGTGTTCAACTTGAACAGGTGATTGCGAAACGATTGTTCGCGCCTAACGATGGTCGAACCCAGCGCGTCGGTTAGATTTGCCGGCGGCGGTAGAGTGGAGAAGTACGGCCCGCCGTAGGGAATGGTCGAGTAGAGACTCTGCGCGAAGTTCTGCCAAAACATGCGGGCGCCGCCCGTCACTTGCCAGTCCGGTGTGATATGACGCGTGAGCTCGCCATACACCGCGCGATCCAGGAAGCCCGACAGCTTGAGGTAGGTGAAGTTGGTATCGGTCGGCGACAAGGCGCTCGGCCGAGTGCCGCCATTGTAGTACTGCACGAAGTCGCCGAAGGTGGAATAGGGCGCGCCCGCGATCGTGTTCGGGATGGCGGCGCCGGATCCCGGCGATTCCGACCAGGCAGCAAAACCGGGCACCGTCTCGTACTCGAACAGATGCTCCGTCTGGTGTTGGAAAAATGCCCCGGCGGTGTAGTCCCATGCGGTGCCCTCGTGCGATACGAGGCGCAGCTCTTGGGTGAACGAGGTGTCTCGCGAGATGGTGAAGAACGGCGACGTGACCCGCGGGTAGTTGCCGTACAACGTCGGGCCCGCCAAGTTGTAGCCGATGACGAATTGCGATTCGTCGTAGGTGTTGGCGTCGCTGTTCACCGAGAACGAGGATGACGAGGTGACGGTGGCAAAGCCGACGTCGGCGGACAGCGTGATCGAATCGAGGTCGACGGTGCGATGATCGGGTTCGTTGGGTATCAGCGTGGCGGTTTGATAGGAGTAGCCCACGGTTTGGTGCGAGAAGCCGTCGGCGTGGTCATCCTGGCGCTCATAGGCGAAATTAGCGTCCAGCCACGATGTGGGCTTCCACAGAACCGCCGCGCGGATGTTGAACGACTCCGCGGCGTTGATGCCCCGCACGGTTTGGTATGACAAGCCGCTGGTGACCGGATTGGCGGGATCGGCGAGAACGGGCTGTTGGTTGGGACCGAACACGACTTCGTTGAGCGCATTGATGAAACCGGCCGTTTTCTCGTAGCCGGCGGAGAGCCTGAATGCGGCGTTGTCGCTGACGGGGACATTCAAAATGCCGTTCGCGCCGTAGGAGCGGCCGTCGGCATGATCCGTCTTCGACACCTCCGTGGATACCTCGGCCGAGAACGCCTTCAAGTCCGGCACATTGTGCAGAATTTTGATGGTGCCTCCGACGGCGCCCGATCCGTACAGGGTTCCTTGCGGGCCGCGCAGTACTTCGATGCGTTGGATATCCGCCAACTGCAAATTCACGAACAGCGGCACGTCGTCCACATAGGTCGACACGGTGGGCACGCTGCCCCAGGGTAAATATGCTGAGTTCACCGGATCGTTGACGTTGAGGCCGCGGATGATGATGAGACTGTTGCTGCTGTTGGCTCGCGGACCTAAGTCCGGGATGGTCACGCCGGGGAGCAGGCGGGAGATGTCGGAAAGGCTGGTGACGCCTGCATTCGATAGAGCCGGCCCACTCACCGTAGAGATGTTGTACGGCACGTCAAACACATTCTGTTCACGGCGATTGGCAGTTACCACCACCTCCTCGAGCGTGTCGCCCGTCTCTTGGGCGGCGTACACCGGCGGCAGGGTGCCGAGGGCGACGGCGATGGCGGTCGCCAGCAAGGCATGCGGGCGCGGACTCTGAACTGTGGATGAGTCGGGTGTCACGGTCACGGAGGGCTCCTGGTCTTTTTATCAAGCTGAAGAGGGAGGGCGGGCGTCGTCGGGGCAGCCCGGTGTTCGGCGGCCGCGCACGTAGTCGTCGATCAACTCGCGAAAGCGGTCTCGACCGAAGCTCGGGTAGTGGCCGCCGTGCACCACGTGCACCGGCAGTTCGCGCAGCCGCCGCATGGTCGCGACGTAGTCTTCGGGATTGGAATGGTAGGCGTAGTCGATCAAGGGCCCGTCGTAGACCGCGTCGCCCGACAAGAGCAGACCGCGCTCCGATTCCCATAGGGCGATCGAGCCGGGCGAATGTCCCGGAACGTGCAGCACATCGAAGTGACGGTCGCCGAGGTCGATGACGTCGCCTTGCTCCAGGATCTTCGTAACCGGCGCCGGCTTTACACGATAGCTCGCTGCATCGAATCCACCGGGCGGCAGTTGCTCGAACATCTCGAGTCTTGCGTAGCGGTCGGCGAGGGTGCGGTCGGGAGTAGGAGAGGCCAGGATGTCTGCCTCGAGGGCATGGCAGGCGCGGTCGGCAAACTCGTGGTGGTTGCCGATGTGATCGAAGTGCGAGTGGCTGGCGACGGCCAGCAACGGTTTGCCGGCGAGCCAGGGGAACTGCTCGATGAGGCTGACGACGCCGGAACCCGAATCGAACAAGAGATCTCGATCTCGCCCCCGTACGTGCCAAATATTGCATCGATAAAAGACGTCGATGTAAGGCTCGTAAATATGGGTCACGCCGCCGGGGTGCGGTGCACTTGCATACCATTGCTCGGCTTTGAGGGGCGCGTGGGTCATGGTGCACGCGCCGCGCGGCGCCCGATTCTGTCAGCGATCGGCGCCACCCCCGCGTCGGTGGATGGGACACCCCGGGCTCCCTGCGGACCGAAGACCGTGCGGGGTTCCGGATACAGGTACAGGAGGGCGGGGTAGAGCAGCACCGGCAACCCCAAAGCGGCGAGCAATGAGGTGTCCAGGTCGCCGGCCACGAATCCGAGCCAGCCGACGAAATGGCCCGGCATATTGACCAACAGCAAGGCGATGCTCGCCGAGACCAGCCAGGCCGCCACGCCCGGCACGTTCCAACCTCCGCGGAACCAGTACGGCCCCCCTTGCTGGCCTCGATTGAAAACCTGCATGGCCTCCGGCAGGTAAAACCCGCGCCGAACGAAGTAGCCGATGATCATCACCACCATCCAGGGTGTCGTCGTGACGACGATGAGAGACACGAAGGTGGTGATGGCATCGATCAGATTGAAGACGAAGCGGCCGATGAAGATCAACGCGCAGGCGAGGCCACCCACGATCAAGGTTGCCTTGGGGCGGCTGAGCTTCGGAAAGACACTGGAGAAATCCAGGCCCGTGCCATAGAGCGACGTCGTGCCGGTCGACATGCCGCTGATCATGGCAAGCAGCAGGAGAGGCAAGAAGAACTTGGCCGGTGCGATCGCGATCAAGCCGCCGGTGTAGTCGACCTGGGCCAAATACCGGGGTTCGGCTCGGGCGATGATCGAGGTAGTCGCGAGTCCGAAGGTGAAGGGCAGCAGGCTCAAGAGTTGCGCCGCCACGGATGCTCCCATCAGTCGCCATTTATCGGTATCGCGCGGCAGATAGCGTGACCAGTCGCCGAGAAACGCGCCAAAGGAAATGGGATTGGCCAAGGCAACCAGGGCGGCGCCGATGAAGGCAGGCCAGAAGCGGGACTCGCCCCAATGCAGCCCGGCCCCCGCATAGTGAGCATCGAAGACTGGGTAGAAGGCGAAGCCGCCGACGATGAACAGCGCAGTCGCCGCGATCACCGCCACTTTGTTGACCAGCAACATGAGCCTGAAGCCGAAGATCGACACCACGAGCACCGCAGCGGCGAAAATCGCGTAGGCGGCGGCGAAGCCAAGGTCGGTCGGTTGCACGTGGAGAAAGCGTTGCACCGCTCCGACCACCGCATCCCCGCTGGACCAGACGCTGATGGAGAAGAAGGAAATGGCGGTCAACAAGCTCAAGAACGAGCCGACGATGCGGCCGACCACCCCGAAGTGCGCGCTCGAGGAAACCGCGTTGTTGGTGCCGGTGAGCGGACCGAAAATCGCCATCGGCGCGAGGATGACGGCGCCCGCGAGCACCCCGGCGACCGTTGCGGCGAAAGCCTGCCAGAACGAGAGGCCAAAAATGATGGGGAAGGCCCCGAGCACCGCCGTTGCCAAGGAATTGGAGCCACCCCATTCGATGCGCATGAAGTCGAAAATCGTCGCCGTACGGTCCTTGTCGGGAATGGATTCGATACCGTGCTGCTCGATCTCGCCGCTTCCGCTGATAGCCGCTCCCCATTTATTTTTCATCGAGACTGACGCGAAGCTAACGGCACAGCGCCGGCTTTGCAAGCGCCTGCGAGTGCCCTACAGTGTCGTGATCACAGATGGGGCGCCGGCCCGCAATTCGGAGCGACAGTTGCACCAAAATGATTCCACGACGATTCGGCGGACGACTCGGCCGAGCGCCTACCGCGTTTGCTGGGCCGTCCTGGCGGGCATTTTGGCAGCGGGCGCCGTCAGGGCGGAGGAGCAGCCTACGGCCGCGATGATGGAGCCGGTGCAGGGTCTGGTCACGTTCATGAGTACGCTACGTCGCGGCGAGCAGCCCATGGTGTTTGCGCGCCGCGACGTGTGCATCGTCGAGAATTTCCCGCCGTTTCTATTCTGCGGCGTACAGGCGGTGGCAAATTGGTCGGCCGCCTTCCGGGCTCACGCCGCCGAAGGCGACCTCAAGAACCTGGCCGCGACCTTCGGCGAAGCTCACGACTTCACGCGATCAGGCAAGCGCGTTTATTTTTCTTTGCCGACGACGTGGACGGGGCTGACGGCTGGTAAGCGGTTCGAGGAGCATGGCGCGTGGTCGTTCGTGCTGGAACACGACAATGTCGGGTGGCGGATCGTGGGCTATGGGTGGGGTGTGACGGCCTATTCGGAGACGCCGCGCTGATCCCCGAAAGAGATCGCGGACGCTGTGCGCTATCTAACGGCACTCCACTAAGGTGTCAGTTCCTTAACCAACCGATCCGCGTGATAGATATGCCTAAGCGCTTCGGTAATGCCCGTGACGTCCACTGCCACGGCCCGATTCTGGCTGCCGTCATAGCCGAAATCCCCACCCAGCGACTGAATGTTGCCGTCGAAAATCAGGCCGATCGCCTCGCCGTTGCGTCCGATCACGGGCGAGCCCGAATTGCCGCCGATGATGTCGTTGGTGGATACGAAATTCAGCTGCGCGTTCGGATCGACCGCTTTTTCCGCCTTTATCCAACTGTCAGGCAACTTGAATGGATCGCGTCCCGTCGCGTGCGCGTAGGCGCCGGCGAAATTCGTCGTCGGTGGCACGCTGCGCCCATTCTCCTCGTAACCGGCCACCGCACCGTACGATAGGCGCAGCGTGAAGGTGGCATCGGGGTACGCGCCTTTCCCCTCCAGCGCGAAACGCGCCTTGGCAATCAGCGCGGCATTCTTGGTCATCACTGCCTTCACGGTGTTCTCGTAATCGGTGCGCACCGCGCGGGCGGGCACATCCAACGTGCGGGCGAAGTCGATCAGCGGATCGTGATACGCGTCGATGGCGCTCGCACCGCCCTCCAGCAACTGAGCGCGCAGCGGCGCCTGGTCCAACTTCGTGCCGTCCACGAGCGCATCCGCGATCTCCTCGGGGCTGCGCGTGCCGAGCAGCGCCCGCACGTCGGGGTCCGTGGTGCCGAGGTACTCGCGTAACTTGGTGAGCCACCAGGCCAGCACCGTCTTCTCTAGATCACCGTGAATCGGCGCCGGAGAGACGATCTGCTGCCGCAGCGCCGGGAAATTGGCGTCCGCGAACTCCTCCAAGCGTTGCCCGTCCGGCTTGCCGATCTCGGTTGCGTAACGGTTCAGTGCCACCGTGTGGCCCAGAAGCGGCGAAATCCAGTGCGGCATTCGCTCCAGCAGCGAATTGCGCACAAAGATGTTGCGGTTATGCGCCACCGCCGCCGCCACTGCATCCCAGGCACCGCCATAGGTTCCCGCCAGACTTGGATCAGCCGCCACACGCCGGCGGAATTCCTGTTCGGCGCGCGCCTTGTCGGCAATCAGCGGTCCCTGCACCAGCGCCAGCTGCCGGCCCTTGATGGCTTTCAGTGAATTTTCGATCTCGAAAAGCAAAGTCTTCGACGTGCGCGCCTGCTCCGGTCCCTTCGTGGCGAACTCGTTCAGCACGCCGCGTAATTCAGAAAACAAATTCAGAACGAATGGCTGCGCCGAATCACGCTGGAATTCAAGCTCCGCGAGCGTATCGTCGCGTTCGGTGGAACCCGGGTTGCCGCTCGTGAACGCGATATCGCCCTGTTTGACGCCCTTGGTCGCGAATTTAAAGAACGCGTTCGAGTGCAGCGGCTTGCCGTGATCGTAAATGCGCACGAAGGCCGCGTCCAAGTCGAAGCGCGGGAACGTAAAATTGTCGGGATCGCCGCCGAAGAATGCCGCGCTCTCTTCGGGGGCGAACACCACTCGCACGTCCTGATACCGCTTGTATTTGTACAAATCGTATACGCCGCCCTTGTACAGGGTCACGACTTCACAGCGCACGTCCGCCGCCGTACCACAGGTGCTCTCGATCTGCGCCTTGGCGGCTCGCTCCGCCTCATGGAACGCGCGGTCCGACTTTCCCGAAGTGGCCGCCTCCATTTGCTTGGTCACGTCGGTGATCACGACCAGCTGGTTCGCCTCCATGGCGGGACATTTCTTTTCCTCCGCCGGCGTCGCGGCATAGAAGCCGTTGGCAATGTAGTCATGCTGCGCGTCCGCGAGGTCGCTGACGCAGTCGCGCGCGCAATGGTGGTTCGTCATCACCAGCCCGTCGGGCGACACGAGGCTGGCCGAGCACCCCAGGGTCAGCCTGATGCTGCCGAGTCGCGCATGTTCGAGCCAAGCGGCGTCCGGCGCCCAGCCGTATTTCGCGCGCATCTTGGCTGCGGGGAAATTGTCGAAGGTCCACATTCCCTCGTCGGCGAGGGCGGGGGCAGTAATGCTCGCGGCTATCAGCAGCGCCGTCAGGCGGATATTCATACGCATCCCAACTCCTTTCTGATCCAGACTCCTTTCCGAAGGCAGCATTGTGGCTCACTCCGCCGGCGATTGCAGCGCCGCGAGCCGAGATGTCACTTCCTTGGCAGCCGCACGATCCGGCTGGCTTGCCAGCGCAGTAGGTTTGACATGAGAAGTACTTTGGATTACAAAGTTATTATGAAAGGGATTGAGCGCGCCATCGCCATCATCGAGTTGCTGCTCATCTTGCCTGCCGCTCTGTTCATGACTGCGCTGTTCGTACGGAACATTCAGCCCGCCCCGTTTGAACCGGCACAAACGGCCCGGCGCCTAGTTGAGTGGTTCAGCGCCAGACCGATCCTTGGCCGCGATGTTTTCCTGGTGGCGCTACCGTTCGCGGCGCTCGTCATCGGCTGCGCGACGGTGCGCCGTACGTGGCGTGGCGATGCAGAGCTTCGGCTGGCCACCCTCGAGACGCTTGCCGCCGCCCGCTCTCAGTGGGCGGCTCTGCTCACTGCCGGAGCCACTCTAATTGCCGGTGTGGTCATGGTCATCGTTGCGCTGCACATGATCGCGGACTGATTTCCGCTCATCCGGCAAGTCCGGTCGCGCTTGCGGCAACCTGTGGTCACGCTCGCGGCAATCTCGATGAAATTGCCGCCTCGATAAAAGAGCTCGGCGCGTGTGACGCTGAGGAAGATCGCTGTCAGCGATCCTTCATACGTCCTGCGGAGGCATCGGTATCGTCTTCTTTCGCCCGCTCGCGACCGCGCTGCTCCGCTTTTGCCAGGTCGGCTTCCTCTTCGGGGCGCACCTGTGCGCCTTTCTGGATCTTCTGTTTGCCGCGATCAGAGTTGACGAACTCACGTTCTGCCTTATTGAAGCGCTCTGCCGCCTCCGGGT
>DASYFQ010000183.1:0-4865 GCA_036498345.1 Steroidobacteraceae bacterium
GGCCGATACGGCATTGAAGACGGCCAACTCCGGCTATCTCACACGCCGTTTGGTCGACGTGGCACAGGACTTGGTGGTCACCGAGATCGATTGCGGTACGACCAACGGCCTGTCGATCACCCCGATCGTCGAAGGCGGCGACGTGGTCGAAGGCTTGGGCGAGCGTGTATTGGGCCGCGTAGTCTCCGAAGATGTGGTAGTGGCTGCCAGCGGCGAGGTGCTGGTCAAGGCCGGCGTGTTGATCGACGAGAAGCTGGTCAAACTATTGGAAAAGATGGGTATCGACCAGGTCATGGTGCGTTCGCCCATCACCTGCGAGACGCGCTATGGCGTCTGCGCCCAGTGCTACGGCCGAGACCTCGGCCGCGGTCACCGTATCAATATCGGCGAGGCGGTGGGCGTCATCGCGGCGCAGTCGATCGGCGAGCCCGGTACCCAGCTCACCATGCGTACCTTCCACGTCGGCGGCGCGGCTTCCCGAGCGGCAGCGGCCAACGGCGTCGAAGTCAAGAGCAAGGGCACCATTCGCCTGCACAACATCAAGACCGTGCGCCATGAGAAGGGGCACCTAGTCGCGGTGTCGCGTTCGGGCGAGTTGGGCGTGGTGGACGAGTTCGGCCGCGAGCGCGAGCGCTACAAGATTCCGTACGGCGCCACCATCACCGTGAACGATGCGGACGTGGTCGCGGCCGGTCAGTCGGTCGCGAATTGGGATCCGCATACTCACCCCGTGGTCACGGAAGTGGCGGGCATGATCAAGTTCTCCGACTTCGTCGACGGCATTACCGTCACGACCCAGGTGGACGATGTCACCGGCCTCACCAGCACCGTAGTTCTCGATCCGAAGCAGCGCGGTTCCGGCGGCAAGGACCTGCGTCCTGTCGTGCGCCTGACCAACGCCAAGGGCAAGGAAGTCACCTTCGCCAACACGGATATTCCGGCGGTCTATGCGCTGCCCGCGGGGGCCATCGTGAGCCTCGAGGACGGTTCCAAGGTGTCGGTGGGCGACGTCATCGCGCGTATCCCGCAGGAGTCTTCGAAGACTCGCGACATCACCGGCGGTCTGCCGCGGGTGGCCGATCTGTTCGAGGCACGCAAACCGAAGGATTCCGCGATTCTGGCGGAAGTCAGCGGTACGGTGAGCTTCGGCAAGGAAACCAAGGGCAAGCGACGCTTGATCATCACCAACGAAGGGTCGGACAAGTACGAAGAGCTGATCCCGAAGTGGCGCCATCTCAATGTGTTCGAAGGCGAACAAGTCGAGAAGGGCGAAGTCATCGCCGACGGCGAGCCGAACCCGCATGACATATTGCGGCTACAGGGCGTCGAGGCCTTGGCGAATTACCTGGTCCGCGAAATTCAGGACGTGTATCGCCTACAGGGCGTGAAGATCAACGACAAGCACATCGAAGTCATCGTGCGGCAGATGTTACGTAAAATCGAGGTACTGGATACCGGCGATTCTGCACTGCTTCGGGGCGAACAGATGGATCGCGGCCGGCTGCTCGATGTCATTGCGAAGCAAAAGGCCGAGGGAAAGAACCAGTCCACCTGGGAACCCATGTTGTTGGGCATCACCAAGGCTTCCCTGGCGACCGAGTCCTTCATTTCGGCGGCGTCGTTCCAAGAAACGACGCGCGTCCTTACCGAAGCAGCCGTGCGAGGCCTGAAGGACGACCTGCGCGGCCTGAAGGAAAACGTCATTGTGGGCCGCCTCATTCCCGCCGGCACCGGGTTCGCGTATCATGCGCGACGCCGACGTGCGTTTGATGACACCCGCCGCCGAAGCTTCATGGATGTGAGCGGTGGAGTGGGCGACTCAGATGATGCAGTACCGGCGGGGGACACAGAAGCAGCCGAATAGAATAATAAGAAGTATCTAAAGATGTAGGCCCCGGACCCGAAAGAGTTCGGGGCCTTTTTTATGGTTCTGGTGTTTACCCTGCCCGCCGGGCAGCGATTCGCCCGCACATGCAGGTCCACACCGGTGTCGCCGCCGCGTTGCCGGTCAAATCGGCGTAATCGTACGGCGGCATCCGGAAGTTGCGAGTCAAATCACGCTTTTGATGAACGACGCGTTTATCGTTAGAGTTCGCAATTGCCAAGGTCGATCCCAGATGCTCTTTCTCACCGCAATCGTTCGACTCGCTCCGCCCTTCCTACCCCAGTCAGACGACCTATTGGTCCAATCCCGCCTTGGGCACGTGGGCTTTACCGTCATCACCTTGGTTTACGTGCTCGTCACGTTGTGGCAGCGATAGACGACAGCATCGCCGGGCAACGGATTTTGCCCAACTCTATCGAAGTGCTAGCCTACGTGTCCAAGGTCCACAAGGGGTAGGCAGTCATGGCTGTTACACAAGGTTCCTTCGTTTGGTATGAATTGATGAGCAGCGACGTCGCAGCGGCGAAGGCGTTCTATACCAAGGTGGTCGGGTGGAAGACCGAGGATGTGTCCATGCCCGGCATGACTTACACGCTGCTCCGCGCCGGCGACACGCAGGTCGGCGGCATGTGGGGTCTGGCCAAGGATGCGGCCCAGCAGGGGATGAGGCCGAGCTGGGTGAGCTACATCAGCGTCGAGGACGTCGATGGCGCCGCTTCCAAGGTGCAAAGCTTGGGCGGCAAGATCTATGCCGCACCCGCAGACATTCCCAACGTCGGCCGTTTCGCTGTCGTGGCCGATCCACAAGGCGCGATGTTCAATCTGTTCAAGCCGACGCAACCCGGCGAGCGCGTCGTTTCCAGCGAACCGGGACACATCGGTTGGCACGAGTTGCACACCAACGATGCACCGAAAGCATTCGATTTTTACAACGCCATGTTTGGTTGGCTCAAGGGCGACGCCATGGACATGGGGCCGATGGGAACCTATCAACTATTCACGATCGGCGGCGCGCCTGTGGGCGCCATGTTCAACAGCCCGGCGGCGCAGGCGGCTCGATTCTGGCTGTATTACTTCACTGTCGGGAATATCGACGCAGCAGCCAAACGCGTCAGCGATGGCGGCGGCAAGATCACGAACGGCCCGCAGGAAGTGCCGGGCGGAGGCTGGATCCTCCAGGCCGCCGACCCGCAAGGCGCGGCATTCGCGCTGCTGGGCTCGAAAAAATAGCGCGGAGACAGGGCGCGCCTGCGACACTCCCGCGATTTAGCGCGCGGGTGGAGCGGCGCGCATCGCCGCTATCCCCAATCCCGGGGGATAAGCCTGTGCACAACCTGCGACATGTCGCCCAAACGTCATCGTGATTCAGTCGCTTGCACTCATGTGATGAGTTTTTGACCACCCAAATCTCTCACTTGGTCACCGCAATGATGGGTCCCATGGTCGACCAATGGTCCGCTCGCCCAAGCCGCGGGGCATAGAGGCTCGATATCGATCCGTCGAGATACAGGGCCTCGCTGCAGCCGAGCGACTCGTGGAAGTACACGGCAAACTCATGGAAAGTCACCGGCGACTCGCTGATGACGAACACCGCGCTGTTGGGAGAGGGTGCGCAGACACCGTTCCTGATGCGTCGCGACTGTGACGAAGGGTTCATGACCGGCGATGTGGTCAGTTCTCCTTGGTGGACGAGCATCGGTCCTGATTGCGTCGCAAGGAGCGGCTTAGGCTTTTCTTGCCCGTATTCATCGGTCGTGACCACGCGCGCGCCGTGGCCATCCACCAGAAATACGCCATTGGGTTGCTGAGAAAAATTGCCGGAGTCCTTATGACGATTCAGCGGAACCAGTTCGCGCTCCTCCGCAACGAATAGGCCTACCGGCGACAGGTCTGGTTGGTACATCCCGCCATTCATTGCAAATTCAAGGCTCTTGCCGTGCTTGGCCAAGGCGTCATGCAGTGCAGAAAATCCGCCGTACGGTTGACCGGCGTCATCGCGCCAGAAGAGCTTCAGTTGCTCGTGCACGAGGTCGACTCGACAGACGGTGACGGTCCCGCCGTTCAATGCGTTGCTCGCGCACTCGACCGCCTGCGCGCTGCCGGCCGCCAAAAGCAGCGCGATGCCGCCTATCAGATGCTTGCGTTGCTGTTGAACCATCATGGGTGTAGAGCCTAGCGTCCAGGATACAGCGTCCCGTCCCCGGGGGCATATCCCGCGCGGCCGGATGTCCCGCTGCATCCCGCCACCCGGCCACCGCCCGGCCCTACGGCGTTGTACACTCGCATCAGCTCAATGCCCGACCCTGCGTTCATGACCGATCCCGTGCGACGCCATCTGCTCCGGCAAGTAATGGGCGTGGCGGCACTTGTTGCAGTCCGCTCGTCGCACGCGTCGAATCAGGCGCCGGACGACCTTCTCGCCAAGGCTCGAGCGCTTCTGACCGGCCTGCACGCACCCGAGCTGACCCCGTTCCTCAAAAAATGGCCTGCGCCGTCGGAGCGGCGCATCGTCCCGCCTTCATCGGTTCCCGTGTTGCGCTGGTTACCGCGCGTCCAACAATCCGCGTCGACGTTCAGCGCCCCGCTGATCAACGCCTTGGTCGCGGCTGCCCCGTCGCTCGCCTGGCGCCGCAGCTACTCGGTTGCCACGGTGGGCGCGCAATTCTACGAGAACTATGGATGGACCGAATTCGCAGGGCTCACCGGCCCCGTGCCGAGCAAGCACCTCGCTTGCGGAATGTTGTTGCTGGGGCCACACGTCACCTACCCGGCCCACAGGCACGAGGCGGACGAGATCTATGTGCCGCTCGCCGGCAAGGCGGCGTGGAAACACGGGCAGGACCGCTGGCGTGAACGCTTGCCCGGGAGCGTGATCCACCATGCGCGATATGAGCCGCACGCGATGCAGACCGGCCAGGAGCCGCTGCTCGCGCTCTACCTCTGGCGCAGTGAAAACCTCGATCAGGGATCCCGGCTCGAT
>DASYFQ010000184.1:0-2827 GCA_036498345.1 Steroidobacteraceae bacterium
AGCCGGTACCGATCATGTAGATCGGCACGCTGGAACGCACAAACTTGATGATGTCATGGATCGAGTCACCCGACTCGACATGACCTCCGGGCGAATTGACATAGATCTGGATCGGCTTCGCGGATTCGTCGACGAGCGCCAGTATCCGGGCCACGACGTCGCGTGCCAGCTTGTCAGTGATCTGGCCGAACACCATGACCTTGCGCCCTTTGAACAGGCGTGCTTCCAAGTCGTTGACGAGTGCCTCGGCGGGTTTCGTCTCTCCCGTCTCCGGCATGTCGGGCTCCTCTGGCTCGTCGTCGGGATCGCGGAACGTTGGGTGACGGCTCAATATCGCATCCTCTTCGGGTTCATTGAATGCCGGGGGATGGCCCCGGCGATCTTGGCGCATATTAAGTTCTTTTTCCTCAAGATCCATCGCGTTTCTGCTGTACGATTCGGTGGCAATGCGCGGTTTTGTCGAAACCGACCTCGGCCGCGAGCCCGTGCCCGACGTCCTCATGGTCGCCATCTAAACCGTCGTCGGTCATTCAACGCATGTGGGCTCATGCTTCTGCTTTCTCCCTCGCCGTCTGCAGCATCTGCGGAAGTATATTTTCAATCGCCTGAGGCGAAATCTGTAGGGCCTCAAAACCTGGAGCGTCCGTCTCCGGGATGTTGTCTTGCCCCATCAATTCGACCTCGATTTCTGGTGATCGGCGGACTTGGCAGAGTTTCTGAGACGAAGCCAATGACATGCCACAAGCTGAACGGGAACGGGACCAGGAACGGCCTGATACCCGCGCTGGCAGCAATGGTTCTTAGCAATTCTTGATAAGTATAAACGCGCGGCCCAGCCAACTCATACAGCTGGCGCGCGGCCGGCGCCCGCAATACACGAGCTATTGCCTCAGCGACATCCTCCACATAGGCAGGTTGCAGCCTCGTTTCTCCACTGCCGAACATCGGAAATACCGGCATGTGCCGCAACCTTGTCAACAGCGGCGTCAGGAACGCATCGCCTGGTCCGAACATGACAGCCGGACGGATCAACTTGGCGGGGGGAAAGGCATCAAGCACAGCTGCCTCTCCCCTACCGCGGCTACGGATGTAAGGAGAGGCCGACCCCGCGTCCGCGCCGATTCCGGAGATATGCACGAGCGTTTCCACGCCTGCCTGGCGCGCAAGCATCGCGACGCGCTGGGCGGCTTCCACGTGGACCGACTGAAATGTGCGTTGTCCGCGTTCGACGTAGAGACTGACGGCGTTCACGACTGCCCAAGCACCGCTGACAGCACTCGAGAAGGACGGGATCAAGCCGCCGATGTGACAGAGATCCGCGACGGATCGCGTATGCCGTGCCCGGCGACTCGTTGCCCGACTGGCTGCTCGAAGACTGGCCGCGCGCCGAGATGAAGGCTAGGATCGAAACTCTACATCGCCGAAGCGAGGCCGCGCCTGCTTGAGCGCTGCGCGTCGACACTCCAAATACGATAACAGCATGCTCCAGGCGCTTCGACCAGAAGACGCGCTCGCGTTTGCCGAGGTATCGCGGCGACGCAGCCGCGACGAGCAGGCGATGGCCCAATATCTCGGCATCGGGCGAGGGGCGCGCCCAAACGGGGCGCCCCCGGACGGTACGCTCTTGCGCCTCCCAGGTGATGTCGACCTTGCGGCCTTCGAGAGCGAGGAGCGTCGCCGCCTCGAGGTCGCAATCGCGCAGCTTTCGCCCGACGCACGACGCGAGCTCATAGCCCTTATTTGGCTGGTACAGCGGCCGTTATTGAGTTTCGAGGCCACATTGCGGCGCACGCGCCGCATCCCGCCGGCGGCGCAGTCCGGATATCTCATGGGCATACGGCTCGAGCGCTACATCGCCGAGGGGCTTCGCAAGCTTGGCTGCGGCGGCGCGTGACGGCGGAAGGTGTACCTTCACTCCCCGACGACTTCTGGGTCGGCTTCTTTTGACCAAGGTACGATCGGGTTGAGCACCTCGCTCCGCCAGTCGCGTCCGACATCCTGGATAATGCGGCACGTTATATGGCGTTCGCGATGGCATCCATCAGAGGGGCTCCCCGGTCGGACTTCGCAAACATGTGCAATCTCGGCGTCGGCATCGCCCGGATCGATTCGGATAACCGGGTCGACCATTTCACCTGGTCGTCTCGCGCCAGGCGCATGCGCATATCGCCGGGGACCAATGGTTCGAATCCGTTTCCCTCCAGCGAAGAGTCTGCGAACTTTCGGTCCCTGAGCCTCGAGGTCTTCGCGCGCGGCTGCGAGCCGCGATATCGGCCAACGCCGGCACCGACGTCGATGAGGATCGACACTCATGACACGTACAGGTGTCGGCGCCGCGTGTCGGGATCAAGCGACGAGTGAGACGTCCGCGAGGCGAGGATCTCTCGCGACGTTTTTCATCAAGCAGATTGCGTCCTTGACTGTCGCCAGGACGCGCTGCTCCACTTTCCGTCATGGCCCGGGACTTCGCTGACAAGAGCGCCGCGCGGCAGTGGGTCTGGGACAGGCTTGTCGCAGAGGGCGTGGCGCGTTTTCCGTTTCCGCCGCACGGCCGGATCGCGATTTCGCGGGTGCCGAGGTGGCGGCCGCACGACTCCTTGACATCGAGCCGTGGAAAAGCGCCACAGCCATTAAGGTCGATCCGGATTCACCGCAACGCCCGCTGCGAGCCGGGACCTCATCCGTGGAGAGTAAACCTTTCGCCACGCGCATAAGGTGCATTTACTCGGTCGGTTTTGGGCGGTCGGGCCGTGTGCGGCGCTGGCGTCCAGTATGTCCCTTAAGCGCGTCGTTTGGCAAAAACGGCTGCCCTTCACCGACTTTGATT